>NZ_JBZYWH010000002.1:0-430416 GCF_058932745.1 Hymenobacter sp. FMD4
GTGCAGCTTTCAGCTCTACGTTCTCACTGGAACGGGTGCGCATGATGAGCAGGAAAGCAGGCGCACATTAAATGTCGCGCACCTGTTCATCGGTGCTGATGAATATGTTAGGTAAAGGTTCGAGGCTGGCGCAAGAGAAGGTACCCTACGGTTGGGTAACGGGCAGCTACGGCTCTGAGCCACGTGGCCGTTAACAGCTTTTACCTACTCGTGCTGTATTAGAATTCAAATGGGTTGCTTTACTACCCAAGCTCAGAGCAAGGTTGGACAGGCTCTAAAACAGTTATTAAAAAAATTCTGACAAATCCCATAGCAAGCTTTATTGAAGTTGATTTACAGTCATATAAAGCCTATGCCTCAAGAAAGTACTGCTGATATTTAAGCAATTCCTAATCTTGCACCTATGCTAATTCAGAAGCACAACTATATGCCGACCCAAGACGATTCCCTACTGCTCCATCTTAACGAAGCCATTGCAACCACCCGCAACAAGGAGACGCTATTCCGTACCATCAATGACAAGCTGCGGCTGATTTTCCCCTTCGATGCCATTACCATTCTCACTTTCGAGACCGAGCACCAGTACCAGCGCGTATTTCTGCGCGACTACATGGGCGAGGTGCTCCTGCTCTTGCCCGAGAGGGGCAAACTAGGGCGCATGCCCATCGAAGGTACTCCCATCGAGGGCTTCATGCGGAAGCTTCACCTACATATTTACGACCTAATCGAGCTGCTTAATGAGGGCACTGACTTTCCGCCCTTTTATGAGTTGGTCGACCAAGGTATGCGCTACCTGACCGTGGTGCCCCTGCGCACCGGTGGGCAGCTTATCGGGCTGCTGTCGTTGGTGGCGAGGCGCCAGCCTAACTTCAGCCTACTGGATATTGACTTGCTGGAAAAGATCGGCAGCTTGGTGGCTGTGGCCGTTACCAACGCGCTGGCTTTTGAAGACCTAGCGCGGCGTGAGCAAGAAAAAACCTTGCAGTTGGCCTTGAACAGCGCCTTGCTCCGCGTTACGGAGCGCGGCGAGATGTTCCGTGCCCTCGCTACGGAAATCAACCGAGTGGTTCCCTGCGACTATTTAGGCGTACGGATGCAGATACCTGCGGCTCCTATGCAGGGCTTTGCTCAGTTTGGCAAGCGACCAGAGGGCACCTTCGCCCCGCTCGACGAGAATACCCTAGAAAAACAGCCAGAGGAAGCCTGGGTAGCATCGGCCCGGATGGAGCTGTTTACCCGACCCGGTATTTATATCGGAGAAGGATTAAATACCCTTCTAAACGACCACCCGCGGCTGCGCCTTTTTCACGAGGAGCAGGGTACCCAGGCTCTGCTGTGTGCCCCGATCAACGAGCCCGGCGAGCAGCCTGTGTCCCTGATTATGGCCAGCCGCGAGCCGCTGGCCTTTACCGAAGACTCGCTAGAGCTGATTCTATCCCTGGCGCCCCAGATTCGGCTGGCTATACAGAACACCTCCGCCTTCGAGCAGATGAATAGGCAGCGCGACCAGTTAGACCGGGAGCGGACCTACCTCATCGACGAAATCAATACCACGGCTGTGACCCGCTTTGAGGAGTTTGCGGCCGGCAGCCCCGGGTTGCAGGAGGTATTTGGGCGGGTTTCGCAGGTAGCTCTCACGGATAGTACCGTGCTAATCACCGGCGAAACCGGCACCGGCAAAGAGTTGGTAGCCCGCTCTTTGCACAGCCTCTCTTCGCGCAAGCAACGAGCACTCATCAAGATCAACTGTGCCGCTCTGCCGGCTCAGCTCATCGAATCGGAACTGTTTGGGCACGAAAAGGGCGCCTTCCCAGGTGCCCACGACCAGCGCATCGGCAAGTTTGAAATGGCTGATGGTGGCTCCATTTTCCTGGATGAAATCGGCGGACTGTCCTTGGATCTGCAGGCCAAACTGCTGCGCGTGTTACAGGAAAAGAAGTTTGAGCGCATTGGCGGGCGCCACGTCATCCAGACAGATGTGCGCGTCATTGCGGCCACGAATCGTGTGTTGGAAGAGGAGGTAGCCGCCGGCCGCTTCCGCGCCGACCTGTACTCCCACCTCGGCGTATTTCCGTTGCACTTGCCTCCGCTGCGCGAGCAGCCCGACGACGTAGAGCCGCTGGTGCGTTACCTGCTCGAAAGCTACTCCAAGAAGCTCGGTAAGCCTGTGCGTAACTTGCGTGCCCGCGACCTGAAGGCGCTGCAGCAGTACCGCTGGCCCGGCAACCTCCGGGAGTTGGAGCACGTGCTTGAACGCGCCGTCATGGCCTCGACGGGGACGTATCTGGAGTTTGCGGGCTTCTCTCCCACCTCAGCCGCGCCCGCAACCGAAAAGGTAGCACTTGAGTCAAACACAGTCTTGAAGACCCTGCGGGAGCAAGAGCGCGACCATATTCTGGCGGCGCTGCAGCGCACCGGCGGCCGGGTAAGCGGCCCCAACGGCGCGGCGCTACTGCTCGACATCAACGCCAAAACCCTGGAAGCCCGCATGAAAAAATTGGGCATTCGGCGGGAGCACCGGGTAGAGTAAGCTCATCGGGAGCAGCCGCTTAACTGTTCTTTGCTTGAACGCGACGGCCGCTGGCACGTACACAAACACATGGTTTCACCCTAAAACCAATCCTTGCCATGTCTAAGAACAACGTGCCCAAAACGCCCCAGCATACCGACCCTGCTCGTAAGAACCAGGAGGACCAGCGGCCGGACACCATGAAAACGAGCAACCGTCACCCCACGCCCGACAAGGCCCATGACCCGCAGCGCAATGCTGATCCGGGTTTGGAAAGCAAGCAGCGGAACAAATAGCCAGCATTTCGTAAGACAGCATGTCCCGCATTCGACCAAAGAGGCCGAATGCGGGACGCGGCTTTTCTACCCGGCGCGTTTCCGAACTCCGCCGGCGCAGTTGGCGTTTTGCCTGTACCTTACCGCCTGCATGTCCGCCACGCCCTCTGCCCCCGCCGATCTGTCTGCTCTTACCCGCGAGTACGTGCTGCGTGCCCTGCGGCAGATTGATCGTGAGGCGTTGGAGCTGACGCCGAGCACGGTGTATGACCTGGTATTTCGGGGCCGCCGTTACCCGCCGCGCCCGGTAGCCGAACTGGCTTTCCGCCTTGCTACCGGCCAACTGGATGCTGAGTGGCCGCTACCCGCCGGCACGCCCACCAACCAGGTGCTCGAAGGTCTGAGCTTCACCGTGACCACCAAGCGCCCGGTGCTGGCCAATTCACCGCACGACGGCGACGTAGCCGCGCAGGAAGCCATGCAACAGCTGTACACTGGCTTAGCGGCTGACGAGGTGCCGCTGCCCGTCGGCAAAAAACCAACAGCCGCCACGCCAGTGCCGCCCGTGCAGGAACCTGCACCCACGTACGGCTCGGGCACGTCCGAACCTTACGACAAGGCAGCGGCGCTGCAGGAGCTGTTCGTATCAGCCGACAAGCTCGACGATGCATTAGCAGGACTGGAGCGCAAAAAGAACCTTATTCTGCAGGGCCCGCCCGGCACTGGCAAGACTTTTCTGGCCCGGCGGCTGGCGTGGCTGCTGCTCGGCGCTACCGATGAAAGCCGCCTGGAGCTGGTGCAGTTTCACCCCAGCTACAGCTACGAAGACTTTGTGCAAGGCTTCCGGCCCGATGGCCGCGGCGGCTTCCAGCTAACCGATGGCGTGCTGCCCGACGTGTGCCGCCGCGCCACCGAGCAGCCGCACCGCCCCTTCGTCCTGCTGATTGATGAAATCAACCGCGGCCACCTCAACCGCATCTTCGGCGAACTGCTGGTGCTGCTGGAAGCCGATAAGCGCGGCCCGCGTCACGCCGTGCGCCTGCCCTACTCGGCCGCCGATGCCCCGCGCTTCTTCGTGCCCAATAATCTGTACCTCATCGGCACGATGAACACTGCCGACCGCTCCCTGGCCCCCTTGGATTACGCCCTGCGCCGGCGCTTTGCCTTCGTGCCCATGCAGCCGGAGTTTGGCGAGCCGCTGCGCCGCTTGCTCACAGCCCGCGGCGTACCAGCGGCCGTGACCGAACGTGTGCTGGTGCGCCTCACCGAGCTCAACGAGGCAATTGCCGCCGACCCGGAACTTGGACCCGATTTTCAGCTAGGCCACAGCTACTTCTGCCAGCCTCCTACCGAAGCCAAAGCCGCAGCCGCATGGTTAACCTTGGTCCTGGAGCAGGAAATAGCGCCGCTGCTCGACGACTACTGGTTTGATCAGCCAGCCCAAGCAGCTGCGCATAAGCAACGGCTGCTGTCGGCGTAGTCGAATTATGCTGTGGTTTTAGCCAACAGGAGGGCCCTTTGGCGCGCAGGCAAGTAGGCTACTTAGCCCTAAATCCACGGTACCCGCCTAATCCGAATAAAACCCGTGATTCCCGTTCAGAACCTGTACTACCTGCTCTGCTACGCCTGGAACCGCTTGCCCAATCCCGGCGAGTGGCAGCAGGTCGACGCCAGCGCCTTTCACCGGCCGTTGGAGTTGCTGACGCACATGCTGCTGGTGGGCACCAAGCGCCTGCTGCTGCAAGGCTTACCGCTGGGCTACGCCGAGCGCTTGGAGGAGCGCACCGAGCTGCGCGGCCGGGTACTGCTCGGCCCCACCATTGCCCGCGACCTGCTACGCCAGGGCCGCGCTGTGTGCGCTTATGATGAGTTGGGGGCTGACACTGCCTTCAACAACCTGCTCGCGGGCACCTTGGAAGTTTTGGGCCGCACCCGGCACTTGCCCGCGGCCCTGCGCCAAGAAGTGCGCCGGGTGCGCGCCCGCTTTCCCGAAGAAGTAACCGCTGCGCCCTTCACCCGCACCGAGCTGCGCGCCGTGCGCCGCCTGCACCTGCCAAGCCCGCAGGGCTTTCTGCTGAACGTCTGCGACCTGATTTACCGCACCGCGCTGCCAGAAACCGATACGGTGGGGCGTACCCGCTTCCACGATTTTCGCCGCGACGAAACCCTGATGGCGCAGATTTTCGAGCGGTTTGTGCGCAACTTCTACCGGCTTGAACAGCGCCGCTACCGGGTGTTGTCTGAAACCATCAGCTGGCAGGCCGAAGCCGAGCAAGCCGCCGACCTGGCCCTGTTACCGAGCATGATTACTGATACCAGCCTGGTAGCGCCCGACCGTAAAATCATCTTAGACACGAAGTATTACGCCGCCGCGCTAAAACCGCACTACGACCGGCAGCGTCTCATCGCGCCACACCTGTACCAGCTTTATGCCTACCTCCAAAATCAGCCGGCCGAGTCCGGTCAGGCGCTGGAAGGCATTTTGCTTTACCCAGCTGCTACCCACGAAACCGACCTACGCTACACACTTGGCGGCTACCCGGTGCGCGTGGTCACCATCGATCTGAACCAACCCTGGCCAGCCATTTCGGATGCATTGCTGGCACTTGTACAGTGAGCAGGGATGGCGAAGTTTGTCCGCCCAGGGGAGTACTGGAAAACGTCAAACCACTTCAGGTACATTTATATAAGTTAATTTGAATCAGGCTCCGACTTAATCCGACTGTCCACACAAGTTTGAAGATATTCCTCCGTCAGAAAGCTCTTACATTAGAGCGTTTCGTCACCATACTGACCACGAATGCCGCTTTCTTCACGATCATATCATTGCTTTCGCGTCACCCTCGCCTTAGGTGCAATCCTCTCGGTGCCAGCCTTGGCTGCGCCGCCGGCTGCAGTGCCTTACTTCACGGAGCCCGCGGTATCGCCTGACCGGCAGGAACTAGCCTTTGTGTCGGGTGGCGACGTCTGGACGGTGCCTGTAGCCGGCGGCGAGGCGCGGCTGCTCGTAGCCCACGCCGCCACCGAAAGCCGCCCGCTCTACTCGCCCGACGGCAAGTCGCTGGCCTTTACTTCCACCCGCTCCGGCAATGGCGACGTGTATTTGCTCAACTTTGCCTCGGGCGAGTTGAAACAGCTCACTTTCGACGACGGCCTGGACCAGCTGGATGCCTGGTCGCCCGACGGCAAGTATCTGTATTTCTCATCGAGCAGCCGCGACATAGCGGGCATGAACGACATCTACCGCGTGCCGGCGGGCGGCGGGACGCCCACGGCCGTTACGGCCGACCGCTACGCCAACGAGTTTTTTGCCGCGCCCAGCCCCGACGGCAAGACGCTGGCCTTTGCAGCCCGCGGCATAGCGTCCAGCCAGTGGTGGCGCCACGGCCATAGCCACCTCGACGAGTCCGAAATCTGGTTGCGACAAGGCAGCAGCAACGCCCCTACTTACCGGGGCCTTACCTCCCGCGGTGCCAAGGCCCTGTGGCCCATGTGGGGCGCCGGCAGCCGGCAGCTGTTCTTTACTTCCGATCAGGGCGGCACCGAAAACATCTGGACCGTAGGTTTGGAAGCTAATGCCACGCCGCGGCAGGTCACGCGTTTCATCAGCGGCCGCTTGCTGTGGCCCAGCATATCGTACGACGGCCGCCTGCTTGTGTTTGAGCACGACTTTGCCCTCTGGACGCTCGACCCCGAAACCGGCCAAACCCGGCAGGTACCCATCCAGCGGCGCGGCGCGCCGGCTGGCCCGGCTGTGGTGCGCCAGCGCTTTACCGACCGCCTGCAGGAGCTGGCCCTTTCGCCCGATGGCAAGAAAGTGGCCTTCATCGTGCACGGCGAAGTGTTTGCAGCCTCGGCAGCCGACGGCGGCGACGCCACGCGCCTGACCATCTCCACCGAGGCCGAAATGCACCTGACGTGGGCTCCCGACAGCCGCCGACTGGTGTACGCCTCGGCCCGCGACGGTGCGCGGCACCTGTACAGCTATACGTTCGCCACCGGCCAGGAAACCCGGCTGACCAATTCGGCCCGCTCCGACGCCGAACCACGCTTTTCGCCCGACGGCAAGCAGTTGGCATTTATCCGCGACGCCCGTGAGCTGCGCGTACTGGACCTGACCACCAAGCAGGAGCGCGTGGCCGCCGCCGGACAGTTCAACCGTCCGCCCTTGGCCGCAGAAAGCTCCTATGCCTGGTCACCCGATGGCCGCTGGCTTGCTTTCACGCCTAACAGTGCCCGCGGCTTCGCCAACGTGCTGGTGGTGCCCGCCACCGGCGGCACGGCGCGCCCGGTGAGCTTCCTGTCAAACTTCAACTCCAACAGCCTTTCGTGGAGCCCCGATGGCAAGTACCTGCTCTTCGATACCGGCCAGCGCACCGAAATAGCCCAGGTGGCCCGCATTGACTTGCTGCCACGTACGCCACGCTTCCGCGAGGATCAGTTCCGGGACTTATTCAAAGAAACCGGCCCGACCGTGCCGGCTACCACCCCTACTACCAAGCCCACCGCCCCCGCTCCGCTGCCCGTAGCGGCAGCCGACTCCGCGCGAGCCCGCAGCAAGACCGCTGCGAAGGTTAAGCCTGGCAAGAAAAACAAAGGCACCGGCGTGGCCGCGTCGGAAGTCAAAGCGGTGAATATCAGCTTCGACGACATCCGTCGCCGCATGAGCTTGCTGCCGGTGGGCGTCGACGTGAACAGCCAGCGCATCAGCCCCGATGGCAAGTGGCTGCTGCTCACGGCCGAGGTGGCGAACCAGACCAACTTGTACCTGTACCCGCTCGACGAGCTGGCTAAGGAGCCGGCTACGGCCCGGCAGCTGACATCGACGGCCACGCCCAAGCGCCAGGCGCAGTTTTCGCCGGACAGCAAGGAAGTGTATTTCCTCGAACAGGGCCGCATCCAAGTAGTGCCGGTGGAGGCGGGCAAGGGTACGCCCAAACCCTTGGCCGTTACGGCTGAGATGAACGTGGACTTCGAGCAGGAAAAGCACGTGGTGTTCAATGAGGCCTGGACCTACCTGTACCAGTTCTTCAACGACAGCACCTTCAACGGCGCCGATTGGCCCGCCCAGCGCACCCGGTTTGCGCCCTTGATTGCCGGCGCCCGCACCCCCGACGAAGCCCGACGGCTTACGAACCTGATGATTGGGGAGCTCAACGCTTCGCACCTGGGCATGGGCCCGGCGGCCGGTACCACCGCTCCCCAGACCACCGGCCGGCTGGGCCTGCGCTTCGACGGTACCGAGTACGAGCAAAACGGCCGCCTGCGCATCAGCTCGGTGCTGCCGCTGGGCGCCGCGGCCCTGGGCGGCTTGCGCCCCGGCGACGTGCTGCTCGCGGTGGAAGGCCAGCCCCTGACGGCTTCCACCAACCTGGACGAGTTGCTGCAGTACCGCATCGACCGCCGTACCACGCTGCGCGTAGCCTCCGGGAAGCAGGAGCGCGAAGGAGTGGTGCGCCCGCTCAGCCGCGACACCGAGAAGGCCTTGGATTATCGGCAATGGGTGGAAGAGCGGCGCGCTTACGTAGCCAAAGCCAGCGGCGGCCGCCTGGGCTACGTGCACATGTTCGACATGAGTGCCGCGTCTTTGTCGCAGCTTTACCTGGACCTCGACGCCGAAAACATGACCCGGCAGGGCGTGGTGGTGGACGTGCGAAACAACAACGGCGGCTTCGTGAATGTGTACGCCATCGACGTGCTCACGCGCCGCAGCTACCTCAGCATGCAGGACCGTTCGCTTCCGGCACCCATTCCGGCGCGTGGTGCGCTGGGCCAGCGTAGCCTGGAACTGCCCACGGTGCTGGTCACCAACCAACATTCGCTGTCCGACGCCGAGGACTTCAGCGAAGGCTACCGCGCTTCGGGCCTGGGCAAAATCGTGGGCGAGCCCACCGGCGGCTGGATTATCTTCACCTCGGGCACGACCCTGCTCGACGGCTCTTCGCTGCGGCTGCCCACGACCACCATCCGTGCCACCCGCGACGGCCAGGTGATGGAAATGGCCCCGCGCCCCGTCGACATTGCCGTGACCCGGCCCATCGGGGAAAGCTATACCGAACGGGACACCCAACTCGATGCGGCCGTACAAACGCTGCTCGGGCAGTTGAGTGCCAGCCAGGGCGCCCAAAACTCTTCGGGCAAGTAGACGCGGCGCGGCTGCAACCCGGCCTACGCGCCTGCGTCCTTGCGCTTGCAAGTCCGTGAATTTTGCGGAACTTCTGCCCTACTCCTACCTCCCTCCCAAACCTCTACTTTCTTGAAACGACGTGATTTTGTCGGCCTGACCGGCTTAGGGGTCGGCGCCCTGTTTCTGCCGAGCTTCCCGGGCTTCGGTGGGACACCGGTAGACGCTGCCCGCTTGCTGGAGCCGGTGATGGACGCGGCCCTGAACAAGCGAATGGCCGATGCCGCGCTGAACGCGGCCAAGTCGGCCGGCGCAACGTACGCCGACGTGCGCATCGGGCGCTACCTGAACCAAGCCCTGTTTACCCGCGAAAAGCAGGTGCAAAACATCGCCAATGGGGAAAGCTACGGCGCCGGCGTGCGCGTCATTGCCAACGGCACCTGGGGCTTTGCCTCGACCAACCAAGTAACCGAAGCCGGCTTGGCCAAGGCGGCTCAGCTGGCCGTGCAGATTGCCAAGGCCAACGCCAAAGTGCAAAAGGAACCCGTGAAGCTGGCCCCGCAGAAAGGCTACGGCGAGGTGAGCTGGAAGACCCCCATTCAGCAAAACGCTTTCGAGGTGCCAGTGGCGCAGAAAGTAGACCTGCTGCTGGCGGCCAATGCCAAGGCCCTGGAAAACGGCGCTTCGTTTGTCAACTCGACGCTGTTTCAGGTCAACGAGCAGAAGTACTTTGCTTCCACTGACGGCTCCTACATCGACCAGGACATACACCGCATCTGGCCCACGTTTAGTGTCACGGCCATCGACCGCGCTTCGGGCAAGTTCCGGACCCGCGAAGCGCTGAGTGCGCCTATGGGCATGGGCTACGAGTATCTGGTGCCCAAAGCTCAGGACAAGATTGCCGGGCCGGCCGAAACCGGCCTGATCGGCTATAAGAACAGCTACGACATCCTGGAGGATGCTACACTGGCCGCCAAGCAGGCCAAGCAGAAGCTCACCGCTACCTCCGTGACCCCAGGCAAGTACGACCTTGTGCTCGATCCAAACCACCTGGGTCTGACCATCCACGAATCGGTGGGTCACCCTCTGGAGCTGGACCGCGTGCTTGGCTACGAAGCCAACTACGCCGGCACTTCCTTCGCCACACTAGACTGGCGGAAGCAGGGCAAGCCCTACGGCTCGAAGCTGGTAAACATCGTGGCCGACAAGCTGCAGCCCGGCTCCCTGGGCGCGGTGGGCTACGACGACGAAGGCGTGAAAACCAAGGAGTGGGACCTGATTAAGGAGGGCAAGCTGGTAGACTATCAAAAGACGCGTGATCAGGCGCACATCGTGGGCCAAAACGAGTCCGATGGCTGCAGCTACGCCGACTCCTGGAGCACGGTGCAGTTCCAGCGCATGCCCAACGTGAGCCTGCGTCCCGGCACGCAGAAGATGAGCGTGGACGACATGATCCGGAACGTGGACAAAGGCATCTACATCGCCGGCCGCGGTTCTTATTCCATCGACCAGCAGCGCTACAACTTCCAGTTCGGCGGCACGGTGTTTTACGCTATCGAGAAAGGCAAGATTGCCGGTCAGATCGAGGACGTGGCTTACCAGGCCAACACCCAGGAATTCTGGAATAGCTGCGCGGCCATCTGCGACGCATCGGACTACCGCTTGTTCGGTTCGTTTTTCGATGGCAAAGGCCAGCCCTCACAGGTTTCGGCCGTGAGCCACGGCTCGGCCCATACCCGCTTCAACGGCGTGAACGTCATCAATACGGCCCGCAAAGTCTAAGCCCGGGGCTTCCGGCCTCTTTGGAAGGAAGTCACCTGTTCCCCCTCTTCTTCTCCTCTCCGAATATTTCTTATGGCCATTCTTTCTCGTGACGAAGCCCAGAACATCCTGAAGAAGGTACTGAGCTTCACCACCGCCGACGAGTGCGAAGCAACGCTCAACGGCACCAACGGCGGCAACATTCGCACGGCCCGCAACACGGTAAGCACCGCCGGGGCCGTCGACAACGTGTCGCTGGCAGTGGAGGCCCGCTTCGGTAAGCGTTCCGGCATTGCCACCTGCAACCAATTCGACGATGCTACGCTGCGCCGCTGCGTACAGCGTGCCGAAGAAGTGGCCCGCCTGGCTCCCGAGAGCCCCGAGTACGTGCCCATGCTGGGAGCCCAGCAGTACCTCACGGCGCCGTCGTTTGCGGCCAGTACGGCCGGCATCACGCCCGACTACCGCGCCTCGCAGGCGCTGGCTGGCATCAAACTGTGTGACCAGAAAAAGCTGACTTCGGCCAGCTTTCTGGAAGACGAATCGGGTTTCATCGCCAAACGCAACACCAAAGGCCTGGAAGCCTATCAGCAGGTTACCAACCTCGATTACTCTGTAACGGTGCGTACGCCCGATGGCACGGGCTCGGGTTACGCTGCTTCCAGCTACACCGACATCAGCAAGTTTGACGCCGGTCGCCTCACCCAGATTGCGGCCGACAAGGCGACCGGCTCTGTGGGGGCCAAAGCCATTGAGCCGGGTAAGTACACGGTGATTCTGGAGCCGGCCGCGCTGGTATCCAACACCGATGCATCCTTGCTGGGCGCGCTCATGAACGCCTTCGATGCCCGTAATGCCGATGAAGGTCGCTCCTTCCTCAGTAAGAAAGGCGGCGGCAACAAGAAGGGCGAGAAGCTTTTTGATGAGCGCGTAACCATTTACTCCGATCCTACCTCGGCCGACATTCCCGGCCTCGTGTTTGCCGGCGACGGCCGCCCGCGCCAGAAAACCACTTGGATTGAGAAGGGTGTGGTAAAGAACCTCTACTCCTCGCGCTTCTGGGCTCAGAAAGCTGGCATTCCGGACATCCCAAATCCCGGCGGCTTTATCATGATGGGCGGCACGCAGAGCACCGCCGACCTGATCAAGAGCACCCAGAAAGGCATCCTGGTGACGCGCCTGTGGTATATCCGCCCCGTGGATCCGCAGACGCTGCTCTACACCGGCCTCACCCGCGACGGAACGTTCTACATCGAAAACGGCAAGATCAAGCACCCGGTGAAGAATTTCCGCTTCAACGAGTCGCCGATTATCATGCTCAACAACCTGGAGGCCATTGGCCGCCCGCAGCGCTTGGGCAACAACTTCGTGCCCGCGCTCAAGATTCGGGACTTCACGTTTACCAGCCTGTCGGACGCGGTGTAATTGCTGCGCTTCCGCGCGTTGCGGACCCCGTTCGGCCCAGCCGGGCGGGGTCTTTTTTCTCTATCTTGACGGACCGGCGCTTCCGCGCATGCCCTCGGCAGCAGTCCTGCTTCTTTCCCCCCACGCCTTTACTTCCAATACCTTGAAACGTCGCGACTTTGTAGGACTCACGAGCTTAGCCGCTGGTGCCTTATTCTTGCCTTCTTTCCCGAGCCTGGCTGGTGAGCCAGTTGACCTGGCCCGCCTACTCGACCCCGTAATGGACGCGGCCATCAACAAGCGTTTGGCTGATGCCGCCCTGAACGCGGCCAAGTCGGCCGGCGCCTCGTACGCCGACGTGCGCATCGGGCGCTACCTGAACCAAGCCCTGTTTACCCGCGAAAAGCAGGTGCAAAACATCGCCAATACGGAGAGTTACGGCGCCGGCGTACGCGTCATTGCCAACGGCACCTGGGGTTTTGCGGCCACCAACCAGGTTACGGAGGCCGGTCTGGCCAAGGCCGCTCAGCAAGCGGTACAGATTGCCAAGGCCAACGCCAAAGTGCAAAAGGAACCCGTGAAGCTGGCTCCGCAAAAGGGCTACGGCGAAGTATCGTGGAAAGCACCGATTCAGCAGAATGCTTTCGAGGTGCCGGTGGCCCAAAAGGTAGACCTACTTCTCGCCGCCAACGCCAAAGCCATGGAAAATGGCGCCAGCTTCGTCAACTCGGCTTTGTTCCAAGTAAATGAGCAGAAGTACTTTGCTTCCACCGACGGCTCCTACATCGACCAGGACATTCACCGCATCTGGCCCACCTTCGGGGTAACAGTGGTGGACCGCGCCTCGGGCAAGTTCCGGACGCGGCAGGCCCTAAGCGCCTCCATGGGCCTGGGCTATGAGTACCTCACGCCCAAAGCGGCCGATAAAATTATGGGCCCGGCCGGCTCGGAAGTAATTGGCTACCGCAACAGCTACGACATGCTGGAGGATGCCGCGCTGGCCGCCAAGCAAACCAAGCAGAAAATCACGGCCAAATCGGTGACGCCGGGTAAGTACGACCTCGTGCTCGACCCACACCACCTGGGCCTGACCATCCACGAATCGGTGGGCCACCCCCTGGAGCTGGACCGCGTGCTCGGCTACGAGGCCAATTTTGCGGGTACTTCCTTCGCTACGCTGGAGTGGAAAAAGCAAGGCAAGCCTTACGGCTCGAAGCTGGTGAACATTGTGGCCGACAAGCTGCAGCCCGGCTCCCTGGGCGCGGTGGGCTACGACGATGAAGGGGTGAAAACCAAGGAATGGATGCTCATCAAAGACGGCACTTTGGTGGACTACCAGAAAATTCGCGACCAGGCGCATATCGTAGGCCAGAACGAGTCGGACGGTTGCTGCTACGCCCAATCGTGGGAGGATGTGCAGTTTCAGCGCATGCCCAACGTAAGCCTGCGCCCCGGCACCCAGAAGATGAGCGTGGACGACATGGTGAAGAATGTGGAGAAGGGTATTTACATCGCCGGTAACGGCTCCTTCTCCATCGACCAGCAGCGCTACAACTTCCAGTTCGGCGGACAAGTGTTTTACGCCATCGAAAACGGCAAAATCACCGGCATGCTGGAGGACGTGGCCTACCAGGCCAACACCCAGGAATTCTGGAATAGCTGCGCCGCTACCTGCGACCAGTCTGACTACCGCCTAGTGGGCTTTTTTAACGACGGCAAAGGCCAGCCTTCCCAAAGCTCGGCCGTGAGCCACGGCTCGGCCACCACGCGCTTCAACGGCGTGAACGTCATCAACACGGCCCGCAAGGTTTAATTCAGAACGCCCACTTCCCAGCAGTTGGGAAGTGGGCGTTTATCCTCCTCTGCCTTCCTCATGCCCATTCTCTCCAAAGACGAAGCCCAAGCCATTCTTAAAAAGGTTGTTGGCTTTAGTACCGCTGATGAGTGCGAAGCCAATCTTAACGGCCGCAGCTCTGGCAACGTGCGCTATGCCCGCAATACGGTGACGACGGCCGGGGCGGCCGATAACGTGTCCTTAGTGGTGCAAACGTGGTTTGGGCGGCGCTCCGGCGTGGCTACCTGCAATCAGTTTGATGACGCCACGCTGCGCCGCTGCGTGCAGCGCGCCGAAGAAGTAGCCCGCCTGGCCCCCGAAGACCCGGATTACATGCCGCGCCTCGGGCCGCAACAGTACCTCTCGGCCCCATCATTTGCGCAGAGCACCGCGGCTCTCACCCCCGATTTCCGGGCGCAGGCCGCCGGCGACAGCATCGAGCTGTGCGCGGCTCGCAAGCTTACGGCCGCTGGCTATCTGGAAGATGGCATCAGCTTCGCGGCCATTCGCAACAGCAAGGGGCTGGAGGCTTACCAGCAGTTTACCAACCTCGATTTCTCCGTGACGGTGCGCACGCCCGACGGCCGGGGCTCGGGTTACGCCGTGGCCGATTTCACCGACGCCACCAAGCTGGATGCTAAGGCCCTGACCAAAATCGCCGCCGACAAAGCAATCGGTTCCGTCGAGGCCAAAGCCATTGAGCCGGGCAAATACACGGTGATTCTGGAGCCGGCCGCGCTGGTGTCGGATGAAGGCCTAATCAACCGCTTGGTGTACGCCTTCGATGCCCGTGAAGCCGATGAAGGCCGCTCCTTCCTCAGCAAGAAAGGCGGCGGCCTTCGCAAGGGTGAAAAACTGTTTGACCCGCGCGTGACCATCATGGTCGACCCGACGAATCCGCTGGCACCCAGCGGCGTGTTCGACAACGAAGGCCTGCCGGTGCAAAAGCTGCCCATCATCGAGAAGGGTGTGGTGAAGAACTTGTACTACTCGCGCTATTGGGCCCAGAAGAACAAGGTGGCCCCTACGGGCTTCACCGGCAACTTCATCATGGAAGGCGGCACGCAGAGCACCGCCGACCTGATCAAAAGCACCCAGAAAGGCATCTTGGTCACGCGCCTGTGGTACATCCGCGACGTAGACCCGCAGACGCTACTGGTAACCGGCCTAACGCGGGACGGTACGTTCTATATCGAGAACGGCAAGATCAAGCACCCGATCAAGAACATGCGCTTCAACGAGTCGCCGATCATCATGCTCAACAACATTGAGGCCATGGGACGGGCGCAACGCCTGGGCGGCAACCTGGTGCCGCCGCTCAAGATTCGGGACTTCACCTTCACCAGCCTGTCGGACGCGGTGTAGGTTGAAACGATGAGCGTGCCCCACAACTGATCGGGAAGCGCTTGTCGTGTCATGGCTTTACTGTGGAGTATAAGAAAAAGCCCAACTGCAGCAGTTGGGCTTTTTCTGCTTAAAGCTTCCCGAACTAGTTGCCGAGCCGGATAAGCAGGTATCCTTGGAAGACGCGGTTTTTGAGGCGCGGGTCGTTGGGGCTGCGCACTTGGTCGAAGTCGCTGATTTCGCTCAGGCCGGCATTGAAACGCCCGCCCACGGCCAAGGTGCTGCCCAAATCCAACTCCAGCCCGGCGCAGAGGCTGAAGTCTTTCTTTTTGTATTGATCCGTCACCTGCCGACTTACCTCCCCGTATTGCGGCTGCCCCGTCAACGGGTTGTAGCCCGTGAATAGGGTGCCCGCTTCTTTGGCCGTGAGCAAGAGGCTGAACTGCGGCCCGCCTTGCAGGTGCACGGGCCCCATTTTAAGGTCGAGCAGCAGTGGGAAATTCAGGTAGTGCAGCTTGGTTTCGTAGTCTTCTTGCACCGATTTGAAGTCTCCTCCCTGCAATGAATACTGCAGCTCCGGGCGCAAGGACAGGGGGCCGAACAGGTTATAGTTGTAGAATGCTCCCGCGTGGTAGCTGATGCGGTAGTCCGTGGAGGCAGCCAGCTTTTCACCGTCGAGCACGGCGGCGTTGGCGCCGGCTTTGACGCCGATGTATTGGGCCTGCGCAACGGAGGCCATGAGGGCTAGCAGGGAGAGCAGCGCAAACCGTTTCATAAAAGCAAGGGCGAAAGTGTCGATACCAGATACACAAAGGTCGAAACTCGCGTCTTGCTTTCTATCACATCTTTGGGCTAGCGGCAGCCCACCGAACCGCTACGGCAGCTGAAACGCCACAAAGCCCTGGAATACGCGGTTGCGCAGCTTTTCGTCGTTCAGCCCCGTCACGTTCTTCACGTCGTTGACGTCGCTGAGCCCGGCCACGAAACGCGCACCCACGGACAGACCGGCCAGCAGTTTAAACCCGGCCCCCACGCACAGGCTCATGTCGGTTTTTTCGTAGCGGTTCCAGGCCCCGCGGTTTTGGCTGGCAAACACGGCCCCGTTCTGGTCTTGCCCCACCATCACTTGCCCATCTTCGCGGGCTTTCAGGAGCACCCCGAATTGCGGTCCGGCTTCAATGTAGGCGCGGGCAAACCGTACCTTGGCTACCACGGGCACATTGAGGTAGTGCAGCTTGGTGTCGAAATCGGCCAGGGCCGAACGGAACTTGCCGCCCTGCAGCGAGTACTGCAATTCAGGTTGGATCGAGATGGGTCCCAGCACTTTGGCTTCGTAGAACACGCCCACGTGGTGCGAAGTCATGAAGCGGGTACGGGCCGACAAGTTTTCACCGTCGAGCACGGCAGCGTTGAGGCCGGCCTTGACGCCCAACTGGGCGTGGGCCGAGGCTGCTAGCCCTAGGCTCAGCAGCAGGGATAAGGCAGTTCGTTTCATAGCAAAGGGTCGGTATGGCGCAGAAAAAGAAGGTCTTAATACGTACTACCGCTTGCCACGGCTGGACAGTAAAGCCTAAAATCCGCAGCCAGTCAAGCAGATAAGTTGTTGGCGGCCCATGGCTTTTGCTTTGCTGTGCTTCGGGCACCTGTTGGGCCAACGCCACCAAGGCCACCTTTCGTACCTGGCTTGTGTCTTTGCCGCTGCCTATCTTCCGCCAGCTTATGCCCACTCCTTTCACCTTCGTACGCCTCAGCTACCGCTCCGGCGACTGGGATGCCGTGGATGAGCGCATGCCCGCCAATCTGCTGCATTCGCTTATTGAATACACCACCGTGAAGGTCAATACCAAGGAAAAGGTAGTGGCACTGGACAGCCCGGAATTGTTCAGCTATCCGTTCTGCTACCTATCGGGGCACCGACTGGTACAGTTTACGGCCCAGGAAAAGCAGAACTTCACGCAGTACGTGCGTAACGGTGGCTTCGTGTTCGTCGACGACTGCAACCACGACATCGACGGCCTGTTTGCCCGCTCTTTTGAGGAGCAAATGCGGACCTGCTTCGGACCCGGCGCGCTCAAGAAGCTGCCGAACACGCACCCCATCTATTCCCAGTTCTTCAAATTCAAAGATGGCCCTCCGGCCACTTCCTTCGAGCTCAACGGCTGGGGCGACGACCTCATCCACGATTACCTCAAGGCCGTCGAAATCAAGGGCCGCATCGGGGTGCTGTACTCCAACAAAGACTACGGCTGCGAGTGGGACTATGACTTCCGCAACAAGCGTTTTCTGGCCGAAGACAACACCAAGTTTGGGGTCAATATTCTGCTGTATGCCCTGACGGCGTGATGAAGACAGGTAATTCTTGTGCTTAAGCAGCTATCGATCCTCAAACACCGCCCTTTGCCCTAACCGTTTTTCCGCTACCCGCCCTCCTCCGTGACCGAACAAGAACTCCACCGCCTGCTCGATAAACTCCCCCGCCTGCGCCAGGAAATCGGCAAAGTCATTGTGGGCCAGCATGAAGTACTGGACGAAGTGCTGGTGGCCCTGCTGGCCGGTGGCCACGCGCTGCTGGAAGGCGTGCCGGGCCTGGCCAAAACGTTGCTGGTCCGTACCCTGGCGGCGGCCACTGATTTGTCGTTCCGCCGCATCCAGTTCACGCCCGACCTGATGCCCACCGACATCCTGGGCACCGAGGTGCTGGAGGAAGACCATACTACTGGCAAACGGCGCTTTGAGTTCGTGCGCGGGCCGGTGTTTGCCAACCTTGTGTTGGCCGACGAAATCAACCGCACGCCGCCCAAAACGCAGGCCGCGCTACTGGAAGTAATGCAGGAGTTTGAAGTCACCTACGCGGGCCAGACGCACCCGCTGCCCGACCCATTCTTCCTGCTGGCCACCCAAAACCCCATCGAGCAGGCTGGTACTTACCCGTTGCCCGAAGCTCAGCTCGACCGTTTTCTGCTCTACATCCGCATCGGCTACCCCTCGGAGCAGGAGGAGCTGGCCATTCTGCAGGGCACCACTGGCACCGCTGCCGGGCGCCCCGAGCCGGTGGTGGGCGCCCAGGAGCTGCGGCAGCTGCGGCAGTTGGTACGCGAGGTGAGCATCAGTCCCGAGCTGCTGCAGTACGTCACGCGCATTGTGCGCGCCACCCGGCCCGATGCCTCGCCGGTGAAGTTTATTCAGGACTACGGCCGTTGGGGCGCGGGCCCACGCGCCGGTCAGGCCTTGGTGCTCTGTGCCAAGGCCCGAGCATTACTGCACGGCCGCTTCGCCGCTACGCTCGACGATGTGCGCCAACTGGCTGCCCCGGTGCTGCGCCACCGCCTGCTATTGAACTTCCAGGCCGAAGCCGACCGCCTTACGCCCGATGACGCGGTGGTGGCTTTGTTGCAGCACTTCCCGACGCCCTAACGCGCTTATCTTCTTTCGCCGCTTCCAATGCTCTCCGCCGCCCACTTGCTTGCCCTGCGCAACCTGCCCCTTGTAGCCCGCATGATAGTGGAGGCCGGGCAGGCCGGTTTGCACCCCAGTCGGCGGCGCGGCGAGGGCATGGAGTTTAGCCAGTACCGCCCGTATCAGGCCGGCGACGATTTGCGCCGCCTCGACTGGCGCCTTGCCGCCCGCTCCGACCGCTACTACATCCGCGAATCGGACGTAGACACGCGTCTGACTGTGCGCCTCGTGCTCGATGCCAGCGCCTCCATGAACCACCGCGACCAGGCCGGCGTCAGCAAGCTGGAATACGCCCGGTTGCTGCTGGCGGCCTTGGCGTACGTGGCGCAACACCAAGGCGACGCCGTGGGGCTGTATGCGGTCCAATCTGCCGGGCTACAAACGATACCGCCCCGTGCCGACGCCGCGCAGCTGCCTCGGCTGTACCACGCGCTCAGCTCGCTTACCGCCGCCGGCACGCTGCCCGATGTGCCAGCCCTGGCCCCGCTGTTTAGTCGACAGGGCTCCAGCGTCACCGTGGTCGTCAGCGACTTGTACGACCTGGAACCGAGCTCGGCACTGGAGCAGGTGCTGACGCTGCTGCGCGCGGCGGGCGGCGAGATTATCGTCCTGCATTTGCTGGCGCCCAATGAGCTGACGCTCGATTACCCGGCTGCCGCCACGCTGGAAGACCTCGAAACGGGCCAGCGCCTGCAGCTCGACGCGAGTCAGCGCCCGGAATACCAGCGCCAGCTTGAGGAATGGTTGCGCCGCACCGAGCAATCGGTTCGCAGCCACGGCCTCGACTACTACCGTCTACTCACCGACGAGCCGCCCGCGCAAGCCTTGCGGGCGGTGCTGCGCCGTCGGCAGGGCGTGCCCGGCTAAGCAGCCTTGTCCCTGATTCGCCCGTCTGTCCTACGCTTACTCTGCTCTTCCACCGTTGCTCACCTTCGCCAATCCTGCTGCTCTGCTAGCCCTACTGGGGCTGCTGGTACCGCTGGCCATCCATTTATGGAACCGGCGGCCGGGCCAGGTGGTGCCGGTGGGCGCGCTGCGCTGGCTGACACCCGGCGCCAACCGTCGGATGCGCCAGCTGCACCTTACCCAATGGCCGCTGCTATTGCTGCGGCTGGCGCTGCTGGCGCTGCTAGCCCTGGCCATTGCGGGCCCGCAGTGGGCGCAGCTGCCTAAGCCCGTACGCCCGCAGGTGCTCATCAGTCCCGAAGCTTTGGCCTCACCCGCCTTCGCCGTGTTACGGCCCGAAGTAGACTCGCTGCGCCGCAAGGGCGCGGAGCTGCGTCTCTTGCGCCCGGGCTTCCCAGCTCTTTCTGATTCTTTGATACTACAAACGCCGTCCAACCTCAGCAGTCCAGATTCGGTCGCGGGACTATGGGACCGCGCCGCTGAAGCCATCGACAGCTTCCCCGATCGGCCGCTGCACCTCTATACAACAGTCGAGGCCCGGCACTTTCGGGGCAGTCGGCCTACGTTACCGGCCCAAGTGCGCTGGCATACCGTGCCCGCTGCTACCGACAGCGCCACTTGGCTGCAAGCCGCTGCGCGCCCCACGCCCGACTCCCTACGTCTGACGGTGGGATACGGCAGCAGTACCCGCGTATCGTTCCGCACTTTTAACCAGCCTTGGCCTACCCAAACACCCTCCACGCTGCAGCTTCCCTCGTTACCAACGCTGCAACTGCAGCGCCGCGGCGGTCAGTTTTATATCGAGCCGCTGCCGGAGGCTGCTAGCTCCCAGCGACCGGTACGGGTACAGATGCCACTCCGCATCGGGATATATGCCGATGCGAAAACCCGTGCTGAGGACTTGCGCTACGTGCGGGCCGCCTTACAAGCGGCCGAGCCGGCTTTTGCTGCTGGCTTGCAGCTGACCGTAGCATCCACTCCACCCCAGCCCGATTCACTGGACTGGCTTCTCTGGCTTACGGATGCCCCGGTACCAGCAGCCTTAGACCAACAAGTAGCCCGGGGCTTGCATTTGCTACTGGACGCCAGTGGCCCGGGCCAGGCGGTGGCTAGCAGCTTCACGGCAGGCAGCCTACCCACTCCGATACAGCTACGTCGGCGCTCCACGCCAGCTACCACCGCGCCAGCTATATGGCAGGATGCCACTGCCCAGCCGGTACTCACGGTCCGCGCCCATGACCGCGGCCGTAAGTACCAACTGCACACTCGATTTCACCCGCAGTGGAGCAGCTTGCCAACCGATGGTCAGCTTCCGGCTTTGTTGCTAGAGCTATTGGCTCCAGCACCGGAGCTGATGCCTGCCGATATTCGCCAGCTAGACCCGGCTCAGATTCTCGCGGTCAATACAAGTTCGCCGCGTGCTACCCCCCGTCGCCCTCTCCCCGCTGAGCCGTTCGATCTGCGGCCGTGGCTGGCTATGGTCGCCGGCGTATTATTTGGCGCGGAGCGGCTGCTGTCCAAGCGGCGCGCCCCAACAACGGCCAGCCTATGACGCCCACTCAAACGACTACACTCTCGCCCGTTGCCACGGCCCACAGGCGGTTGGCCGCTGCCCAACAACGGTACCGCTGGCACTCGGTCTTGTCTTTGGCGCTGATTGGCGGAGCTGCGCTGGTAGCGCTGCTGGGCGCCGCGCAACGCTGGCCCGCTGCCACGGCCTTGTTTGCTGGGGTAGGCACGGCAGCAGCAGGATTGCTGGCGTGGGCCCTCTGGGCTTTGCGCCGCATTGACACGTCGTTTGTGGTGCGGCGTTTGGATCGGCATTTTCCCAAACTGGAAGACAGCACGGGCCTGCTGCTGACGCCGAAGGACACGCTGCTGGAGCGCCTGCAGCAGGAACGAGTAGCCCACCGCCTAGTCAACCTGCCCCTTGAACAGGCGTTCGTGGTACCGTGGCGGAGCCGACTAATAATAACAACGGCGCTGCTTTTGGTTGGCCTGCTGGGCTGGCTGTTGCCACCGGCGCGTACTGCATCAGCCGGGCCGCCGCTGGTATTGCGCTTCCCTACGGCACCAGCTACGCCCACTACTGCCGCAGTTCCGCGCTTGCTTAGTACTACCGTCCAAGTGCAGCCTCCTGTTTACACGCGGCAGCCGGATTTTGCCCCGACCCAGCCTTCGTTCCGTTGTCCTGCGGGTTCCCGCGTTCGGTGGACGGTGCGCGTAAGCCAGGCCACCAAAGCTCCGGAGCTATTGCTGGCCGGTCAGCCGGCCATTCGCTTCCGTCCAGTTCCGGGTAAACCCTTGGTGTTTGAGGCCAACCACCAGTTCAGCCGCTCCACGCTGTACCGCATTCGTTTTGCAGGCCATTCTTCCGAGGATTATGCCGTGGAAGTGCAGCCCGACCGGGCTCCTGCCCTGCGCATGCTGGCGCCAGAGCCTTACACGCTGGTCGAGTATGGAAACCGGCCCGAGGTAGCGGTGCGCGTAGAGCTGCGCGATGATTACGGCCTACGCCGCGCCCGGCTGGTGGTTACCACAGCGCTGGGCCAGGGCGAATCCGTAAAATTTCAGGAAACCACCATGGACCTGAGCGGAGCGCTCCGCCAACAGCCCCGTCAACAAACGGCTGCCGTAACCTTACGCTTGCCAGCCTTGGGGCTGACCTACGGCGACGAGCTCTATGTGTATGCCGAAGCCTGGGACAATGCCGGCCAGCGGGCCCGTACCGATGCCGCCTTGGTGCAGTGGGAAGACACGGCGGCAACGGGCGGCATCGCCTCCATTTCATTGAGCGTAAACAAGATGCCAGCTTATTTCCGCAGCCAGCGGCAGATCATTATCGACACCGAAAAGCTCCTAGCTCAGCGTAAGCAGTTACCGACGGCGGAGTTTCAGAGCCGCGCCAATAGCCTTGGCGAAGACCAGAAAATGCTACGCCTGCGCTACGGGAAGTTTCTCGGCGAAGAGTATGAGAAGGGCGCCGCCGAAGCTGCCCCGCGTCCGCCCATCGCCGAGGACGAGGAGGAAGAACACCACGATGACGACGGCCACGACCATGGTCATGCCCCTACAGCCGACGCTGGACCGCTGCCCACTGCCGAAGCGCTGGCTACGCCCTACAAGCACCTGCACGACGATGAGGAAACAGCCGATTTTCTGGAGCCGCAGGTAAAAGCCAAGCTGCGCGGCGTACTGGGTCAGATGTGGGATGCCGAGCTGCGTCTGCGCTTGGCCAAACCCGCCGAAGCCTTGCCTTTTGAATACCGAGCCCTGCGGCTGCTCAAGGAAGTGCAGCAACAAACCCGTTTGTACGTGCGCAAATCCGGCGTCGACCTGCCGCCACTGCCCGAGGCTGAAAAGCGCCTGACCGGCGAGCTTACCGCTGCCACCGCCCCGCAGCGCCAGCAGCAACGCCCCCAGCCGCCAGCCCAGCCCGAAGTGCGCGCGGCCTTGGCACTACTGGCTGCTTACCGAGCTGGTCAGCAGCCTATCCCTGCCGATGCAGCCCGCCTGCAGCCGGCCGGTGCTGCCCTGGGCGAAGCCGCTATGCAAGACCCCGCTTCGTCGCTGGTCTCGTTACGAGCGTGGCGCCAGCTGCAGCAGCAGGTCCGTAACGGTCGGCGCCCTGCCCCCGCCGACCTTACTGCCGTAGAGCGGGCCCTCACCCGCCTGCTGCCCGTGCCGGCGGCCAGCCCGGCGCGCCCTACTTCCGACCCGTGGGCCCGGCGCTACTTTCGCGAGCTAAGCCGTTGATTTGCTGCTTCCCTTCATGATGACGCATCCTCCGCTGTATTTCGCCTTCGCCACGCTTTGCCTGTTACTCAGTGGCCTGCTTGTGTGGCAGGCTCTACGCTACCATGTGGGGGTACGCGGGGTTTTGCGCCTGGTAGCTGGGCTGCTAGCTGCGGGTGCGCTCTGGTTAAGCGTCTATCCTCCTTCTCGCACTGTGCCGGTGGCAGCGCCCGATGCCGCCATCCTGCTCACCGAGCATTATCGCCCCGATAGCCTCCGCCGGCTTCTTGCCCGAACTGGGCCAGTGCCGCTGCTACGCTTCCGAGGCGCCGCGGCACTCGGTGACACGGCTATTCTTCCGTCACTGACGAGCTTGCCTAGTCGCTACCCTCAGGTGCGGCGGCTTCATGTACTGGGATTGGGCCTGCCTGAAGCCGACTTGGCCACGCTCCCAGCCGGCGTAGCAGTAGTAGCGCATCAGCACCCGCTGGGGTCGGCTTTTACTGCTGGGAGCTGGCCCCGTCAGCTGCCCCTGGGTAAGCCACTAGTGGTGGAAGGCTTCTTTGCCGATGCCAGCTCCGAAGCCACCTGGCTACGGCTGGTGGCGGCTGGTACGCCGCAGGATTCCTTCCGGCTGCCCACCGGCAGTGGTTCTTTTAAGCTACAATACACACCCCGCACTACGGGCCAGGTACTGGCCCGGTTAGAAGCGCGACGCGGCCAACAACTACTGGCTACTGAACCTGTGCCCGCCGAAGTAGAAGCGCCTCGGCAACTCCGCGTGTTGCTTCTCGCCGGCACGCCTTCGTTCGAGCTCAACCTGCTGAAAAACCATTTAGCTGAACGCGGTCATCAGGTGGCTATGCGCATCAGTGTCAGTCGGGGCTTGCAGCAAAAAGAATTTCTCAACCGCTCTTCTACCAGCCTTGAGCGCCTTACGCCTTCATTGCTGGCATCTTTAGATGCCATCGTGGCCGATGCCGATGCACTTGGCACTCTGTCCGCAGGTGAGGCCCGGGCGCTGGCTGCCGCCACCTCCGATGGCATGGGGATAGTGTTGCTCGCCACCGACAAACTGCCCCCCGGCCTGCCCGGCCGCTCCGACTTTGCACTGCTTTCCCGTCCGGCTACGCTAGCCGACCGCCCCCAGCTACTGCAATGGCCCGATGCGCAAGGACAAACAACTTTGCCGGCTACCGTCAGGGCTTCCTTGCGGTTGCAGCCGCTAGTAACGGCTGGCCAACCCAATGCAGTAGCTGCCGCTGCCCGCCGCACAGGATGGGGCACCGTGGTGGTAGCCACTCCGGTAAGCACTTACCGCTGGCAGCTGATGGGCACTCCTGCCACTTACGGGGCTTATTGGAGTCATTTGCTTGGCGCCGCTGCCCGCCCTCCCGATGCCCCTGCGCGCTGGCACATGGTATCGTGGGTTCGCCCACACGAGCCGGCAACCTTGCGCTTGTCTAATGGCACGCCGGTGCTTGGCGCGGCCAGTATTCGGCCGACATCAGCCGCAGCGGTGCGCTTAGCCCTCGGCCAGCATCCGTACCAAAAGAACCTTTGGATAGGCACTTTCTGGCCGGCTCAGCCGGGCTGGCACACAGCACAGCTACCGGGAGTGGCCAGCTTGTCTTTCTATGTGTTCGGGGCACAGGAATGGCAGGGACCATTGGTAGCCCGGCGCCAAGCCGCAGCCCAACAGGCTACTGCACGTAGCTTGGTACATGCAGCCCCTGCTCAACGCCGCAGCCCATGGCCGGCTGGCTGGTTTTTCGTTCTCTTTGTGGCGGCGGCTGGCTGGCTGTGGCTTGACGACAAGCGCAAGGCTTAGTAGCGAATGTGTGGATGCCCACTTAACAGTGGGTCGTGCGCCTCGCCCACCACATAATTCCCCACTTTCAGCACCCTGCCAAGGGGCTGAATATCCAATTGCTGCACGTCCGAGTCGCCTAATTTCACGTTCTCGTACACAGGCGCCGTACTGCCAGAATCGGCCGGCCGCGGTTCGCTCGGCTGGGTTAGCTTGGTAGGTTGCGTCACGGTTATAAGAATTGGTGAAAGGTGGCAAAGGTACACAAGTTGATGATTAACAGGCCCCGACCCCATAATTTTGAACGTAATGTGGGTAGCCAATGACCTTTCAACCCAGAAAACCACAACCCCGAGACGCTCCGTCCATAAGCCTACCCACCGCATCAAATAGGCTGCCGCATCAGGTAGCAGGGCACGGGAGAGTTTCAGACAGCGGTGCTTTCACTGCCGTACCATGCGAGACTTGCTCGGCAAACAAACGCCGGGGGAATCTTCCGTAGGTTGTTCGTTTGTGATGTAAGTTTGGAAATAGTGACCTGAGAAGCGGCCGTTAGCGCTGATGTCAGAGAGAAGTGGCCCACAACCAGAAAATCTTTTTCTGTTGGGTTACCAGGCCGCGAGTAAAGTATTAAGAACGAGTAACTGCGCATGGGCAAGGGACAGCCTTCGTACACCGACGAGGAGCTAGTGGCGGGTATCCGCCACGGCGACGACCGGGCACTGGCACACCTCTACCGACTCCATCTGCCGATGGTCATTCACTTGGTGACGCAAAACAGCGGCACTGAGGACGAAGCCAAAGACATTTATCAGGAGGGAGTGATGGTGTTTTATGAGAAGGTACGGGAAGGCACGCTCGAGTTGAGCTGCCAGATCAAAACCTACCTCTACGCCGTGTGTCGCCGGTTGTGGCTGAAGCGGTTGGCCGAAAAAGGCCGCTACGGCGGCCGCCTCGACGACCACGAGCCCTACCTCGAAACCGGCGCCGAGGCCGACCTCGCCGACGCCGAAGAGCGGGACCGGCAATTCGCTTTGATGAGCGATGCGCTGGTACGGCTCGGGGAACCGTGCCGGTCGTTGTTGGAGGGGTTTTACCTGCTCGACAAGTCCATGCAGCAACTCACGGCGGAACACGGCTATACCAACGCCGACAACGCCAAGAATCAGAAATACAAATGCCTAGTACGCCTGAAGAAGCTGTTTTTCAACCAATACAAAGAAGAACCTCTCCCCTAACGGCTTACTTTCTCCTCTTTCTCTCCCTGGCGGGAGCAATACCCGCCCTACCGCTATGATGACCGAAGCAGATTACTACGCGCTGTTTGAGGACTACGTGAGCGACCGGCTCGCGGCGCCCGCCCGCGCCGATCTGGAGCGTCGCCTGGCTGCCGACCCTGTACTGGCCAGCCGCCTGGCCGAGTACCGGCAACTCACCGGCACCTTGCACGCTTATGGCCGCCGGCTGCAGCTAAGTGATAAGCTCCGCAGCCTGCAAGCCGAAATCGATGCCGAGCAGGAAATCACCGTGCCCACGGGCCGCCCCGAAATGCCTGTGATGCGCATTTCGCGTACCGAGCAGTGGCTACGCGAATTTTGGCATGGGCACCGCGCTACCATGGGCGTAGCTGCAGCCGTAGCTGTGATGGCCGTGTTCTGCACCCTGCTGGGGCTGGAATGGTGGAAAGCCCGCCAGCAGCCCACAGCTTTTGGCTATGCCAAGCTGCGCCGCGAGGTCGACAACATAAAGAAAAACCAGCGGGTGATGGGACGGGCTCTGAACCAGATTGGCACCACCAAGCTGACTCCCGTAAACCCGGGTAAGTTCAGCGGTACGGGCTTCGCTCTCTCATCGGACGGTTACATTGTGACCAGCTACCACGTTATTCAGGGTGCTGACTCGGTGCTGATTGAAAACAAAAGCCGGCAGCGGTTTCGCGCCGAGCCCGTGTTCAGTGATGCCGCCCGCGACTTAGCTATCCTACGCATCAACGACCGTCGCTTTAACGGCTTTGGTCGGCTGCCCTACGGCCTGAAGCGCCGCCAGGCTGAGCTCGGGGAACGAATCTATACCCTCGGTTATCCGCGCGAGGACCTCGTGTACAACGACGGTTCTTTGAGCGCCCGCTCGGGCTTTGAAGGCGACACAGCTTTTTACCAGATCAGCATTCCCGTTAACCCCGGTAACTCTGGCGGCCCGGTACTCGACGACCGCGGCAACCTCATCGGGGTTATCAGCGGCCGGCAAATGGATGTGCAAAGCGCAGCCTTTGCCACCAAATCGTCGTACCTGATGCATTTGGTAGATTCGCTGGCGGCGGCTACTCCTTCACTGGACTACGCGGTGCCGCGCTACAGCCAAATGGCAGGTCAGCCTCGCCCCCAGCAGGTGCGCCGGCTCCAGGATTTTGTGTTCGTAGTAAAAGTCTACGAATAGGATTTGCTTGATTGAATTTGCAACAAGGCGCTGCTTCCGCGGCGCCTTGTTGCGTTTCTGACATGGCGCATTCTGCTTCACAATACCGGCGCTACTTACCATTAACAGGCTCATTCGCTATCAACCCCATTCGTTATTGAAGCATTTGCCAACCAATTGCTGCCAACCCTTTGGCTGCTGCCGGCAGGCCACGCTTAAAACTGCGGCCAATATGCAACAGGCCGCAACCGTAGTTAACTACCCCAATCAACGCCCCACAACACAAAGCGCCCCGACTTACCAGTCGGGGCGCTTTGTGTTGTGAAAGTAACCAGCCTCCTAGCGCAAACGCAGGGTGCGCGTCCGGCCGTTACAGGTGATAGACACAATATTGTCGCAGGGCGCAGTGCCGGTAGGGTCGTAATCAAGCGTCAGCACTTTCTCGCGGGATGTCAGAATTCTAACGGTGCCCGCGGTAAAGAAACGGGCGCAGCCGCGCTGAAATACTTTTTTGAGTGGCTGTTCGATAGTAGCGGTAAAGGAGACGCCCCGGCGGTTGGTGCCAGCGGCCGAGCCCGTCACGGAATATTCGTCATCGAGGATGGAGCGGGTAGCGAGGCCGGCCGTTTGGGTGTAGGTGCGCTGCGAAGTCCAGGAGGCTGTGCCCTGCGCAGTGGTTATGCTGGCGTTTTGAACATCCAGCGTATACACGCCATTCCCCAAGTGAGTGATGGTGCGCGTGCCGGTATGTGGGTTACCATTTACGGAGTAATTGACCAACGATACCACCACCGAGGAGCCGGGCTGCCGATGCTGCCCGCTGAAGACGGCCACAATCTGCCCGCGCCGCACCCGGCCGTCGCGACCAGTGCAGCCAGCCTGATCGAAGGTCAGGGTGAGCGTACGGGTAGCGGCGTCGTAGCTACGCGTGACACAGCCACCGCCGATGAGGCGCTGGTCGTCGACAGAGGCCCAGGTGACGCTGCTGCGGGTTACATCCTCGGGGGCGTTGGCTTCCACGTATTCGTAGGTGGCAGCATCAGCGCCTTCGCCTTCCGTCTGGTCTTCTGCCGAAGCAGTAGCCGTCAGACTGACATCTTCGGTGTCTTTTTTGGAACAGCCTCCCAAACCCAGCGCGAGGCTGGCGCAAAATGCGGAGAGCAACGTCAAGCGGTACGAACGTGTTAACATAGGGTGTATAGGTTGAGAGTTTCGCTTGCTTGGAAGCCGCAAATCAGCAGAGGTTTAAGCCTCCAAAAAATTTTTAAAGCTATAGGAAACTTTCCCATAAAACTGCTTTTAAGCCGAGCCGTATAGCTTGAATTGCCGACCTCACTTCCGTCGGTCGCCAGCTATGCGCTACTTCCTTCCTTGCCTTTCCCTTTGGTTGCTGAGTGGTCTTGTTGCTTGCAATTCCGGCAACCGTGACCCCGTATCTGACGCCAAATTCCAGAACGAGCAGCGCATCGGCAACGAAAACATCACCAAGCGCCAGCAGCAGGATGCTGATTTTTTGGTAGAAGCCGCTACCGATAGCCAACTCCAGATTGAACTTGGCAAGCTGGCCCAAACCAAAGCCCTCAGTCCTGACTTGCGCGGCTTCGGGCAACAACTCGTGCGCGACCATGGCGAGCTAACTACGGCCTTACGTACCCTGGCTAGCCGCAAGGGCATTGTACTGCCCGAAGCTTTGGGCGGCAATCAGCAGGAATCTTATCAGCGGCTAGCGGGCCTGACGGGCGCGGAGTTCGATCAGAAGTACCTGGAGTTGGTAGTGGACCACCATGACAATGCAGAAGATGCGTTCGATGATATGGTGAAAGGTGCGTACGACGGCGACATTCGAGCCTTTGCAGCCAAGTACGTCCCGACGCTCAAAAACCACTACGACCGCGCTGAGCAATTAAAAGATGCGCTGAAAAAGTAGCGCCCTGCGTATACCCTGTCAATCCATACCCTTACCTGATGAAACGTTCTCCGCTCTTGTTTGCCGTGCTAGCGGCAGCTCTTTCCCTGAGCGCCTGCTCCGGCGACAGCCAACGCACCGATGGCACGGCCGGCGAGGCCGTCAGCGACATGGACAATGCCGCTAACTCTGGTGGCGTACAGTCCGATGCCGTTGTCATCGACAATAACGCCGGCCCTACGGTAACCGCAAGCCCTGACTCTGCCAACCAAGCCAGCACCACTACCGGTGCTACCGGTAGTGGTGCTGGCGCCACAACAGCCGGCGCTACTACCCGATAACCTACCCAACCCAAAACACCATTTCCTAAAATGAAAAAGCTATTTCTGCCACTGCTACTCAGCGTAGCCCTGCTGGCTGGCACCTCCGCTTGTACCGACAACAAAGGCGATAAGCCCGACAACACCAGCACCGCCAACAACAACGCCGACGACAACTACATGGGCAGCGGCACCAGCGGCGAATCCACAGCCATGAACGACGGTGACACCACCGGCGCTGCCGGCCCCAGCCCAACCAGCCGCACCTCGCCCGCCGGCCTCAACGGCTACGAAGACCCTGAGAAGGCCAACAACGTGATGCCGCACTCCACCGATCCGGAATTCATGATGTCGGCGGCGCACAGCGACCAGAACGAAATTCAGCTCAGCCGCTTGGTGCTGGAAAAAGGGGTGAAAGGCATGGCAGCCCAGCACGCCAACATGATGATTCAGGACCACACGGCTTCTACCAAAGAACTGAAGGCTGTGGCCCAGAAGAAAAACGTGACGCTGCCTACTGACATGGACGCCGAGCACAAAGCCATTGCAACGCAAATGCGCAGCCTTTCGGGCCCGGAACTGGAGAAGCGCTTCCTGCAGCAAATGGTGACCGACCACCAGAAGACGCTGAACACGATGAACGCGCACCTGCAGATGACGAAGGATGCTGATTTGCGCGGCTTCATCACTAAGACCACGCCCGTAATTACCAAGCACCTAGACATGTCGCGGCAGCACGCCAACATGTAGTTTCGCTGCCTACTTTGGCCTCACGAGCCGCCCGTTACGAAACGGGCGGCTCATTTGCTTTTGGGCCTTCCGCATGAGTAGTTTATACTGGCGGCCACCCACACAATGATGTGAATCCGTACTTCCCAGCGCACTGGTCGTGCAACGGCTTCCGATCAGGCTCCGACGTTGGGCAAACCTGCACGATTCGAATCCCATGAAAATCTTACTGTTGGCCTGCCTGTTACTCGGCAGTGCACACGCGGCATCGGCTCAGACTGCCACGCCCGCCAAGCCGCTCAACCGCCAAACCTTCAACCTGCACGCAGGGGGCGAAAACCAGTACGGCTACGCCCAGGCTGTGCTCGTTGGCAACACGGTTTACATCTCCGGCACCGTATCCCCTGGCAAAACCATGGCCGAACAGGTAGAAGGCATCTATAAGAACCTGGAAAAGACCCTCGCCAACTACGGCCTTACGTTTCAGCACGTGGTGAAAGAAAACGTGTACACGCTTGACCTGAACACTTTTCCGCAACAGAACGAGTTGCGGAAGAAGTATTACAACGGCGTGTACCCCGCCGCTACCTGGGTTGAAGTCAAGCGGCTGCTAATGCCTTCGGCCTTGGTAGAAATCGAGCTGGTTGCGGTGAAGCCGTAGCGCCTTACGGCTACTTAACTGCCGTGGCCTGCACGGGGGCAGCCGTCCACTGCAGCTTGTAAGTATCGCAGCCGAGGTTGTTGATATTCATGCGGAAGGTGCCCTTAGCCGCAGTTTTACCAGTAAACTCGCCCTGCATATCAAAGCGCCAGGCAGTGCTGCCGCCGTTAGGTGGGTCTACCACCACGCCGCTCACCTTGCCATTCACGATGTTGAAGCTACTGTCGGGCCCCACGGTGGTTTGCTCCAGTTTGCCGCTGCAGCGCCAGTAGCCCGAGAAGGTCAGCTCCGAGAGCTTCTTGCCGTCGGGCGACACCACAAAGCTGATTTTGTCGCCTTTCATGCCGTTGCTGATGATGCCCTCCCACTTCGTGCCTTTGGGCAGTGCTGACTTAGGCGGGGAGGTAATTACGGCAACGGACAACAGCAAAGGAAAAAGTAAAAGTTTGAGCATAGGTGTGGAAAAAGGGCGGTAGAATGCGCCCAAAATAGCCTTCTGCACCTATTACGCCAACAAAAACCGCCACCCCGCCCAAAATTTAACATTGGGTGGGGCGGCGGTTTTTATTCGGAATAAGTGGCGTTTGTTACGCAGCTTCTTCCTCTTTGCTGACGTGCTCTTCTGCGTACTTACTGATTTTCAATTCCTCAGCCAAGAAGCGGGCCGTGTGTCCTTTCTTCACCTTAGCCACCTGCTCGGGCGTGCCCTGAGCCACGATGGTACCGCCACCTGCGCCGCCCTCGGGGCCAAGGTCGATGATGTGGTCGGCCACTTTTATCAGGTCCAGGTTATGCTCGATAATGAGCACCGAGTTGCCTTTATCAGCCAGCTTCTGCAGCACGTCCGACAGGTGCCGAATGTCCTCGAAGTGCAGGCCGGTAGTTGGCTCGTCCAGGATGTAGAAGGTTTTGCCAGTGTCCTTCTTGCTAAGCTCGGTGGCCAGCTTCACGCGCTGCGCCTCGCCGCCCGATAGCGTGGTGGCTTGCTGCCCGAGCGTGATGTAGCCCAAACCCACGTCGTTCAGCGTCTTTATCTTGCGCAGGATGCGCGGCTGGTTTTCGAAGAACTCCACGGCCTTCTCGATGGTCATATCGAGCACGTCGGTAATGCTCTTGCCCTTAAAGCGCACTTCCAGCGTTTCGCGGTTGTAACGGCGGCCCTTGCAGGTTTCGCACTGCACGTGCACGTCGGGCAGGAAGTTCATTTCGATGGTACGCATGCCGGCGCCCTCGCAGGTTTCGCAACGGCCGCCCTTCACGTTGAAGGAGAAACGGCCGGGCCCGTAGCCGCGGATTTTGGCCTCGGGCAGATTGGAATACAGCTGGCGAATCTCGGTGAACACACCAGTATAAGTAGCCGGGTTGGAGCGCGGCGTGCGCCCAATGGGCGACTGGTCCACCTCAATTACTTTATCGATGTGCTCCAAACCTTCGATGCTGCCGTAAGCCAGCGGCTCCTTCTTGGCGTTGAAGAAGTGACGGTTCAGGATGGGATATAGCGTATCATGAATCAGCGACGACTTGCCCGAACCCGATACACCCGTCACCGCCACTAGCTTGCCCAGCGGCACTTTCAAGGTCACGTTCTTGAGGTTGTGGCCCTTGGCGCCTTTCAGCACCAGGTCCTTGCCTTCGCCCTCGCGCTTTTTCTTGCGCAGCTCGATGTGCTTTTCGCCGCTGAGGTACTGCGCCGTGAGCGAGCCGCTGCGCTGAAACTCCTCGGGCGTACCGGAAGCCACCACGTGCCCGCCGTGAATGCCCGCGCCGGGACCGATGTCCAGCACGTGGTCGGCGTGTTGAATCATGTCCTTATCATGCTCCACCACAATGATGGAGTTACCTAGGTCACGCAGGTGCTTCAGGGCATTGATCAGGCGCTCATTGTCGCGCTGGTGCAGACCGATGCTAGGCTCGTCCATGATGTAAAGCACACCCACGAGCTGCGTCCCGATTTGCGTAGCCAAACGAATGCGCTGCGACTCGCCGCCCGACAGCGTACGTACCGAGCGGTGCAGGTTCAGGTACTCCAAGCCCACTTCCAGCAAGAAGCCGATGCGCTTGCGAATTTCCTTCAGCAGCTCCCGGGCAATCAAATTCTGCCGCTCCGAGAGCCGCTCTTCCAGCCCTTCAAACCAGCGGCTCAGTTCGCCGATATCCATTACCGAAAGCTGGCCGATGTGCTTATCGGCAATGCGGAAGTGCAAGGACTCTTTCTTCAGGCGGAAGCCCTGGCACTCCGGGCATTCCGTAGCCTGGGTATACTGCTGAATCCATTCGCGGATGTTCTCCGAATCGGATTCCATCTGCCGACGCAGGAAGGGAATAATACCCTCAAATGGCTCGGAATAGGTGGCCTTCTTCTTGTCGTCGACGTCCTCCTCCGCTTCGATGCCATTGAGCAGGCGCTCCACCAAGTCGCGCGGCAGCTTCTCAATAGGCGTGGTGAGCGAAGCCTTGTTCTTCTTTAGAATCAGGTTCAGCTGCTGGAAAATCCAGATGTCGCGGTACTCGCCCAGCGGCGCAATACCGCCGCGGCTGATGCTCAGCTTGGGGTCCGGCATCACCGATTCCTCGGTGATTTGCTGAATCTCGCCCATGCCGTTGCACACGGGGCAGGCTCCGTAAGGCGAGTTGAAGGAGAAGGTATTGGGCGCCGGGTCGTCGTAAGCAATGCCGGTGGCCGGGTCCATGAGGAAGCGCGAAAAGAACTGCGTCTTGTTCGCGTCGGGGTCGAGCACCAGCGCGGTGCCCTTGCCGTGCGTTAGGGCCGATTGCATGGAGCCGGAGAGGCGGAATCGGTCGTCCTCGCGCACCAGGAGGCGGTCGATTACGATTTCGATGTCGTGAATTTTGTAGCGGTCCACCTGCATCTTGGGCGTGATGTCAAGCAGCTCGCCGTCCACGCGCACCTTCGTAAAGCCCAGCTTGGCTACCTGCTGAAACAGCTCGCGGTAATGACCCTTGCGGCCCTTTACCACCGGCGCCAGCACCACCAGCTTTTTGCCATCGAAGTGCTTAAGAATGTAGTTGATGATCTGGTCGTCGGACTGCCGGATCATCTTCTTACCCGTCACGTAGCTGAAAGCCTCCGCCGTACGGGCGTAGAACAGGCGCAGAAAGTCGTAAATCTCCGTGATGGTGCCCACCGTGGAGCGCGGGTTGCGCGAGGTAGTCTTCTGCTCGATGCTGATGACCGGCGACAGGCCCTCAATCTTGTCCACGTCGGGGCGCTCCAGGCCACCCATGAAGGAGCGGGCGTAGGCCGAAAACGTCTCCATGTAGCGGCGCTGCCCCTCGGCGTAAATGGTATCGAACGCCAACGACGACTTGCCCGAGCCCGAAATGCCGGTGAACACCACGAGCTTGCCGCGCGGAATCCGAATGGAAACGTTCTTGAGGTTGTGCTCCCGCGCCCCGTACACCTCGATAAACGGTGCTTCAATGGTGGCCGCCGAGGAGTGCGTGGCCGATACAGCCGGCGCCAGTAGCGCCTCGTGGCCGTTGTCGCCGGCAGCTGCCGCGGAGGCAGGGGCGAAGTGGTCGGCCACAGGGGCAGTAGGAGTAGCAGCAGCCGAAGCCACGGCCGTCGATTTTTTCTTAGCCATCAGAGCGCAAGCGAATAAGCCCGCAAAAGTACATAAACGCCGGCCGCTTAGCTAGTTTCATTAGCAAGAAGCCGGGTAAGCGTAAAGTCGCCCAATCGACCGTATGCCGGGGCAGTGTGTTACAACGCAGGTCAGGGGCAAAAGGTGCGGCCGTTTCGGCAATGTCCCGCTCGGCCGTAGCTTTAGGGATTCGATTCCGGCAACTCGGCCGCGCGCCCATGGTTTTTAGCAGCGTTCTATTTCTATTCTACTTCCTGCCGGCCTTTTTGCTGCTGTATTACCTGGTTCCCAAGCGGCTGAAAAACCCGGTAGCTCTGGGCGCCAGCCTGCTTTTCTATGCTTGGGGCGGGCTGAATTTTCTGGCGCTGTTCGTGGCTTCGGTGGTCATCAACTTCGTGCTGATCCGGTTCATGGACCAAGCCACAGGCTGGCAGAAGCGCATTTACCTCATTATGAGCATCGTCATCAACGTGGCCATGCTCTTCTATTTTAAGTACGCCAACTTCTTTCTCGAAAACGCCGGTGCCGTGCGCAGCTACTTCGGCGGGCCGCCGCTTACCTGGGAAAAAGTGGTGCTACCCATCGGCATTTCGTTTTTCACCTTCGAGAAACTCACCTACACCATTGATGTGTACCGGGGCGTGAACCGGCCGCTGCACCGCTTCCGCGACTTCATGCTCTACATCATGCTGTTTCCAAAGATGATAGCCGGACCCATCGTGCGCTTCCACGAAATAGCCGGGCAACTCACCGACCGCGCCGCTTTCGAAACCCTCGACCACAAGCTGGCGGGCTTCTTTCGTTTTGCCGTGGGCCTGGCCAAGAAGATTCTGATTGCCAACGTGCTGGGTCAAGAGGCCGACCGCATCTTCGGCTTGGCGCCGGCCGAGCTGTCGGCGCCGCTGGCCTGGTTGGGTGCAGTGGCTTACACCTTTCAGATTTACTTCGACTTCTCGGGCTATTCCGATATGGCCATCGGCATTGGCCGCATGATCGGGTTTCAGTTTCCCGAAAACTTCAACAACCCGTACATCTCGCGCAGCATCACCGAATTCTGGCAGCGCTGGCACATTACGTTGGGCCGCTGGATGCGCGACTACCTCTACATTCCCTTGGGCGGCAACCGCGTTTCGAAGGCCCGGCTGTACGCCAACCTCTGGACGGTATTTATTCTCTCAGGCTTTTGGCACGGCGCGGCCTGGAATTTTATCGCCTGGGGTGCTTTCCACGGCCTGTTTCTGGTGCTCGACCGGCTGTTTCTGCTGCGCCTGTCGCAGCGGCTGGGAGCCTTTAGCATCGTACCCACCTTCTTGGTGACGGTGGTTGGGTGGGTACTGTTTCGGGCCGAAAGCGTGACCGAGGCGGGCCATTACATCCAGCGCATGCTAGCCGGCTCCTGGGCCGAGTGGCCGGCGCTCGGGCCCGAGCTAGCTCTGACGCTCGTCGCTGCCACGGTCTTTTCCTTTTTCGGCGCCCTGCCGCGCTTGGAGCGCTGGCAAGTGGCGGTGTTGTCGGTGCGGCCGTTTTCTGCGGCTCAAGCCGTCGGGCTGACCATGCTGACGGCCGTGCTGCTGGTGCTAAGCGTGAGCTACCTTATCGGCAGTTCCTTCAATCCGTTCATCTACTTCCGGTTCTGATAGCGTGGCGCCCACCCCTCACCTCAAAATCAAGCGCCTGCTGCTGGGCCTGCTCTTCGTGCTGCTGATCCTGCCGCCGGTCCAGACGCTGCTGAACATCAAAATTCTGCGCTCCACCCTGGCCGGCTACGAAGCTCCGACCCCGAAGCCGAAGCTAAGCTGGGACAGCCTGCGCACCAACGCCTATCAGCCCGCCCTGGAACAGTACCTGACCGAGCGCATCGGCCTGCGGCATTGGTTTGTGCGGCCGCGCAATCAGCTGGCCTACTCTGTATTCGGCCAGGCCAAAGCTCAGGGCGTCGTTATCGGCAAGGAAGGCATGCTCTTCGAAGAAATTCCTATTCTCGCCTATCTCGGCCACGATGCCGTGGGCGAAGCCGAAGCTCAGCAACGGGTGCAGCGCCTGAAAGCCCTGCAGGATACGCTGGCCCGCCGCGGCAAGCTGCTGGTGTTCGTCATTGCGCCCAGCAAGGCCTCTTTCTTTAGCGAATACCTGCCCGATAAGTACCGCCAGCAACCTGAGCAGCCTTCCAGTTACGACCACTACGCCCCGCTGCTGCAGTCTAGCGGCATCAACGTCCTGGATTTCAGCGCCCTCTTCCGGCAGTGGAAGGATACGGCGCGCTACCCGCTGTTTCCGCGCGGCGGCATCCACTGGAGCGGCTACGGCCTCACCCGCGCCGCCGATACGCTTTTCCGCTACCTGGAGCAGCGTGGCCGCTTCGATCTGCGCGACTTCCGTGCTTCCGGACTAGAAGTCAGTTCCACACCGCGCTACACCGACAACGACATTGTGAAAGCCATGAACTTGCTCTGGGACCCGGCGGCTTTCCCCATGGGTTACCCCACCCTGGATTTTCAGCCACTCAAGCCCGGTCAGCGGCAGCCCCGCTTGCTCATCGTGGGCGACAGTTTCGTGTGGAGCTTTATAGAGTTCTACCCCTACCTTCCCTCGCTCTTCGCGCCCGAATCGCACTTCTGGTACTACAACCGCGAAGTGGAGTGGACTGGCGCCACCGAGACCCAACACGTGGCCGAACAGGAGTACCACGTAAACGCTCTCGACCGCCGAGCCCAGCTAGCCGCCCACGACGTGGTGGTGCTGCTCTTTACCGAGCACAACCTGCGCTACTTCGACCACAACTTTACCGACGACGCCCTGCAGGCCCTGGCTACCCCCTAAGTGCCTTAGCTCTTTGGGCCAGACCTAGGTAGAGTTGGCGCCGTTCTTGCCTGTGCCGGTGCTATCTTTCTCCATCGTTTTTCCTCACCTTCCGATGAAGTTTTTCCCCAAATCCATCTTTGCGGCTCTGGCGCTTGGCTTCGCCTTAGTGGCCGCCGCTCCTGCCCAGGCTCAAGTTAATATCAACATCAACCCGCCGAGCTGGGGCCCACCGGCACCAGCCGGAACTCAGTACTACTACGTGCCCGAGTACGGCGGCTACTACGACCTGCGCGACCGGCAGTACATCGTACAGCGCAGCGGCAAATGGACGCGCGTATCCTCGCTTAATGGCTACAACCCAGCCAACTTTCACCCCGTGGTGGTGAACTACGTGGGCGCTACGCCTTGGGTAAAGTACAATGACCACAAGGCCAAGTACGGCCATCCGCACGGTATGCCCCCCGGTCAGGCCAAGAAGATGCGCAATGCTGGCTACGCAGCCCCCGGCGGCGTTATCGTCTTGGATGGCCAAGGTAACGGTAAGCACGGTGGCGGCCACCCGGGCAAAGGCCACGGCAATGGAAACGGCAGAGGCAAGGGCAAACACTAAGCCTTCCGAAACCGTTAATTATTCAACGCCCGCTGGTGTCAGCGGGCGTTTTTCTTTTCCTCCTACGCTGTCTTTTCAAGGTCATGGATTACCGCCCGATCAGCTGCTCTTTTTACGATGAGCTGGAAGCCCGCGCTACTATGGGCCAGCCTTGCACGCTCACTTACCGTACCGAGCCGGACACGCCGCCCGTTACTTATCAAGGCGTCATTAAAGACCTGTACATCCGCGAGAAAGTGGAGTACCTGAGCTTGGCCGATGGGTTTGAGGTACGGCTGGATAATCTGGTGGCGGTGGATGATAAGGAGTTGCGGAATTACTGTTGAGCACTGTTTTCCAGCATAAATACTAAATTACTGTGGTCTTTAATCGCATGCCTAAGCACGTCATCATGTGCGACCAAAGAAAGTTACGAGGTAAGCTTAATTCGGCCGGGATATGAGGGTCCTCTCGTAGTAGTATATAGCCAAGCATCTTATCCTCCCTTGCCACAGGCTGGTGACACTACTTTCTTCAGCTTTCTAAATGGCCCTGTTTTATACACAAGCACTCTGGACGCTGCCATTGAACGGCGCCTCCCATTAAGTAGCATCTTCTATTATTACGCGGACTCTGCAAAGCATAGAAAGCACATCAAGGTTGTTATCGACGCCGCCGACGCGAAACAACCTCTGCTATACCTGCGGCATACGCTCGTAGGCAAAAGTTTTGTAAGTCATGTTCTGGCCCGACCCCAAAACCTTCAGCGGTGTTTGGCTAACAGACTTGCTTTACTGGATACTCTTAGGGTGAAGTAAGGAGGAGTCACTAAACAACTTCAGCCCGGTAGACACCGGGCTGAAGTTGTTTTTGCAAGCGTAGCTTCGACTAAAACTCCGCGTTTTTCGGAAAGCGCGGGAAGGGAATCACGTCCCGAATATTCGCCATACCCGTCACGAACAGTACCAACCGCTCGAAGCCCAGCCCAAAGCCGGCGTGCGGCGCGGTGCCGAAGCGGCGCAAATCCAGGTACCACCACAGCTCTTCCTGGGGCACGCCTAGTTCATCCATGCGCTGCTGTAGCTTCTCCAGGTTCTCCTCGCGCTGCGAGCCACCGATGATTTCGCCGATGCCGGGGAAGAGCACGTCCATAGCAGCCACGGTGCGGCCGTCCTCGTCCAGCTTCATGTAGAAGGACTTCACCTCCTTGGGGTAGTTCGTCAGGATGACGGGTTTCTTGAAGTGCTTCTCCACCAAGTACCGCTCGTGCTCCGACTGCAAGTCGGTGCCCCAGTCCACCGGGAATTCAAACTTCTGCTTGGCCGACTTCAGGATGTCCACCGCCTCGGTGTAAGTGAGGCGCTGGAAGTCATTATCGATGACGAAGCGCAGGCGGTTGAGTAGTTCCTTATCGTACTGATCGTTGAGGAACTGCAGATCGTCGGGGCACTTCTCCAGGGCGTAGCGCACGAGGTATTTCAGGAAATCCTCGGCCAGCTCCATATTGTCCTGCAGGTCGTAGAACGCCATTTCTGGCTCAATCATCCAGAACTCAGCCAGGTGGCGGGCCGTGTTGCTATTTTCGGCGCGGAAGGTCGGGCCGAAGGTGTAGATCTTGCCCAGGGCCATGGCGGCTACTTCGCCTTCAAGCTGGCCCGAAACGGTGAGGTTGGTGGATTTGCCGAAGAAGTCCTGCTTGAAATCCACCTGCCCAGCCTCGTCCAACGGCGGGTTTTGGGCAGGCAGGGTGGTTACGCGGAACATCTCGCCGGCCCCTTCGGCATCGGCCCCGGTGATGACGGGCGTGTGCACGTAAAAGAAGCCGCGGTCGTTGAAGTACTGGTGCACGGCGAAGGCCAGCGCGTGACGCAGGCGCAGCACCGCCCCGAAGGTGTTGGTGCGGGGGCGCAGGTGGGCTATTTCGCGCAAGAACTCAAGGGAGTGACCTTTCTTCTGCAGCGGGTAGGTTTCGGGGTCAGCTTTGCCAATCACCTCAATTTCCGAAGCCTGGATTTCCACCGACTGGCCTTTGCCCTGCGAGGCTACCAGCGTGCCACGTACGGCTACGCAGGCGCCGGTGGCTACGTCCTTCAGCGTTTCTTCCGGAAACTTCTCAGCGTCGGCTACTACCTGCAGATTATTGATCGTGGAGCCGTCGTTCACGGCGATAAACTGCACGTATTTGTTGCCGCGGCGGGTACGTACCCAGCCTTTTACGAGCACTTCGCGGTCCAGCTCCTGGCTGGAAAGCAGCGCCTCTACGCTTGATCTTCTGACGGACATTGGCTTAGCAATGAGAATGAGCCGGCAAAAATAACGGGAAGTAGCGTAAGCGCGGCATATTCTTCCGGCTTCGTGATTACACTGAGGCCGCGCGGAAGCCGTGCCTTCTGCGTGTGCCTCTGCTCCTTCTGCGGGCTGAAAGCTAGTCATGCTGCAAGCACCGTTTCGTACCAACCTTTGCCCTGCAACTCAAGTACACAAACCGGCTATCTTTGGCAGGAGCCGCCACCCCTCCAACGGCCGTGGACGCACGCGTACCAGTATGCAACGACTAGATATGAAACAGCTTCTCTCGCAGAAGCTGTCCCCTCAACAAATACAGTTCATCAAGCTCCTCCAAATACCTACGGCGGAGCTTGAAATGCGCATCAAAGAGGAACTCGAAGCCAATCCGGCGCTGGAAGAGGGCGACGCGGACGAGGCCGACCTTGCCGATGACGACCAAGACGACTTTGGCGACGAACAGGACGACAGCGCCGACGAGCCCGCCGAAGGCGAAGAGTATGATAACGAGGAGAACATCCTCGACGAAGATTTCGACGAAACGCCTGAGCCCGAACTGGAGCTGCCCCGCGACGAAGACACCAGCGAAAAGAAAGACAGCGACGACCTCGATCTCGAAGACTACCTCAACGACGACGAAATAGCCGGCTACAAAATGCAGGGCGACATGGGCGGCGACGAGGAAGAGCGCGACATGCCCTTAGCCGACACCAGCAGCACGCTCACCGATTCGCTGTTCGAGCAGCTCCGCTTTCTCGACGTCGATGAAAAGCACGAGGCCATCGGGCGGCAGCTCATCGGTTCCATTGACGCCGATGGCTACATCCGCCGCGACTTGGCAGCCATTGCCAATGACCTGGCTTTTTCGCAGAACATCGAGGCTTCAGAGGAAGAAATCGAGCAGGTGCTGCGCCTGATTCAGACTTTTGATCCGCCCGGTATCGGGGCCCGCGACCTGCGCGAGTGCCTGCTGCTGCAGCTCGACCGCCGCCCTCACGACGATGTGGTGGAGCATGCTCAACGCATTCTGGAGGATACCTTCGACGAGTTTACCAAGAAGCACTACCAGCGCATCCAGCAAAAGCTGGACCTCGAGGACGAGGAAATTAAGGACGCCATCGGCCTGATTCTAAAGCTCAACCCCAAGCCCGGCGGCTCGGGTCCCACTGGCGGTGGCCGGGTGCAGTACATCATCCCCGACTTCATCCTGACTAACGACAACGGCGACCTGCATCTGACCCTGAACGCCCGCAACGCCCCCGACCTGCGCGTGAGCCGCGACTATCAGGAGATGTTCCAGGCCTACGACAAGGGCGCCAAGAAGGACAAAAAGCTCAAAGAGGCCGTCACGTTTGTGAAGCAGAAGCTGGACGCTGCGAAGTGGTTTATCGATGCCATCAAGCAGCGCCAAAACACCCTGCTGCGCACCATGGATTCTATCGTGCGTTACCAGCGGGAGTTCTTCCTGGAAGGCGACGAAAGCAAGCTGCGCCCGATGATTCTGAAAGACATTGCCACCGAAATTGGCATGGACATCAGCACCGTGTCGCGCGTGGCCAACTCCAAGGCCGTACAGACAGAGTTCGGCATTTACCCGCTCAAGTACTTCTTCTCCGAAGGCATTGCTACCGACTCGGGCGAGGACGCGTCGAGCCGGGAAGTGAAGCACATTCTGAAGGAAATCATCGAAGCCGAGGATAAGCGCCGCCCGCTGTCCGACGATAAGCTGGAAAAGATGCTCAACACCCGTGGCTACAACATTGCCCGGCGCACCGTGGCCAAGTACCGCGAGCAGCTAAACATTCCGGTGGCCCGCCTGCGTAAGGAGCTGTAAGACTCAACAGAACCTTTCAAAAACCACAACGGGATGGGAGCTTACTGCTTCCATCCCGTTGTGGTTTTTCGGGTAAGACTAGAGCTTATAGATGCTGCTACTTTTGCTGTCGTGCTCCACCGCCTCGCCCAACTCCTCTCGGTCGTATTCCACCCGCTGCTCGTACCCACTTACTTGGTAGCAGTGCTGTGCTACGGACTGCAACCCCAACTATTGCCGGTCGGGATGGAAAAGAGAGGGCAACTGCTGATACTGGTATGGCTGATTACCTTCTGGTTACCGGGGCTGGGCACCTGGTTGCTGTACCGCAGCGGCCGCATTAACTCTGTAGAGCTGGCAGAACGCCGCCAACGGCCTTTACCACTCCTATTGACAGCTTTAAGCTTTGGAGCTGCCTCTACACTGCCGGCCTACGTACCCGCCTATTACGCCCCGCTGCTGACGCTGCTGCTCGGCGCTATGACGGTTGCGGTGCTACTAACGCTACTGATTACGCTGGGGTGGAAAATCAGTGCCCACGGTGTGGGCATGGGCGGCGCCGTGGGTATGCTGCTGCTGTTGCAGATGACGCCGTACGATATTGGTGCCCCCGGGCTGCTTTGGTTGGCTGGCGGCAGCCTGATGACTGCTGCCGTAGCTTGGGCACGGCTGGCCTTGCGGGCCCACACGCCTGCTCAAGTAGCAGCAGGCGTGGGGCTGGGGCTGGTAGTTGCGCTGGCAGGCGGTAGCCTTTAAGCCAAGGCCTGTACTTGAGTTTGCACAGCGCCCATTTCCTGTTGCACCAATTGCTGCACCTCGGGCCGGTCATAATCGGCTTCGTTTTCAATGTGGGCCATCAGACGGGTCATGATGGCGTCCTGGCGCTGGCCGCTGGCCCAAGCTTCGGCGTAGGGGCGGTGCGAGAAGGTCACCTGCGAATACAGCGGCAACCACTGGTCGGGGTACTGCGCGGCGATTTTGCTTTCGATTTTCTTCTGCAGCAGAAAACGCGGATCGGCGACCTTGTCGCGCATCTCCACGAAGTTGTACACCGCCAGGTCGGCGATGGCGTCGGCGTTGGGCTTGCGCAGGTGCTGGAACTGTCCAAATATGGTGGCCCAGTCGGCGCCGTGCTGCACCATGAGTTCGTCGAGCACGCTGCAGTCCTCAAAGCCGGCGTTCATGCCTTGCCCGTAGAACGGCACTATGGCGTGGGCGGCATCGCCGAGCAGCAGCACATCGTCGTCGAACTTCCACGGGAAACATTTCACCGTCACCAGGGACGAGGTCGGGTTCTGAAAAAAGTCTTCTACCAGCTCCGGCATCAGGGGCACGGCGTCGGGGAATACCCGCTCAAAGAAAGCCAGTACAGCTTCGGGCGTCTGCAGCGCAGCAAAGGACTCTTCGCCTTCGAAAGGGAAAAAAAGCGTGCAGGTAAACGAACCGTCTAGGTTAGGCAGGGCAATCATCATGTAACGGCCGCGCGGCCAGATGTGCAGCGCGTGTTTTTCCAGCGCCCAGCCGCCCTCGGCCGTGGCGGCGATGGTTAGCTCCTTATAGCCGTACTCCAGGTATGACTGCGAGTATTCAAATCGGTCGGTTTTCTGCAAGGCGCTACGCACGGCCGAGAAGGCCCCATCGGTACCAAACAGGTGGCTGAACGCTACGTGTTGCTCCTGCCCGGTGGCTGCTTCGCGCAAGTGCAGTTCGCGGCCGCGCAGGTTTACATCCAGGCACTGCTGACCGAAGTGCAGGGTTACGTTGGGGTCAGCATCGGCCAGGTCGAGCAAGCGGCGGTTCAGTCCGCCTCGCGATACAGAGTAAATGCCCTGTCCCGGTTGGCCATAGGGCTGCGACACCAGCTTGCCGTGCACATCGTGCATCACGCGGCCGTACATCGGAATGGCCACTTCGCGCACGGCCTCGGCAATGCCAATGCCTTCGAGGGCACGCCAGCCGCGGTCAGACAAAGCCAAATTAATAGACCGGCCGGCATCGGCGCCGACGCGGCGCGGGTCGGGACGGCGCTCAAATACGTTGACGGCATGCCCGCGACGGGCGAGGTACAACGACAAGAGCGAGCCAACCAGCCCGGCCCCCATCACGGTGAGCGGTTCGGCTGCAGTGGCAGGAAAAGTAGTAGAAGTCGAGGTCATGGGAATGCGTAAGCGAGCAAGGGTTCCGAAAGTACAGGATTCTGGCTACTTCCTGAAGAGCCGGTTCGGCTAGCCCTGAACAAGTTTGGGCGAGGTTACGCTCCAGTTCGCCGGAATTAGCTGTAGTATTACTATTGCCTCGCGTTCTTTGTTTTACTACTTGCTCAACTCTTGCCTGCTTATGTTTCGTGTTGAATTACCTCGGTGCACAAACCAATACGTGTACAATCAGCACCGGTCATTATTTACAGGGCCTACCTCGTTGGTATCACCCGAGAGCCTGGCGTTTCATGGCACAATGGAATAGTGCAAAGCTATCAATGCCCTTAGTGGCTTAGCAGCATCGAAAAAGGTTTGCGAAGTTTAGGTATGCGACGCTGACTGCGCTTTACTCACTGGAGGCCCAAAAACTCAACCTTGAGAGCGGTAATCGAAAAAGTTGAAGCGAACCACGTTTTGTTTCAAAAAGTTTTATACAAAAGTTCGAAATGATTGAATTGTGCTATGATTATTTGCATCATAAGATTATAATATGCCTAGATAGTTGAAATTTGTACATACATAGGAAAGGCCCTGTGCTGTTGGACTTTGTCTGCTCCTTTTTCCTACCCACACACTTATTGTAATGCAGAAATTATACCCTAGCCTGCTGGCCCTGACGGGCTTGCTGGCCGCCACACCGGCTGTAGCACAATCGGAAGCGGGGATTGGTGGCGTCGTGCGTAACGATGCCGGCGCGCCCATTCCAGGTGCCACCGTTTTTATTAAAGGCACACTTATCGGCACCGGCACCAACCGAGACGGCCAGTTTACCTTGCCAGCCGATTTCAGCCGTGGCCCGCTTACCATTTCCATTTCATTTGTGGGCTATGAGACCCGTGAGCTGGAACTGAGCAAGCCTACGCCCGACGTCGTGGTGACGCTAAACGAATCGGTAACGCTCAACGAAGTAATCGTGGCGGCCTCCCGCGTGGAGGAATCCTTGCAGCAGGCTCCGGTGACGGTGGACAAGATCGGTGCACAGCAGATCATGCGTGTGCCTCCACCCGACGTGATGGCCAGCCTGAATCAGCTGAAAGGCATCGACGTGAACTCCTCCAGCATGGTGATGAGCAGCCTCAGCACCCGGGGCTTTAACTCGCCCAAGTCGGAGCGCGTGATTCAGCTGGTGGACTACTTTGACACGCAGTCGCCGTCGCTGAACATCAACTCGGGCAACCTGACGGGCATTCCGGAACTGGACATTGCCAGCATCGAAGTAATTCACGGCCCGGCCTCGGCGCTGTACGGGGCCAACGCCTTCAACGGCGTGGTGCTGCTGAACTCCAAGGACCCGTTTGTGACCGAGGGCCTGAGCGCCCGCGTGCGCGGCGGCGAACGTTCCTACTTTGATGGCCAGCTGCGCTACGCCAAGAAGCTCGGTAATAAGTTTGCTTTCAAGATTGCCGGCTCGTATCTGACGGCCAACGATTGGGTGGCCAATAACTACGACCCAACCAACTCGCGCCTGGTACCCAACAACAACAACCAGGGCTCGACGCAGGGCTACGATGCTGTAAACCGCTACGGTGACGTGGGAGGCTACACTTTCCCCTCGAACCTGCCGGCTGCGCACCCCTTCTATTCGTTTCGCGGCAAAACGGTGTTCATGCCCGGCTTTACGGAGCAGGAGCTGATTGCTGATGACAATAAGGCCCAATCGTTTAAGGTGGTGCCTACGGTTTCGTACCTACTCACGGATAAGCTGAAGGCTACCGTAAGCGCCAGCATAGCGCGCGGCACGGCTAGCTACCAAGCTTCCAGCCGCTACCGGCTGCGCGACTTCGGCACCAACCAGTACCGTGGCGAGCTGAACGGCGGCCGCTGGTTTCTGCGCGGCTCGTCTACGCAGGACTTCGGTGCTAACTCGTACGACCTGAACTTCCTTGGGGCCTTCCTGCAAAACTCAAAGATTGGTGCCGTCGACAACCCCGGCAACCCGGATGAAACGTACGCCCAGCGCTATTACCGGATATACTTGGGCACGCTGCAAGCCCGCCTGGTAGCCGGTGCTTCTCCGGAGGCCGCCGCAGCCGACGCCCAAGCTGCGGCTAACGCCACGCAACTGAAGCCAACGGATCAGCGCTTCCAAGACCTTCGTTCGGGCATCATTCAAGACGCCCGGCCCGGTGTAGGTGCGCGACTGAACCCCAGCTCGCTGCTGAACGAAGGCAATGCCCAGTACAACTTCAAGTTTGGGGAGAAGACCGACCTCATCTTAGGTGCTTCGTACCGGAAATTCCGTCTCGGTTCCAATGGCCAGCTGTTCTCCGATGATGTGCAGCGCATACAAAACCACGAGATGGGCGCCTACACGCAGCTTTCGCACCAGATGCTGGATGACCGCCTGAAGCTGGCCTTGGCCGTGCGCGTGGACGAGTTCAAGAACTTCGATCCGGCTGTATCGCCCCGGGCATCGGCCGTGTACTCCTTAGGTGCCAATAAGGAGCACAGCTTCCGCGCCAGCTACGGCCGTGCTTTCCGCTCTCCCACGCAGCTTGATCAGTACATCCGCCTCGATGCAGGCCCGGTCTTGCTGCTCGGTAACGTAGGCAGTGGTTTTCAAGGCATGACGCTACCGACGGCGAGCAGCGCCTCGGCTGAAATCAACATAGATCCGCTGAAGCTGGAACGCCTGAGCACCTACGAAGTAGGCTACCGCAGCACCTTGGGCGGCAAGCTGTACCTAGACGTGAACTACTTCCGCAGCCAGTACAACGACTTCATCGGTGCGCAGCGCTTCCTGGGCAACCCCAACGGCACGCGCACCGCACCGTTGCGCGTGTTGCAGGTATGGACCAACGCTGATCAGGAAGTACGCACCCAAGGCGGTTCGCTGGGCTTGAGCTACAACGTAATGAAGCCGCTCACGCTGACGGCCAACTACAGCCTGAACGTGCTGGACCGTGGGGCCATCAAAGACCCCAACTTCCAGACGTTCTTCAACACGCCTAAGCACAAGTACAACCTGGGTGCCAGCGGCACAGCCGGCAACCTGACCTATTCCTTGAACTACCGCTGGGCACAGGGCCACTTGTACGAAACGCCATTCGCAGTGGGCACCTTGCCTGATTATAGCTCCTTGGATGCTTTCGTAGGGTACGCTATGCCTAAGCTGGCCAGCACGCTGCAACTCGGCGGCTCGAACCTGCTCAACAGCAACAACACGCAGATTTACGGTGGTCCGAATATCGGCCGCCTGGCTTACGTAGGCCTGCTGGTAGACATCAAATAAGCCTATCCCAGGCTGCTTGTTCGGCTCGGAGTCGGTGGCGTTAGCGTCCACTGGTTCCGGGCCGTTTGCGTTTGGGCTGAGCATACACCACAATCTTCTGATCAGGGGCAGGCTCAAACCTTCTGCATAAGAACGATGTTCTGGTATTCAGCGGCCCAAGCATCGGCCGTCTGGCTTACCCCGTTTTGCTGATCAATATGAAATAATCAGGGCCTCAGGCCCGGCCGGCCAAGCGGATGTTGCCGCTCGCTTCCCGGCTATGGGGCAGTACCTTTGGGTACTGCCCTTTTTTATTGATTAGGCCCGGGCAGTACGTATCGGAAGGTTAAGTTGAGGCGTGGGCCCACCAACTGGGCCGTTTTGGGCACGGCGTGCTGCCAATGTCGCTGCGTGGAGCCCTGCATCAGTAGCAGGCTACCGCTTCCCAATTCTAGTGTGAGCGGTGCGTGTAAGACCTCGGTACCGGGCTTGGGACGCAGCCGAAAGCGCCGGGTAGCACCTAGGCTCAGGGAAGCTATAACAGGCTCCGGGCCAAGTTCAGTCTCATCGTCGGCGTGCCAACCCATGCTGTCGGCACCGCTGCGGTAAAGGTTCAGCAGCACGCTGTTGAAGCGGTGGCCAGTGGCTTGCTGCAGACGCTGGCGTAAGCTCTGCAGCTCCGCGGTCCAGGGCGCAGGCTGCATGAGCAGGCCGGAATACTTGTAAGTCGCTCCAGGGTCGCCGTACCAAGCGGTAAGGCGCGGCTGCATCACTTCGCGGCCAAATAGCCGGATAGCCTCGTGGCGCCATGCAATGGAACCGGTAAGTCCAGCCAGCAGCGTCTGGGCTTCCTGCAACGTCAGAAAAGCGGGATCAAAGCGTACATCGGCCAGCGGCAGACCAAGCGCAGTCAGCCCCATACTCGCGCCTGTCTACTGTCCAAACGAAGGCAAGCTGAACCCAGCCATCCGCAACATCGCCACGGCCACTAAGCTCACGGCAAAGGCAATGAGCATGGGCACCAACCAGCTGCGTGGGCGGTAGGGCTGCGAACCGATGAAGTTGGGCCACATGATGTACACGTATACCAGCGCCGCTACCACGTTGGTTCCGAAAGCAACCAGCTCGGGACGCAGCCCCAAGTAGGCAGGCAGCCAGGCCTCTATACCCAGCACCAGAATGACGATGGCCAGCAGTAAGGCTGCCCCACCGTATCGGCGCAGGCGGAGGAAATTCAACAGCAACAGCAGGCCACCGACGAAAAATGAAAACAGGACGGAGAAGATGGCGATGGTCCCGGGCGTGTACAGGGCCGGGCCCTGTTGGATGTTTTCCTCGGTTTCTTCTTCGGCCGGACGGGCCCGGGCCCATGGCGCCTGCTCGGGCGCACGTGCCGCGTCGACTACGGCTTCGCGTCGGGCTGCATCTTCCAGGTCGGGGCGTAGCGTAGCAGCATCAGGCACTGCGTGCCCGCGTCGCTCCAATTCAGTGAATGCTGCCAGCACAGCATCGTCGCGGTATTCTGCGCGGTGAGCCAGATATCGGAGCAGCTCAGCGTCGGTTTTGCGGGCCATTTTGGCCGCGTAATCTTCCATGAGTACGTACAGAGCGGACGAGGGGCCAGCTACAACAGCAGCCCCGCTCCGCAATCATACGAAAAACAGACGGCCAAGGTCATTAGTTGCGCCACCTAGTCAGTAATCTACAAGGCCGCGGCCCAATGTGTTACGGCTTGCCCGATGTGCCAGACTTCTTCAAAAGAATTATACAGCGGCACAGGAGCAATTCGTATCACGTTTGGCTCGCGCCAATCGGCCACAATTCCCTGCGCCGCCAGATGATCGAACAGCGTCCGGCCCTGGCGGTGTACCAGCAAGGAGAGTTGGCAACCGCGGTGCGCGGGGTCGCGGGGCGTAATAATTTCCAGGACCTGTTCGGGCAGCCCAGCCGCCTGCAGCACATATTCCAAATAGCCGGTCAGCAGTTCACTTTTCTGGCGCAAAACTTCCATACCTCCGGCTTCGTCGAAGATGGCCAGCGAAGCCCGGTGAATGGCCATGGGGAATATCTGAGCGTTGGAGAGCTGCCAGCCAGCCGCGCCAGCCATGGGCCTAAAGCCTTTTTTCATCTGAAACCGATCCGATGGATCGTGGCCCCACCAACCGGCTAAGCGCGGTAGATCAGGACGGTTGGCAAACCGCTCGTGCACGTACACGCCGGAAGTACCTCCGGGGCCGGAGTTTAAGTACTTGTAAGAACACCAGCAAGCAAAGTCAACGTCCCAATCGTGGAGTTGCAGGCGCAGGTTGCCGGCGGCATGAGCTAAATCAAAGCCGACGGTGGCACCCACGGCGTGCCCAGCCCGGGTAATGGCGGCCATATCGAAGGCTTGGCCCGTGTAGTAGTTGACGCCGCCCAGAATAATAAGCGCCAGTTCATCGCCTAGCTCCTGAATTCGGGCTTCGATGTCCTCGGTACGCAGGGTATGCTCGCCGGGGCGAGGCGTTAGCTCCACGATAGCGTCGTCGGGGGCATAGCCGTGCAGCTTCACCTGACTTTCCAGCGCGTACTGATCGGACGGGAAGGCACCGCCTTCCATCAGCACCTTGTAACGCTGCCCCTGCGGGCGGTAAAACGAAATAAGCAGCAGGTGCAGGTTAGTAGTGAGGTTATTCATCACCACTACCTCGATAGGCTTCGCTCCTACCAACCGCGCCGAGGCATCGGTAAGCAATTCATGGTAGTGCATCCACGGCGCAGTACCATGAAAGTGCCCTTCTACCGCGTGCTCTTCCCAGCTTTGGAATTCAGCTTCCACAGCCGCGCGGGCCGATTTGGGTTGCAGGCCCAACGAATTGCCGCAGACGTAGATGGCAGGCTGACCAGCCGGACCGGCGGGAATATGAAACTGGTCGCGAAAGCTGCGCAAGGAGTCCTGCGCATCGAGTTGACGGGCGAATTCGAGGGTATTCTGGTAAGTCATTGACTGAAAAATAACCGGCGAGGGCAGCGAAGGTAAGCAGCAACTATCTCAGACCTTCGTCTGCAGAAATTGCCCGACGCCCACCCCCATCCAGTCCAAAGCATTCTGCCCAAGCATGCGAGCTTTCACATCGTCGGGATAGGGCATGGACCGGATAAGCTGGCCGGGTTCCAGTTCCCCCAGCGGAAACGGGTAGTCGGTACCCAGCACAATTTTATCGGCTCCCAGGGTTTTGACCAAGTAATCCAACATCATGGGGTCGTGCACCAAGGAATCGACCCAAAACCGGCCGAGATACTCGCGCGGGTTAACGGGATTGTCGATGGCGCAGAGGTCGGGCCGCACCTGAAAGCCGTGCTCGATGCGACCAATGGTGGCGGCAAAAGTACCCCCACCGTGGGCTACAGCAACGCGCAGCTTGGGTAGCCGCTCCAGCACGCCGCCAAAGATGAGTGAGCAAAGCGCCAACGTACTTTCGGCGGGCATGCCCACTAGCCAGGGCAGCCAGTACTTGGGCATTTTCTGCTGGGCCATCATGTCCCAGGGATGCACAAATACGGCGGCGCCCAACTCTTCGGCTGCGGCGAAGACCTCGAACAGCTCCGGCGCGTCAAGGTTCCAGTCGTTGACGTGCGAACCAATCTGCACCCCGATCAAGCCTAGCTCCTTTACGCAGCGTTCCAGCTCCTTGATGGCCAAGTCGGGAGCTTGCATGGGAATGGTACCGAGGCCGGCGAAGCGGTCGGGATAGTCAGCAACCACGCCGGCAAGATGGTCGTTGAGCAGGCGGCTCAGGTCCAGCGCGTCGTGGGGCTTAGCCCAGTAGCTGAACATAACGGGCACCGTGCTCAGCACCTGCACATCCACACCAAAGTGCTGGCACTCGCGCAGGCGCACGGCCGGATCCCAGCAATTGTCCTGAATTTCGCGGAAGAATTTGTCGTCCTGCAACATGCGGGCGCAGCACGGCTTGTGGTGCTCCAGTCGGATGAAACCGCCATAGCCATACCGCTCGCGCAGGTCGGGCCACTGCTTGGGCAGGATATGGGTGTGGATATCGATGCGCAGCCCATCGGCCGAGTTGACCAGAGGGGGCGGCGAAGAAAGCGTAAGGGGTGGGTGGGCAGAGGACATTGCGGCGAAAAAGCGGTCGGGTGGGTAGCAGCGCCGCGGGTTATTGTTGGGCCGGCTGGGCAACGGGCGCCGGGGGCTGCATCACAGTGCCACAGCTCTTGCAGGTACGGCGCTCCTCGTTTTGCCAGAAGTTGCCCATAATCACGGGCAGTTGCTTCACGATATCGGTTACTTCCGCAAACTCTTCATACAACTTGGTGCCGCAGTTTTCGCAGTACCACTGAAACCCATCCAGCTCACCGGGCTTGCGGTAGCGCTCCACCACCAGGCCTACGGTATTGGCGGGGCGCTGAGGCGAATGCGGCACCCCGGCGGGCAGAAGGAATATTTCCCCGGCCCGAATGGGAACGTCCACAGGCTGACCGTCTTCGATGATTTTAAGCGTCATGTCGCCTTCAAGCTGAAAGAAGAATTCTTCGCTATCGTCGACGTGGTAGTCCTTACGGGCATTGGGGCCACCGACGACCATCACAATGAAGTCGTCGTTGCCTTTGAACACCTGCTGATTGCCGACGGGCGGCTTGAGCAAGTGCCGGTGTTCGTCGATCCACTGCTGTAAATTAAAAGGACGTGCCAGGGCCATGTGGTGGGGTGGTGAGTTGGAGAAGTGGTCAGGTGGCGAAGAGGTGTAATTGCGAATCCTGCAGCTTAAAGTGGTAAAACGCGGCCCGTTGTCGGGTCGATCAACTTACCCATTTGCCATTTCACAATTTTACCTTTCCCTCCGCCCAACTTACGCAAAAGTGCCCACACAGTGCCAGTCAGAAGCATTTTTGCCTACTTTCGGCGCATGCTTTCAGACCAACTTCAGGACCGCCGTGCCGTGGTATGCGGCAGCACCCAAGGTATCGGCCGGGCCGTAGCCGAGGCCCTAGCTGCCCGCGGGGCCAGCGTCACGCTTATAGCACGCGACGAGGCCCGCTTGCGGGCAGTAGCCACGGCCCTTCCTGCCCCTGCCGGCCAGCATCACGATTATATAGTAGCTGATTTCAGTAAGCCCATCGAGTTGGCAGCCCAGATTGGCGGCCACGTAGCGCGGCATGAGACTACTCACATTTTGGTAAACAACACCGGCGGCCCGGCAGGCGGCCCCCTGCTGGAAGCCCCCATCGATGCGCTGCGGGCTGCTTTCGAGCAGCACTTGATCTGCAATCATTTGCTAGCACAGGCGCTGGTACCAAGCATGAAGGCAGCAGGCTACGGCCGCATCATCAACATCATCAGCACTTCGGTAAAGCAGCCGCTACCCAACCTGGGAGTGTCGAACACGATTCGCGGGGCGGTGGCTAGCTGGGCCAAAACCTTGGCCAATGAACTAGGCAGCCACGGCATCACCGTCAACAACGTACTGCCGGGGGCCACACTCACGCAGCGGCATCACAGCCTGATTCAGGCCCGCAGCCAAAACACCGGTCAGCCGGTAGAGGAACTGGAAGCCAACATGCTGCGCCTGATTCCGGCCGGTCGTTTTGGCGAGGCCGAAGAAGTGGCGGCAGCAGTAGCGTTTTTGGCCTCGCCGTTGGCGGGTTACATCAATGGCATCAACGTGCCGGTGGACGGCGGCCGTACCGGCAGCTTATAGCAGCAGTTTCTGAAAGAAGACCGAAATTAGCCGCGGGTTTCGCTTGGGCGAAGCCTCTCACCCAGCCGTTGCTTGCTCTTTGGTTAAGTTCGACACGCTCTCCGTCGTTATTCCGGTCTACAACGAGGCCCGCACCATTTCAGCCGTGTTGGACCGCCTGCGCAACCTGGAGCTGACCAACGGCATTCGGAAAGAAATCATCTTGGTGGATGACTGCTCCTCGGACGGTTCCGGCGAAGCCATCCGGGACTATGCCGCACGCTTTCCGCAACTGCCCCTGCGTTTATTTCGGCACTCAGTGAATCAGGGCAAGGGTGCAGCACTGCACACCGGCATCCGTGAGGCTACCGGCGACTACCTTATCGTACAGGATGCCGACCTGGAGTACGATCCGGAAGAGTATAACCTGCTACTCAAGCCCGTACTGAAAGGCTTTGCCGACGTGGTATACGGCTCCCGCTTTATCGGTGGCAACCCGCACCGGGTGCTGTTCTTCTGGCACAGTATCGGCAATCAGATCCTCACCTTCCTGTCCAACGCCTTCACTGACCTGAACCTGACGGACATGGAAACGTGCTACAAGTTGTTTCGCCGCGACATTATCCAAAGCCTTACCCTCAAGGAGAAGCGCTTTGGCTTCGAGCCGGAGGTAACCGCCAAAGTAGCGCGGGTGCCGGGCGTGCGCATCTACGAAGTGGGCATCAGCTATTACGGTCGCACCTATGCCGAAGGCAAGAAAATAGGCTGGCGCGATGGGTTCCGGGCTTTGTGGTGCATCGTGCGTTACGGATTGGGGGGATAATCAACTTCTAACGTTAGGTCATCGACGTAAACGGGCTCGTAAGTGCTGCCGCGCCACAAAAACACACGTACCTGATTGGTTGGAGCAATACTATCAGGGAGTTCGAGCACCTTGCTTATTTTTACCCACTGCTGGGCCTTACCACTAGCCTCGCCAAGTACAACCCCATCACTGTGAATAAGAGTTTGATCTTGTGGTGACCGAAGAATTTGCATTGTCAGCACAGAGGTTGTCTGCGCATTAGGTGTATATGCCCATGCAGATAAACGTATTTTTTTAGGTTTCTGCGGAAATACGTCTTCGAGCCGACTCATATATGTCAGGCTGTATTCGATGTTGCCGTCAGTCTTAACTGAGTACTTCCCAGAATGCGCTTGTTCCGTTGTCAGAGAGGGTGATTCAACGCCCCAACCGCGTAAAGATTCAAAGTCATTTTGCATGACGACCTGCTGCTTCAACTCAGTTGGTTTGTCAGAACAAGCCCCCGATAGTAGTAATAAAGCGAAACCGCAAATGTATCTGCTCATGCGGTTTTGGCTAAGGTATAAGGATATGCGGCGTGCTAATTCTACTGGTACGAACATCTGGATGCTATGCTTTATTAATAACAGCGAGCTATTGGAAATTCTATTTCCAATACCATTACGGCAGTTATCTACCTAGCCTGTTTAGGCATTCAAATGGTCAAATATAAACTCTGAGGCCATTAAAGCGTGCTTCGGCAATACTCTTAGTCAAAACGCGTAGTTTTGGCAGATACACATTCTCCTGCAAGGATGGGCGTGTGGTTCAGTACACTGTGTTAACAACTTGATGAATTCGTCTCGACGCACCAAGCACCGTGCAGGGCTGCTTGCCGTTGGCTTAATAGCAAGCATAATCATTGCCCGGCTGTTTTCTTTTGTTCTGGCGCACCCTGACGAGTACTTTTTTCAGCCTGCTGGGGATGGTCTGCAAAGCTATTATGCTACTGCCTATTATGCCTTTTACGATAGTGGCAGTCACTTTTCGGGCATGAATTATCCCTTCGGGGAAAACTTTACTTACCCAAACCTGCAGCCACTGATAGCTTGGGGTATAGGATTGCTGCAGAAGTTGGGCATACCAGCAGCCGTACACACCGTTGGTATTACTAACCTCTTGGCGTTACTGGCGGTGCTAGTTACCCCAATGATTATATATGCTATCCTGCGGCGTTTAGGAGTAGCAGTATGGCCATCTGTAGTACTTGCCTTATTAGTCGGCTTCCTGTCGCCTCAGATACAGCGTTTAGGCGACCATATGTCGCTCAGCTACCCCTGCTTTGTTCCTTGGCTATGGTACTGCATTCTGCGCATCATGGAAGCACCCCGCCAGTGGAGGTGGTATGTGACATTTGCTATCAGCAGTTTGCTGATGGGCTTCGTCATGGCTTACTTCTTGGCTTGCGGCAGTTTTCTGCTCCTGGCACACGTGCTGGTGCTTGCGGTTCAGAAACATCGTAAGTCTTGGGCGGAGCTGGGATACATGATAGCCGCCGCTTTATTGCCGTTGGTGCTGTTTCGGGGTTGGCTTATGATGACGGACCCAACCATGGACCGTCCGCCCAACCCTTATGGTTTTTTGGTATACATGACTACACCGGAAGGTATCTTTACGCCGGCGCTTGAACCCATGCGTAGCGTTTGGACTTACTTTTTCCGGACAGAAGAAGTCAGTTATGAGGCAATGTCCTACGTAGGGATTGTGGGCACTGGGATTCTGCTGGCTACTTTGTTACGCATGGTGCGGCATTTATTCTTGCGCCATTCTCAGCCCCTATCATTACGACGCTTTACTCCAGAGGAATTGCGTATCAGTTTATGGGCATCGGGGCTGCTAGTGTTATTTGCGGCTGGAGTTCCATTCATATTCCCAAAATTGGCTTTTCTTATTGACTATATAGGGCCTCTCAAACAGTTCCGAGCTTTAGGCCGGTTTGCTTGGCCTTTCTATTATGTTTTTGCAACATATACTGCTTATTATTTATATCAACTGTGGCGCTACCAGCGTCAGCACCGAGTAAGCGTGGCCGCCGTACCATGGCTGTACATATTGCTTTTGGTATGGGCTGGCGAGGCTTGGGCCAATATATCTACCCGGGCTAAGCTGGCTTCCACTGGTGCTGGGGCCAGGGCATTCTTTCGCCCACCTCATCAGCTAGTTGATAAGCTAACGTGGGCCAATAGACAGCCTTCTGACTTCCAAGCAATATTGCCTCTGCCCTATTTCAATAACGGCAGCGACAAAATAGCCTTGCCAGGCTCAGGTGCTTCAATTGCTCAAACGCACAAATTGTCGCTAGCCACTGGCTTACCCCAATTATCTAGCTACGTTTCTCGCCCTTCGGTAAGCCAAGTATTACAACACGTTCAGCTACTTAGCAGTCCTTTAATCGCAAAACCTCTGCTTCAGCAATTTCCGTCGCAGAAACCAATTTTATTGCTTGTTACGCCTGATGTCCTGTCGCCTGCTGAGCAACGAATAGTATCGTTAGCCAAGCTTCTTGTGTCTACGCCGGAGGTCAACCTTTATGAATTGCCCCTGCAAGCTCTAGCAGCCACGACGCTAGCCACTGAACAAGCACGCGCTGCCTCGCTCTGGAACTCACTGCATACACGACCAGGTGGACTTCGGGCTACTACCCTTAAAGGTGTATTGTATCAACCGTTTGCTCAATACACTGACCAACGTGGACGCTTGGCACCTGGTGCTTTTTATGAGCCGGCGGAAAAATTTTCGGTTTTGTATGACGGACCTATTCCGGCTCCTGCTGATACTGGTCAGTATGAAATAAGCGTATGGATGCATGGCATGATGGACCATAGTTATGGAAACATGCAGGTAAAGCAGTATGTAGGATCCGCGATGGTAGATCATCAATACACTGATGCTCATCGAAGCACCGAAATAGACGGGGTGTGGGTCCGCGTAGCCGTTCCCATCCGTGTACGCGCAGGCGTAACTAGGCTTGAGGTTCTTTATGATAACCGTGACTTATTAGTTGACGACCTATTGATTCGCCCATTAGATACTGATGTATATTGGCTTGACACGAACAACAAGCTGGTATTGAATGGCTATCGGTTAGGGAGGGCTGTTTCTCACTAGTTTTGCAAAACGTTACAAATCAGTCCTCCTTTCAGCAGGGTCTGCTCACTTAAGTCCGCATTTGATTGCAAACAGGCTTTTGGCGTAGCCTTCCGTAAATAAATACATGGATATTCAGTACGAAGCCCAATACCACCTCCTCGAAGAGCAACACTGGTGGTTTCAGGGACGCCGTGACTTCGTTTTTTCGCTAATTCAGGAATTAGGTTTAGCGCCGAACGCTTCCATCCTGGAAATCGGCTGTTCGGGTGGCCCCCTGATGCTGCGCCTGCAAGCTACGGGCTTCACCGATGTTACCGGCATTGATATCAGCTCCCGCGCGATTGAGCTGGCGCATCAGCGCGGTCTGCCCAATACTTCGGTGATGGACGGCACCAAGCTGGAATTTGCTGACGAAAGCTTCGACTTGGTTATTGCCTCCGATGTGCTGGAGCATATTGAAGACGAGGCCTTAGCGTTGCGCGAGTGGCGCCGCGTGCTGCGCCCCGGCGGCCGCCTGCTGGTGTTTGTACCGGCATTTCCCATGCTCTGGAGCCAGCACGATGTGGTAAATCACCATTTCCGCCGCTACACTCAGGATTCGCTGCGGGCGGCGCTGCGGACCTCGGCGCTCAGCGTCAGTCGCAGCTCTTATTGGAATGGCGCCTTGTTTGCACCCACGTTAGTGGTGCGCGGCTTGCAGCGCCTGCTGCAGCCAGGTAGCGGTAAGCACAAAGCGGACGATACCAGCGGCGACCTGCTGGCTCTGCCCAAGCCGCTGAATGCAACCTTGCTGGGCTTGTTACGCATCGAGAATGCAATACTACGCCACCTCAACTTCCCCGTGGGAGTAAGCGTGTTTGCGGTAGCACACAAGCCTTCGCAGGACCGCCCCTAATATCTTTATTTATTGACCTTTGCGGCCAGTTTCGCCCGCTTTCCCGCCCGCTGTGCACCTCTCCGTCGTCATTCCCATTTACAACGAGGAAGCCAACATTCCGACGCTCTATCAGCGCCTGCGCGGGGTCATTGACCCAATGGGCCTGCAGTGCGAGTACATTTTTATTAATGATGGCTCGCGCGACCGGTCGCTGGACCTGATCCGCGACCTGGCGGCGCGGCATACAGATGTGCGCTACATCAATTTCAGCCGCAATTTTGGCCACCAGATTGCCGTAACGGCCGGGCTGGACTTGTCGCAGGGAGAAGCCGTGGTTATCATCGATGCTGACCTGCAGGACCCGCCGGAACTGATTCCGGAGCTGCACCAGAAGATGCGAGAGGGTTACGAGGTGGTGTACGCCAAGCGCCGCCGCCGCGAAGGCGAAAGCGCCATGAAGCTGTTCACAGCCAAGATGTTCTACCGCATTCTGGCCAACATTACCAACGTATCCATCCCGGTGGATACGGGCGACTTCCGCATTGTGTCGCGCAAGGTGGTGGAAGCGCTTAAGCTGATGCCTGAACAGAACAAGTTTCTGCGGGGACAGATTTCCTGGATCGGCTACCGCCAGACCTACGTCGAGTACGACCGCGCGCAGCGGGCCGGCGGCGAAACCGGCTACACTTACCGGAAAATGTTCCGGCTGGCGCTGGACGGAATTACGGCCTTTTCCGATGTACCGCTCAAGGCCGCTACTGTTATGGGCTTTACGGTTTCCGGTATTGCTTTCTTGGTGTTGCTCTACACCCTGTACGCCCGCTTTGTCATTCACGAATACGAGCCCGGCTGGCCTTCCCTGATGGTCAGTATCCTGTTTCTGGGCGGCGTGCAGCTGATTGCTGTGGGAGTAATCGGGGAATATCTGTCACGACTGAACAACAACGTGCGCCAGCGCCCCCTCTACATTATTTCCGACACTAATATTCCGGTTACGCCGGTTGCCGAGCCGGTTCGATAGTCAGCCCCGAGCTTTGTTAATCTGCCAGCGCCAAGCCGACATGACGTTGAAAACCGACGATTAACTCTGCCTCCTCAGTAGCGCTGTCAGGCTAGATTTAGCACGTACACGAACCTGCCGAAGCTTGTAGCTTTACGCTTCTGAGTTTTTTCGCTTGCGTGTTATGCTGCATCTACAAAACTACATCGGCGGGCAACTGCTGGCTCCGGCTGCTGGTCGCTACCTCGACAATATAGAACCCGCTACGGGGCAGGTGTATAGCCTGATTCCGGATTCCGATGCCCAAGATGTGCAGCAGGCCGTAGCTGCAGCCCAAGCAGCTTTCCCAGCTTGGCGCGCGATGCCGGCGGAGCAGCGCGGCCGACTGTTGGTGCGCATCAGCGAGCTGATCGAACGGGATCTAGAACGCTTGGCGCGGGCGGAGAGCATCGACAATGGCAAGCCTTTGAAGCTAGCTCGGACAGTGGACATCCCGCGGGCAGCCAGCAACTTTGCTTTCTTCGGAACCGCGGCCCAGCACTTTGCTTCTGAAACGCACTTTCAGGAAGGTGTAGCGCTGAACTACACAGTACGCCACCCGCTGGGCGTAGTAGGCTGCATTTCGCCCTGGAACTTGCCACTGTATCTGTTTACCTGGAAAATTGCCCCAGCACTGGCTGCCGGCAACTGTGTGGTGGCCAAACCTTCGGAAGTGACGCCGATGACGGCCTACCTCCTGAGCGAACTGTGCCAGGAAGCGGGCCTGCCGGCGGGCGTGCTCAATATTGTGCACGGCACCGGGCCGGGCGTGGGCCAGGCCATTGTGGAGCATCCGGCAGTGAAGGCCATCAGCTTTACGGGCGGCACCAAAACCGGCGAGCATATTGCCCGCACAGCGGCGCCAATGTTCAAGAAACTCTCGCTGGAACTGGGCGGCAAGAACCCCAACGTCATCTTTGCCGATTGCGACTTTGAAGCGGCTGTCAGCACCAGCGTGCAGTCGAGCTTTGCCAACCAGGGCCAGATTTGCCTCTGCGGTTCCCGAATTTTCATCGAGCGGCCGCTGTACGAACGGTTCAAGGCCGCCTTTCTGGAGCGCGTGGCTGGTCTTACCGTAGGCGACCCACTTACGGATGACAGCCGCCAAGGTGCCCTCGTAAGCGAGCCGCATCTGCAGAAGGTAATGTCCTACATCGATCTGGCCCGCGAAGAAGGCGGCCAGCTGCTGGCTGGTGGGCAGCGCGTGGAACTACCCGGCCGCTGTGCCGGCGGCTACTTTCTGCAGCCCACGGTATTCGAAGGCCTCACGCCAACCTCCCGCGTCAACACCGAGGAGATTTTCGGCCCAGTGGTTACGCTTACGCCATTTGACACCGAAGAAGATGTAATCAACTGGGCTAACGGCACGGAGTATGGTCTGGCCGCTACCGTCTGGACGCGCGACCTACAACGCGCCCACCGGGTGGCACAGCAGCTACAAGCCGGCGTGGTGTGGGTGAATACTTGGTTGTTGCGTGACCTGCGCACGCCCTTTGGCGGAATGAAAAACTCTGGTGTCGGCCGTGAAGGTGGGCTGGAAGCGCTGCGTTTTTTCACTGAGCAGCAAAACGTATGCGTGAAACTCGGCTAGCCTAACAGGCTCAGGCCATTGCAAAGCTGTATTTTCCCCAAAGCCATTTTTATAATGCCCAAGGCCCTCCTGCAAGGTTTGCGAGAGGGCCTTGGGCATTACTAACGTTCAGCTCTACGGTTCTAATTAAGCCGATCCAGCAATTGCTCAATCTCAGCCAAGGTCGTTTCTTTAAACTCCAACGGGCCGGCTGCAACGTTACCTGGCGTCATCTCGCGCATGGCTACGTAGGGGCTACCATTGAAGTAGCGCAGGCCCAACAGCACGGCGCGCTGGTGCGCCGGTACGTGGCTGAACGTGTAGCCATCGGCTTGGGGCTGACCTTCCAGAATTACGGGCGAATCAGGAAAAACCAGCCGCATAACCGTGTGGTCGTCTACTTCGGCGGGCACCGTGAGCGTAGAGGTTTGGGAGGCGGGACGCCAAGGCCGCAAGTAAGTCAGCCAGCCAAGTTCGTTGCTCCGAAATACCGAGCCGGGCTCGGCAGGTGGCATAGTTTCCGCAGGCTCAGACTGCGGCACGTCGGTTACGGCTACGGCCGTGCTTTCGGCGCTGGCTACGGAAGCGTCGCGCAGCGAAAACCGAATGGGAACGGTCATTTTCACTTTCACTGGCTGCCCATCGCGCTGGCCGGGTAGCCAGCGGCCCGAGCTCTGCCGCAGTACGCGCAAGGCTTCTTCGTCGCAGCCGTCGCCGAGGCCACGCAGCACCTTGGGCGCCAGCACGCGCCCGGCTTCATCCACCACGAACGACGTAAAAACCAAGCCTTCGGTGCGTTTGTCGCTGGCCGCTTGCGGGTAGCGCACCAACCGCGACAGATCATCCGCTTGGCCGCCGTAGCTGGGCATGGGGCTGGCCGAAGCATACACTTGCTCGTCGGCAGGTGTGGGAGGTGGCACGGCTACCCAGCGACGGGGCACCCGGCCGACACTATGGTAGAGCTGCAGGCTGGGGTGCCGTTGCTCGGCGGGCACTACCAACTCCAACGAGCTACCCGAGGCCAGCTTCAGCTTCTGCCCGCGGGCCGTGGTGGCGCGCACCAGCAGCATGCCGCTGGTTTGGAGCGGCTCGCCGTTGGCGTTCATGCTCACGCAGTTGGAGAGCAGCAAGTCGGTAAGTGAATAGCACTCTTTCAGCTCCACCCACACGGTGCCGGTCACTGGTTTATGCCGGTCATCCACCAGCGCGTTTGCCCCCAGACGGACTAGTGTGCCTTCGCGGCCTTGCAACTCAGCGGGCTTACTGGGGTCGATGCGGAAAAATTCACTCGCTTTAAGCGTCAGATCCAGCAAACGCGCTTCGCTGGGGGGCGGCGCGGCGGTATCCAGCACTGCGGGGCGACGCACCGCGGTGTAGCGCACTAGGGGCGCCCGCAGATTGGTACGCCGGGTAAGGCGGTGCCAGGTGTTGCGCGGCGCGGCTGCGGGCTGGGCAAAGGTGTCCGGTGGCGCTTCTACGGGGGCCACCGCCCGTTGCGGATTGGCAGTTTCCACCCGGGCAGTTTGCTCCCGTTGGCAACCGCTCATGGCTACTGCTCCCAAGATTCCACTTACCAGCACGCTTGTTAGTCCTCGCATTCGCATGACAGGTTTCTACGTAGAAGTGCCTTCCAGGAACGTCCAATGGGCTTCTTTCTTGCCAAAACGATATAAAAAACCCGTCTTCCGGTCCAGCCGACAGCCACTACGCACTAAGCAAAGTGGCCTCGGCTCAAACCAAAAGACGGGCTTTTTTTTCTGATTAGCTCATACTTACAGGTTCTGCTGCAAGAAGTTAGTCATTTGCCGAAACAGGTGCAGACGGGTATTGCCGCCGTAAATGCCGTGGTTGCGATTGGGGTAATACAGCTGCTGAAAGTCCTTATTGGCCTTGATCAGCGCATCGGTCCAAGCCACGGAGTTCTGAAAATGCACGTTGTCGTCGCCGGTGCCGTGCACCAGCAGGTACTTGCCTTTTAGCTGATTGGCAAACTGTACGGGCGAGTTGTCATCGTATCCGGAAGGGTTTTCCTGCGGCGTCTTGAGGAAGCGTTCCGTGTAAATGGTGTCGTAGTAGCGCCAAGTAGTAACGGGCGCCACCGAAATGCCGGCCTTGAACAGGTCGGCGTTCTTGGTCATGGCCAGTGCGGCCATGTAGCCGCCGAAGCTCCAGCCGAACACGCCGATGCGGCCTTTGTCGGCCCAGGGCTGGGCACCAAAGTACTTGGCAGCCTCGCCCAGGTCAATGGTTTCGTACTTACCAAGCTGACCGTAGGTCACCTTCTTGAACTGCGCGCCATGGGCTCCGGTACCGCGGTTGTCCACCGACGCCACGATGTAACCTTGCTGCGCTAAGTACTCAAACCACAGGAAATTGGAGCCGCCCCACTCATCTTTCACGGTTTGGGAGCCAGGGCCGCCGTAAGTGAACAGCAGCACCGGGTACTTCTTGTTCGGGTCGAAGTTGGCGGGTTTGATGGTCCAGCCGTTCAGCGTTACGCCTTCCGAGGTCTTGAAGTTGAAGAACTCCTGCTGGGTGAAGCCATAATCCTGCAGGCGCTGCTTCAGGGCGGCGTTGTCCTCCAGCACCTTCACCACTTTACCATCCTTAGCCGTGCGCAAGCTCACGGTCACCGGCTCGTTGGCGGCGGTGTGGTAGTTGAGGTAATAGCGGAAGTCCGGGCTCATGTTCACGTTGTCCCAACCGTTGCCGGCGTCGCCGAGGCGCGTCTTACTTTTGCCGTTCAGCCCCACGCGGTACAAGTGGCGCTGCATGGGCGAAGCCTCGGCCGATACGTAGTAAGCCGTGCCACTGGCCTCATCTAGGCCCACGAACTCCGTTACGTCCCAGGAGCCTTTGGTGAGCTGCCGCACCAGCTTGCCCTTCATGTCAAAGAGGTAAAGGTGGCGGAATCCGTCACGCTCCGAGCTGATGATGAACTGCTTGCCATTGTCGAGGTAGCGCAGGTCGTCGGTGACTTCCACGTAAGCCTTGTCGGTATCGGTCCAGATTACCGAGGTCTTGCCGGTAGCAGCGTCGCCATGCAGGATTTCGAGCTTGTTCTGCAGGCGGTTCATGCGCTGCATGCTTAGCAGGCCGGGGGTTTCGGTCCACTGAATGCGCGGAATGTACTGGTTGGCCTCGCTACCGATATCCATTTTGGTGGTGCGGGCGCCGGCTACGTCGTACACCGATACCATTACCACCGAGTTTGGCTCGCCGGCCTTGGGGTACTTGTAGCGGTAGTCCTTGGGGTAAAGCGGGCCCCACTCCTGCATGTTGTACTCAGGCACGCGGCTTTCATCGAAGCTGATAAAAGCCAGCTGTTTCGAATCAGGCGACCAACTGAAGGCTTTCGACACCTCGAATTCTTCCTCGTACACCCAGTCGCCGCCGCCGTGAATGAGCTTATTCACCTGCCCATCGGTGGTCACGGCCGTTTCCTGCATGGTCTGCAGATCCACGACGAACAGGTTGTTGTCGCGCATGAAAGCTACGCGGCGGCCATCGGGCGAGAAGGTGGCGTAGCTCTGCTTGCCGCCCGCCGAAAGCGGAGTCAGCTTCTGAGCAGCGCGGTCGTACACGAAGTAGTTGGCGCGGGTAGAGCGGCGGTAGATGGGCTCGGTATCGGCCGTAAACAGCATCTTCTGCTCGTCGGCGTTGAACTCGTACCCATCGACGTTGATGGCCTGCGCTCCGCCGGCAGGGCGCAGCTGCTGAGCCGAAACCAGCGTTTGCACCGCCTGGCCGGTGGTCACGTCGTGCTGCACTACTTCGCCTTTGTCTAGCGAGGAGTAGTAACGGCCGTCAAGCATCCAGTTGAAGCCCTGCACCTGCTTCGGGGCGAAGGTGCCTTTGGCCCAGATGTCTTCAAGGGTAATGGCTTGGCGCTGCTGCGCCACGGCGGGCGCAACGGACAGCAACACAGTGGCCGGCGCGGCGCTCAACAGCAATGCCGTGGCCAGGCCCAAAGTCTTAAACGGGTGGATCATGCAAGAAAACTCAGTGGCGGCGTTAAAGGTACACAATGGCGGCCCACCACGGCCGCGCCAACGTCGGTCAAAACGGCTCGTAGGTTGCAGCTCCGCACCGTGATTGATTGCGTTTCCCGACCTTTGCCTTTCGCTATGCGCCTGTCCCGTCTTCTTTATTTGCTCGCCCCGGTTTCGCTGCTCGCCGCCTGCGGCTCCGATCCCTCGCCCGGCCCTTACTTGGCGTTCGTCTCCGATGCGCAGTTGCTAACCGGCAGCCGCGTGGTAAACAACGGCGACACCCTGACTACTCGCGTTTATATGGAGGGGCGTGACACCCTGAACGTACCGCTGAAGCGGTTTACTATCACGCTGCAGTCCGGCTTCTACAACAACCCAGACCAGCCCGACTTTGAAGGCGGTGATGAAAATACTCGAGTCACACGGGTCTATCTGGACACACTGCTTAGCGGCCGAGGCAGCTTTCTATTTACGAACCGCTTCCAAACCAGTGCCCTCTCCAGCCGCGACATCTGGACCTATGCAGTAGAAGACAATGCCGGTCAGGTTGCCCGACGTAGCTACGTCCTCACTACCCGCCAGGCCGATTCCATCCGCACCTGGCGCAGCTACACCGTACGCCTCCAACCGCCCGTGCGCCGTACCGCGCGCGCCGCGCTGGTAACTACTCGCGGCCTCACGCTCCCGGCCCACGCCACCGACGACCCGGCTTATCAGCAACTGGTTGACTTGGTTTACCTGCAAGCGGGTGGCGTAACTACGTTGGCGGCGCCCAGCGCGCCGGCGGCGCAGAATGCCCCTAATTTGAAAATAGGCAGCTGGACCACGCGCCGCGACACACGCCTGGCTCTGACCACGCTCACACCTACGGCTTTCGCCCAAATCAACAGCGACGTAGCCATCAGCACAGCCGTAACCGATGCGGGCACACTCACCACCAGCCAGCCCATTCGGCGGAACCAGGTTTTCGCCTTTCGCACCGCCAATGAAAACAATGGCCTGTTGCTTGTGCGCGACATCACCAGCACAGTACCCGCCGAGCTTATCGTTGAGGTAAAAGTCAATCGGTAGAACCGCTAGCAAAAGCAACGGGCGGCTTCCTTACTAGGAAGCCGCCCGTTGCTTTTGAATAATTAGACTTTTCTAAAAAAGCAGACCCAGCGTCAGCGTGGTCGTGAAGCGGTTGCCATTCACGTTTACCACGGGCTGCGAGCCATCGGCTAGGGTGTAAGGCGAATAGAACCGGTCCGATAAGCTGTATACCCCGGCAAGGTCCAGCGTGAAGCTGTTCTGCCGGAAACCTACGCCGCCGGTGAAGAAATGCTGAGTGCGGTCGAAAGTGCTGTTACGGTATGGGTCGCCGTAGCGGGCATAGCCGGCGCGCAAGCGGAAATCCTCCAGGCGAGCTTCGGCACCCAGACGCACATTTACTACTTGCTTGTACAGGGCGCTGATGCGGTCATTCTCAGCGTCGAATGCGTAGTTGTCACCGTTTTGCAGGCTGGCATCACCGCGCAGGCGGGCCTTGCTGTAATCCACAAACTCCACATCCCCGGACAGGAAGCCATACTTACCAATGACGGCGGCTACGCCCCCATTCAGGCGCCACGGCGTGGTGAGGCGGTAACTGTAGTTCCCTGGCTGGGTCTCGACCGATTCAGAGGAAATATCCTGCCCGTCCACCCGTATTGGCTGCTTGAACTGCGCGCTCAAAAAGGTCTGGTAGGAATCATCGAACTGAAAAATGGTAGGCGACTGCGCCGAAGCACCCACCCGCAGCCAGTCCACCGGTCGGTAGATAGCGCCCAATCGGGCGTTGAAACCGGTACCGCGGGTTTCCACTTCATCGCGCAGCAACAGGCTACCAAACGAGGTATTGGCTGTGGGCTCTACAGACTCGCGCAGTTCGCTGGTCGAGTTGAAGCGTGTGCCTACAATGCCAATGGCACCTCCGATGTACAACTGGTCGCGGTAGCTGCCACCGTAGCCTACGTCAAACTGCGTCTGCGAACCGGTGGTCAATACGGTTTCCTCCTGATTCACTACCGAGCGGCGCAGTGAGTTCGGCGTCACGATGGTTTCGCGGCCGTTGATAACGTCGATATTGGTTAGAAACGCCCCGTACGCCAACCCATCGAGCGAGTTATAGCGGTTGTCGGCGTACTGATTATCGATATCGTCGATGGTGTTCCGTGGCTCGCGGAAACGCTGGAACAGGGACCGGTTGTCGGCCAGGGTGTTATTGTAGCGGAAGCGGGCGTTGAAATCGTTGATGCGCGTAAAGCCAAAGGCCATTGTGCCGCCGCGCCAGTCGCTGTTGTCGCTGTCGGGACGCCGGTTGGTAATAGCCAGGCCCAGGTTGGCTAGATGCACGTTGTTGCGCGAGTCTGAGAGCTTGGCCGACCCTTCTACATTGTTCGCCTGCGCATTGGCATTCCCTAACCCTAAACCCGGGGTAATAGTGAATTCTGAACGCTGAAACAGGCCCAGCCCGGCTGGGTTGCTGCTGAGGTTACCGAGGTCTGCGCCTACGGCTACGTTGGCACCTCCGATGGCTTGCGTGCGGGCAGGGCCGCCAAATTGTAAACGAGAGTAACGCAGCGCGTCCGTTTCGTTTTGGGCAAAAAGGGGGCTGGCCAAGCCCAGCAAGGCCAGCCCCATGGTGTATCGTTTCATAGCTGAGAGAAGAACTCCGGAGAGGTACAGAGAAGATCTGGGTGCTTACTCCACGCGGCCACGGCGGCCTCCGCCGCTGCTGCCACTACTGCCGCCGCTGCTACCGCCCCCGAAGTTGCTGCCGCCGCTGTTGCTGCTGCGCTCATAGGAGCGCTGCGGAGCTTCGTAGGAGCGAGTGGGTGCGGGCGACTCGTAGCTTCGTTCGCGCCGCACCGGGCGTTCCGTCTGAGCCGGGGCGCTGTACTCGGTGGTACGCTCCCGACGTGGCTGTGAGTACTGGGGCTGCGAATACTGCGGCTGAGCTTCGCCTACCCGCTCACGACGGCGGTTGCCGTAGCTTTCCACCGGCTGATCAGGCTGCGCGCTTGGGGCCGGGCGTACACCACCGGTTTCACCCGTGGTCGGCGCGGCTTCGGTATCGAGAATCCGATACATCCGGCCACGGCCAGCGCCAGATTGCTTCACCATTTCGCCAGCAGTCGTAGGGTCCTCTACCCGGGTCATACGACCACCGCCCGTCGGGGCAGGAGCCACGCCACCAACGACATCTTCCACCCGGCCACGCGAACGAGCCGGGACTGCCGAATTGGTATTGCTCATGCGCCCGCCGGTAGATTCATCCACGCGCGGACGGCCATTGCTGCCGCTGCCGGTGTTGCGGCCGCCCACGACTTCCACGGCGCGGTCACGCCGCGGGGCGTAGTTCACGTTGCGGTTTCCTTGGCGGTAACCACCCCAGTAGCCGTTGCCGAAGCCACCGTAACCGCCCCCCCAGCCACCACCGCCCCAACCGGGGCCGTACAGGCCGGAGTAATAGCCATCGTAGAAACCGTTGTAATAGCCACGGCCGCCAAAGCCCCAGGGCCGGTTACCGAAGCCACCATAGGGCCCCCAAGGATTACCCCAGCGGCCCATGCCCCAGCCGACGTTGATGTTAACGAACGAGCCGCCGTACCACGTTGGGCCCCAGAAGGGGTCATAGAACGGGTCGTAAAAGGCCATCCGAGGGCTGTACCAGAAAGGATCGACGAAGGCGTAGTCGTAATAGCCCATGCCCAAGCCACGGTAGCTACGCCGGGCTCGCGCCGAATACGCATAGTCGTAGTCGTCGCTATAGTATTCGTCGGATGCGCTGCCACGGGAGCGGGTGCTACCGTCGCGGTATTCCGGGTTGGCCACGGCGTTGGGGTCGTCGGGCGCGCCGGTATCGGCCGAAGCCGTGACCACAGAACTGGTGCGGTCTTTAGAAGAGTAGTAAACTCCGTCGGGCTCCGTAGTGGTGAGGCCGGCGGTACCCGCGCAGCCCCCCAGCGTGAGCAGGGCCAAAGCGGGTAACAAAGCGGTGGGAATATATTTCATGGCTGCGTGCGCGAAAATGGATCAGTACCAATAACCAGGAGAGCGGGCGAAGCGCCAGCCCTAGCGGAACCGGCCCAACCGAACGAAGCGGAATGCTCCATTTTAATAACGTATTTTGGGCACAAAACGGTGCCCGAGTTTTTAACGCAAATCTTGTACCAAAGCCGGGAACTATTTTCTTTCTCTAAGATACCCCAATATGAGCAAACAGTTGCCCAAGCGGAATGAGGATTATTCGCTGTGGTACAACGAGTTGGTAAAGCGCGCTGGGCTGGCTGAAAACTCGGCCGTACGCGGCTGTATGGTCATTAAGCCCTACGGCTACGCAATCTGGGAAAAAATGCAGCGTACGCTTGACGATATGTTCAAGCGCACGGGCCACCAGAATGCTTACTTCCCGCTGTTCGTCCCGAAAAGTTTGTTTGAAGCCGAGGAAAAAAACGCGGAAGGCTTCGCCAAGGAGTGCGCCGTAGTCACGCACTACCGCCTGCAAACCGACCCCGACAACCCGGGCAAGCTGCGCGTCGACCCGAACGCCAAGCTGGAAGAGGAGCTGGTGGTGCGCCCCACCTCGGAAGCCATCATCTGGAGCACCTACAAAGGCTGGATTCAGAGCTACCGCGACCTGCCGCTGCTCATTAATCAGTGGGCCAACGTGGTACGCTGGGAAATGCGCACGCGCCTGTTCCTGCGCACGGCAGAGTTCCTATGGCAGGAAGGCCACACCGCGCACGCTACCGACTCGGAGGCCTTGGCTGAAACGCGCCAGATGCTGGATGTGTACGCCGAATTTGCCGAGGAACACCTCGCGCTGCCCGTGGTAAAAGGCGTCAAGACGGAGAATGAGCGGTTTGCTGGCGCCGTTGAGACGTACTGCATCGAGGGTTTGATGCAGGACGGCAAGGCTCTGCAAGCTGGTACGTCGCACTTCCTGGGTCAGAATTTCGCCAAGGCTTTCGACGTGAAGTTCCAGACCAAAGAAGGCGGACTGGAGCACGTTTGGGGCACTTCTTGGGGTGTAAGCACCCGCCTGATGGGCGCCCTTGTTATGGCTCACTCCGACGATGAAGGCTTGATCTTGCCTCCCAAGCTGGCCCCGATTCAGGTAGTTATCGTGCCTATTTACAAGACTGGTCAGCTCGACGAGTTGCTGGAGCGTATCCGTCCCATTCAGATGGGCCTGATCGAGCGAGGAATTTCGGTAAAGGTGGACGACCGCGACACTGAGCGCCCCGGCTTCAAGTTTGCCGAATGGGAGCTAAAAGGCGTGCCCGTACGCTTGGCCATCGGAGCCCGCGACCTGGACAACGGCACCGTGGAAGTAGCCCGCCGCGACACCAAGGAGAAAATGAGCCTGCCGCTGGCCGACATCGTCAGCAGCATCGATCAGCTGCTGCACGATATTCAGCGCAACATCTACAACCGTGCCCTCAACTTCCGCGAGGAGCATACCACCCGCGTGGAGAGCTACGAGGAGTTTAAACAAGTGCTCGACGGCAAAGGTGGCTTTGTGCTGGCCCACTACGACGGCACTTCCGAAACCGAAGAGCGCATCAAGGAAGAAACTAAAGCTACCATCCGCTGCCTGGCCCTAAACGAGCCGGAGGAAGAAGGTGTGTGCATTGTGACCGGCAAGCCCTCAACGCGCCGCGCCCACTTCGCCCGAGCTTACTAAGCTTAGGTACCATTCAAACGCCAACGCCCCGCTACAAATTACTGTAGCGGGGCGTTGGCGTTTTTGGCCCAAACTCACTGCGCGCTGGCAATGGCGGCGGTTAGCTCTTCGTCAGAAAGGTTATCGAGCCAATCTTTCTGCAGTTCCAGGCGCACTGTTTGGGCGCCGCCGCTGGGCGTACAAACCACGGCGACGGTACCTTCGGGGCTTTCCGCCCTTTCGGCAGCTTCTTCAGCCGTTTTGCTTTCTATCCCGGCGTAAGCTTGCACGCAGGTCCAAGTGGTATTGTCAGAGGCGGTTACTTCGCGTTGTTTCATCATGCTGCGCATTACGCAGCCAAGAGGGTGCGGGGTTACCACTACGCTATACCACCAATGCCGGCGCTGAGGCCCGTGCTTGCTGCGCTGTGCGTACCGCTTGTTGCACGTGGCGCTCCTCGTGCAGCACCACAAATTCCAAGGCTTCGCCGGTGCGCATTTTTAGCAGGCGAAAAAATTCTACCGGCACAGCTTTCTGATTCAAATCGGCAGTGTGGGCAGTGGCTAGCAGCGCCAGCAGTTGCGCCTGATGCTGCAGAAACTCATCCAGTACGGCGCGGCCTAGCTGGCTACCGCTGGGGTTCATGTGCTTTACCGTCTTGTTTTTCTTGCCGTTGCCGGGCCGCACAATGTCCAGCGACTTGCGGCCCAGCCAGGAGTAGCCCACATCCACGCTGCCATCGGTCGGGCGCGGGCGCTGTACAGCTTTGGCCAGGGCGTCGTTGTAGAAACGGCTATAGCGGTTTAGGTGCTCAAGGCATTCCAGGGCGCTCCAACCGTCGGGGCTTGGCTTGGCGTTGAGTACTTCACCAGGAAGGGTGGCCAGTTCGGTTTCGACGGTGCTGTGCAGGTGGCGAACCGAGGCTTGCAGGTGTTGGAGGAAGTCGTTGGTTTTCATAGCGGTTGGTTTTTGACAAAGGTCGGCTCCACCCCACCCCCATTTCCTTGATTAGAATCAAGATTTAGCGCAGCCGGCTGAGCGTTTCAGGAGTCATCCGCAGGTAAGAAGCAATGTACTTCTTGGGCACCAACTGAAAAATATGTGGGCTACGCCGCAGCAAGCGTTCCAGCCTCTTTTCCGGCTCGGCCAGTAGCAGGTCTATTTCCCGGTCGATGCGGCCAACTAATACCTTTTCCAGCTCTTCTCGCCAGAAACGCGCAATGGCCGGCAGTAGCTCCAGCAAGGCGGTAAAATCAGCTTTGCTGATGCCGAGCAGCTCGCTTTGGCGCAGCGCCTGAATGCAGTAATCGGAGCCGGTGCCGTTCACAAAAGACGGAAAGGAGCACACCACGTTCGGGGCGTAAGCAAAGCCCACGCATATCTCTTCAGTCTCGGTAGGGTAGTAAATGCGCATCAGCCCGCTCCGGACGAAGTATAAATTGCGCTCTACTTGCCCATGCTGAACCAAGTACTCGCCACGCCGAAGCGTAATGGGCTTGTTCCAAGCCGCAACCAGGGCTTCTACCTCGCGGTTAGTAAAATACGGAACCTGTCGGAGCGCATCAGCCAGCATAGGAGCATAGGGATTGAAGGCTGGAAGCTACGCAAAGCCGCTGAGTGCCCATACGATAGGTTTATCCGTATATTTCCTCGGTTCTCATCTCTTTGCTATGGACTGGTTGCTCATCGTTGTATTGTTGCTGTTCGGCGTTCTGTTTTTGGTTGTCGAGGTACTACTTATTCCTGGTACCACTATCGTGGGCCTGGTGGGCTTCATTCTGCTGGCCACGGGGGTGTGGCTAAGCTACCGCGACTTGGGTTCTACCACCGGCCACGTACTGCTGGCCTGCTCGGTGGTGCTTGTGGCAGGTGTGGTCTGGTACGGCCTACGCCCCCAAACCATCAACCGCTACGCCCTCACCGACCGCAACACAGCCCGCGTAGACGACGTGCGGCAGGCTGCGGGTATTGCTCCTGGACAGGTTGGCCGTACAATTTCGGCCTTGCGGCCAGCCGGTACTGTGCTCTTCGGTGATGAGCGCCGCGAGGCCACTACCCGGGGCGAGTTTGTGGCGGCCGGGGCCGCCGTGCGCGTGCTCGGCATTGAGCAAAACCGTATCGTGGTGGCTGCTGCTTAGAGCTGCCCAAAACAATTCCTTCGGAAATGTGCTAATTACAGCGACATCATAGCTCGATCATGGATATACCTATAGTTCCCATTGTGCTGGCAGCCATTGTGCTGCTGGTGTTCCTGTACTTTTTCCCCATCAGCCTCTGGATTACGGCCATCTTCTCAGGGGTGCGCGTGGGCCTGTTTCAGTTGGTGCTGATGCGGGTACGAAAAGTGCCACCTTCTCTTATTGTCAACTCGCTGATTACGTCCACCAAAGCCGGCATGAACCTGACGGCCAATGACTTGGAAACGCACTACTTAGCCGGCGGTAATGTACCTACGGTTATTAAAGCCCTGATTTCGGCCGATAAGGCCGGTATTCCGCTGTCCTTTAATCAAGCAACGGCTATTGACTTGGCCGGCCGCGACGTGTTTGAGGCTGTAACCACCTCGGTAAACCCCAAGGTGATTAACACGCCCAACGTAGCGGCCGTGGCTCAGGACGGCATTCAGCTCATTGCCAAAGCCCGCATCACGGTGCGCGCCAACATTGCCCAATTGGTGGGCGGAGCCGGCGAAGAAACCATTCTGGCCCGTGTGGGCGAAGGCATCGTCACCAGCATCGGCTCGTCACGATCACACAAAGAGGTGCTCGAAAACCCCGATAAAATTTCCAAACTTGTGCTGCAGAAAGGTCTTGACGCAGGTACGGCGTTTGAAATCTTGTCTATTGACATTGCTGACATCGACATCGGAGAAAACATCGGGGCCAAGCTTCAAACCGACCAAGCCTCCGCAGACCTACGCGTGGCCGAAGCCCGCGCCGAAGAGCGCCGCGCCATGGCCGTGGCCATGGAGCAGGAAAACCGCGCCAAGACGCAGGAAGCTAAAGCCCGCGTCGTTGATGCCGAAGCGGAGATTCCCCGCGCCATTGCCGAGGCCTTTCGCTCCGGCAATTTGGGGCTGATGGACTATTACAAAATGCGTAACATCCAAGCAGATACGGATATGCGTGACTCCATAGCCAATCCGGGCGGCTCAGGCAGCGGTAGTACCAAAGCCGGCCGCGACGAAACGCGCCTGAGCTAAGGCGAGAAATTCGGTAATGGTTTGAAGAGCTTTACCTCACACTTTTCTGCCTGCCATCTGTAAAGCACAAAGCCCCGTCTGGACCAGGCGGGGCTTTGTGCTTTAACTGCTTACTGTTGAAAACTACTTCTTCGTAATCACGAACTCTACACGGCGGTTCAGCTTACGCGTGTCTTCCTGGTCGTTGCTAGCAATAGGCTTGGTGTCGCCGTAGCCCTGGGTAGTAATGCGGGCGCCGGAAATTCCTTTCTGCACGAGGTACTTTTTCACCTCGTTTACGCGGTCGTTGCTGAGTTTGAGGTTCAGCGCTGGGTCGCCTTGGTTGTCGGTGTGGCCTTCCAGCCTGATTTCTACCTGTGAGTATTCCTTCAGAATCTTTACCAGGCGCGTCAGTTCGGGGTATGAATTCTCGCGCAGGTAGTATTTGCTCTGGGCAAAGAAAATATTGTTCAGCTTGATCTTCTGGCCAACTTCGAACGGAATCAGGAACAAGTCCTGCGTTTCTTCGGTGTACTTCTGACGGTCGGTGACGTCCAGGTTCTGGTCTTCCGACAGGTAGCCCTTGGCGTCGGCACGGTAGCCGTAGTGCGCCCCCACGGGAAGTACGATGGTGTAAGAGCCATCGGTAGGATTGGTTTCAACAACCCCAATTTCCTCACCCGTAATCAGGTTTTCGTAGCGCACAGTAGCTGTTACTGGCTTGCGCGTGGCGGCATCGAGCACGCGGCCACGTACCAGCGCCACCATGTCAGGCTTGTTGGTGGGCGACAGGCTGATACGAAAGATGTCGCGGGAGCCGTCGGTGCCGTTGCGGTCCGACACTAAGTAAGCCTCGTCGCCGGCTGCGGAGAGTGTGAAGTAGGCGTCCATAGCGGGTGAGTTGATGCTCGGCCCGAGGTTACGCGGCTTGCTCCAGTTCGTCCAGGTATCGTCAAGGCGCTTGGAGTAGAAGATGTCGCTTTTGCCGTAGCCCTGTAAGCCTTCCGACGCGAAGTATAGCGTCTTGCCATCGGGCGCCAGGAATGGCGAAAACTCCGCAGCTTTGGTATTGATGGTACCGCCTAGATTGAGCGGGCGGGAGAAAGAGCCGTCGGCTTGCCGAAAGCTCACATAAAGGTCTTGCTGACCTTTGCCGTCTTTGCGTTCTACGGCCATCAGCAACTGCTTGCCCGAAGTGGTCATGAAAAAGTCGACGTTCTCGGGGTCATCGTTGTAAAAATCCTGAATATTCAGGCTTTCCGGCTGCGTCCACCCCGTGGCCCGGCGACGCGTTACGCTAGCGCCTTTCGGGTCTAGGCCACCATCGGGCAGGTAGCGGTTGATGAGCAGGGCCTGGCTGCCATCAGCCGATACCGAGGCCAAGCCGTTGGGCCCGGTGGTATTGATAGGCGAGCCGATGTTCTTGGCTTGGCTCCAGGTTTTGGTTTTGGCGTTAAGCAGTGTCGAAAACCACACATCCTGGCCGTCTTTAGCACCACCTACGTTCTGCGGGCTGTTTTGACGAGCAAAGAACAGCGTGCGGCCATCGGGGGCAATTACCGGCCGCACCTCCGTAAATTTTGTATTTACGTTGGGTCCCAGATTGACCATGGATGAATCAAAGGAAATGCTTTCAGTGGGCGCAGCACGGAAGTCTTTCTTAACCATCACATCGGTCACATCGGCTACCCCGATTGCGTCGATTTGGTTTACCCCATTGACTTTAGCGGTGTTCATGGTCACTACCACCCCGATGGTGCGGTATGTGCCCGGCGAAAAGGTCACTTGCAGAGTGCGAAACAGCTCGGGCAGTGGGCCCGGGCTTGGGTTGTCATACACCTCGTGCCGTTCGCCGCGGGTATCTACCAACTCGATTTTGATTATCGAACCCGGATTGAAATTTTCCACGACGGTGACCTGCCGAGCCACCACCGACTTGGCAAATTTCACCTCAATAAATTCCTTCGGCCCTTCTTTTTTCGGAATCCAGGCTTCGTTGCTGATCTGCCCCAATGGCAAGGCGTTGGGCTCTCCGAGTACCTTTTCTGGTGAGAAAGGCTCTTTGCCTTCCGCTTTTTGGGACGAGACGCCTACCACCTTAGAAGCCCAGACCGCGTGTTGGGCCCAAGCTCCGGTACTTATCCCCACAAATACCCCCAACGACAGAACAAGTTTACGTATGCTCATACAAGTGCTGGCAAAACAAAGGCCCTCGTTTAAGCGGCCGGTTTTTCCGCTGCTGGCGGTAACTATTTCCGCAGAAGACGTCCCCAGGCAACAGGAAGTTGCGGCAGCCAACGAAAGCGGTTCCAAAAGTACGGATACGCGAGCATGACTCCCACCACACAATCATGTTATTAGCCAATTAGGCTGTTGATTGTAAGGCGCACCTCAATTTAGTACTTTACAGCATAATCGCCACCCGCTTCCGCTGCTGTTATGCGCCGCTTTACTTGCCGTTGGATTGCCGTCGTCGGCGTGGCAGGTGCTGCGCTAGCGCAACAACGGGCTCGGGCGCAAAGCGGAACGGAGCTGATCGTAAGCTCGGTAGCCCCGGCCGATACCGTGCTGGGACTGCGCCTGTACGCGCGGCGCATCGGGGTGAGTACGTACACTCAGCAAAGTGTGGCCCTGGGTCACTGGCATTTGGGGCCAAAACAAAGCTTGCGCTACCGCATGCTATCCGAGTGGGTGTACGATACGCGCGGCCGCCCGCCGTTCGTCCGCGAAGACTACCGTGGCGACGTGCTGCACACCGTCGCTCTGGGGCGCGGTTGGCACACTGGGCAGCAAGCAGTATACGATTACAGCCACGCCAACAGCATCCGAACGGTGGTGTGGCTCGGGCGGCTGGGCTGGCAACACCGGCTGCGGCCGCGCTCCAGCCGCGATTCGCTCTCCTCCGTACGGGTGGCGCTGCTTGGCGGCCTTACCCATGACGCCCGCAACCAACGCCAAGACCTTGGCCCTACGTTCGGCGCCGAGCTGACAGCTTTGATTCGCCCGCTGCCGGGCCGCCCCGAGCCCATCGGGCTGCGCTTTGTGGGCACTCAAACGCACCTTGGCCAGCGTCGCTGGCAGCGGGCACTGGCCGACGCGTTCTATGAGCGTCCGCTCGACGAAAACAGCCAAGGTTTGTTGCGCCTCGGCTACCGCAATACCCGCACCGAAGATTACCTGCCCGGCAATGTGCAGCGTATCCAAAGCGACACCATCATGGCGCAGCTGGGCTGGGCGTATCAGCTGCCGGGGCAGATTGCGTTCCGCTCCGATAACAACCTGCTGCTGCCTACCCGGGCTTTTCTATACCGTCGCCTCACGTCTACGGCCGATACGCTGCAAAACCTGGGCTATCAGCAACAGGAATATGATACCCGGCAGGAACTGCTGCTCACGCGCAACAAGCTGCAGGGCCGCGTGCAGTTTTGGTACCACCAACGCGCCCGTGGCTATTACCTCGATAATAACCGCCGCCTCGCGCCGGCCCGCTTTCTGGCCGCGGAGCAGCGCGAACGAATCAAGGACATCCTCGAAAAAACCACCCAGTGGCAAGCCGAGCTAACCTGGCTCCCCCACCCGCGCCATGCCTTGAGCGGTGCTGGTATTGCCCAACTGCTGCGCGTGGATACGCCTAGCCCCGACAACTATCAGGACCGCGACGAAGCCAGTCATCAGCTGCGGCTGCGGCTTACTTCGCGCTGGCACCCCACGTTCCGCACCTCCCTCGGTCTGTGGGGCGAGTACCGACACTTCGTATTCATCAAAGCCCAGCAAAGCGCCGAGAACTACACGGACCGGCTGCTGCATTGGGAACCTAGCTTCACTTGGGTACCCGGCACCTTCAGCTGGCGGGGCAGTTATCATCTGTGGGTGAGCTACCAGGTGCGCGACCGGACCAGTGAACAGTTGCGCAACCGCGCCAGCCGGGTATTGGAGCTGGAGCAGCATCTGCAGTGGGAGGTACGCCCCCAGTGGCTGCTCACGCTGGATTACCAGCGGCGCGAAAACCGCTTAGGCCAGCTGAACTGGCAGCAGTTCCGGGAAAGCCCGCTCGACACCACTATCCTGCACGATCTTAGCTTGGGCCTACGCCGCGGCTGGCACGGCACGCGGGGGCAAAGCAGCCTGCGCGTGGGTTACCGCTTTCTGGAGCAACGCAACCATCAACGTGCGGCTCTCCTGCCGGAAGACACTGGCCCGTCCGGCCTTATTTACCTGCGTACGCTCACGCGCCAGCAAGGCCCCGAGTTTGCCTTTGAACGTCGTGCGGGCCCGCTTACCCTCACTTCCAGCCTGTGGCTTCAGCAGCTACAAAACCTCTATCACTACCGCACGGGCCGCGGCAGCTACGCCGGCAGTGCCTATACAGCCACCGAGCTAGCTCAGCGCACCCGGCGCATGTTGCCTTATTTCGAACTGCTACTGGAGTGGCAGTGGCGGCGCCAGCGGCGCACCTGAAAGCAAAAGCGCCCACTCTTCCAGGAGCGGGCGCTTCGCCAAAGTAAACTTTGCCAACAAGTTACGGCTGCAGCGTAATCGTGCGCGTCACCGTATTGAAAGGACCGGGAATTACCGTGCCGTTGGCATCCACCAGCTCCAGGCGGATGGTATTCTGCCCCATCGGTAGGCCTTCCATCATGTAGGGAGCCCACTGATCCAGCATAAACTCGGTGTCGTTGATGGTGGCCCGCACCTTGTTTCCTTCCGGCGACAGGGTAGTATTTACCAGATAAAAATCCAGCATGACGCGCTGCGCATCTTTGCCGGTATATGTGTCCTTCGGGCGGCTGTAGAATAGGTGTTGCCCTTTGGGGTCGAAGTTGGTCGGCTGGGCGGAGTTGCCCACGTTGATTACCCGCAGGTCGTAGGCGCCCCGATGCTTCAGGCTCTCGTGGTAAGAGCGCGACAGAAACGAGAGCACCACGTGCTGGCCGTCGGGAATATTCTTGGTAAACTCCGTCGTGTAGTGCGCCGTGTAAGGCTGATTGTCCACAATGTTGTGAATATGCTGCCCCTGCGCCGAGTTAGCCATATGCTCAGCGTGCATGCTGCTGGTCATCTTGGTCAACTGAAAGTTGGTCAGGTCGTAGTCAAAAGCTACGGCGCCGCTTGGTGCGGTGGCTCCTCCAGCTGGTGACTTGAGCTGCAGTGCGGCGGCGGCATACTTCGGCGAATCAGTGAACGGCGTTACCCGAATGCCATTCTTCTCCATGGTTGCCAGGCCACTAGTGCTGGTGGGGGTGTTGACTTGCTCAGCGGTAGCCGTGCCACCTGACTGTTGTTTTGCCGTGTCACAAGCTGTGAACCCAAGCGCGGAGGCGCCCAGGACCCAAAATAATTTCTTCATGAAATAGGGTAAGGAAGGTGTGGTGGAAACGGAATCCAGCAGTGCTGCGACGGCAAAGCAAGCGTTTTTTGAGTATCTTGCCGAAGTACGAAAGGTTTTTCCAAAAGTATATTGCGAATTCGCTATGAGCGAAAAATTGTTGGACGAAATCCCGTCGCTTGACCTTGCGGACTTCCGCTCAGGCGACCCAGAACGCAAAGCCCAGTTCGTTCGCGCACTCGGCGAAGCTTACCAGAACATCGGTTTTGTGGCACTCAAAAACCACGGCCTGAACGATGAGCAGACCCAAAAGCTCTATGCCGATGTGCAGGCGCTTTTTGGCTTGTCCGATGAGGTAAAGCAGAAGTATGAAAACCCAGAGCTGGCAGGCCAGCGCGGCTACATCAGCAAAGGCAAGGAGCACGCAAAGGGCCGCAACACTGGCGACCTGAAAGAGTTTTTCCACGTGGGCCAGGAGGTCGACGACCCGAACGACCCAATCAAGAGCGAGTACCCAGACAACATCTGGCCCGAGGAGGTGCCTACGTTCCGCCACACGGCCCTCCAGACTTACAAAACCCTGGAAGCCGCGGGCAAAGATGTGCTGCGCGCCATTGCCTTGTACCTGAACCTGCCGGAGAACTACTTCGACGATAAGGTACGCAACGGCAACTCCATCCTGCGCCCCATTCATTACTACCCCATCGAGAACCCCGATGCGGTACCGGCCGATGCCGTACGTGCCGCCGAGCACGGCGACATCAACCTTATCACACTACTGATGGGTGCTTCGGCTGATGGTCTGCAGGTACTGCGCCGCGACGGGCACTGGATTCCGATTACGGCCCTGCCGGATCAGATTGTAGTGAACGTAGGCGACATGCTGCAGCGCCTTACCAACGGCGTACTAAAAAGCACTATCCACCGCGTGGTAAACCCGCCTCGTGAGAAGATGAACTCATCGCGCTATTCTATTCCGTTCTTCATGCACCCACGCTCCGAAATGAGCCTGGCTGCGCTGGAGAACTGCGTAACGGCTGACAACCCGAAGCAACAGGAGGACATCACTGCCGGCGAATTCCTCAACGAGCGTCTGATTGAGCTCGGTTTGAAGAAAAAAGCCACGATGTAATTAGCTGGCCCCGGATGCATAAATCCGAGCCAGGTATAAACCGCAAAGGTGCTGCAACTACTCAGTTGCAGCACCTTTGCGGTTTATATTATCAATGTAGCCTATCTCACCGACGCTCGGGTGGCTTTTTAAGTGTTGGCAATACCCGCACTGCCCGGCTTGTCATTCCACTGGGATTGTGCTTCTTTACCATTGCCACCCATGCCACTTACATGCCTGTGCAGCTCCCGGAACCCACCGAAGTCCGACTGGCACCACCGCCCCGCCGCTTGCGCACCAAGCGTGTGCGCGGTATTCTCTTCCTCAAAGACGTGGCCGTGTTGGCCCTGACTTCCTTTGGTGGTCCGCAGGCTCACACGGCCATGATGCTTCGCTTGCTGGTAGATAAGCGGCGCTATATCACCTCGGCGGAGTTGCTTGAGCTCATGGCTCTATGCCAAGTACTGCCCGGCCCCTCATCCACCCAGACCATTACGGCCATCGGTTTTCGACTAGGCGGGCCCAACCTAGCTTATTTGACTCTGCTGGTCTGGATGCTACCATCGGTGTGCATTATGACAGTAGCTGGTCTATCTATCAGTTACCTCGATAAAGAATTGGTGACCCGGCTGGTGCGCTTTGTACAACCGGTAGCTGTTGGGTTCGTCGCGTACTCAGCTTATAAGATTGCGGAGAAGGTTATTCATACCAAAACCGCCGTGGCCCTGCTAGTTGCGTCAGCATTGGTAGCGTACTTTTTTCAGCTTCCCTGGGTGCTGCCGTTGCTGCTGCTGGGCGGAGGCCTAGTTACCACTTTCCGCTATCGAAAGCTTCCGATGGTGGAGCGCAAAGAACCATTGCAGGTAGAATGGTCGAATTTCGTACTGTGGCTGGCGGTGCTGCTGCTGGCGGCATTACTGGGCCATTACACGCGCTTGCTGCCGGTACGCTTGTTTGAAAACTTCTACCGCAACGGGTCCCTCGTTTTTGGGGGTGGGCAAGTATTGGCTCCGCTCCTGTACGCCGAGTTTGTGGGTTTCAAAGGCTACCTGAGTAGCCCGGAGTTTCTATCGGGTTACGGCCTCACCCAAGCCCTGCCAGGACCAAACTTCGCCTTTAGCTCCTACATCGGCGCGCTGGCCATGCGCGAATACGGCATCGGCGGGCAGATCTTGGGCGCCTTCGTAGCGGCGGCAGGCATATTCATGCCCGGCACCCTCCTTATATTCTTTCTGATTCGCTTCTGGGACCAGCTTAAGCAGTACCGGGTGGTCAAAGCCTCATTGGAGGGCATTAACGCCGTAAGTGCCGGCTTGGTAGTAGCAGCTACGTTCCTGCTGTATCATCCTCTCCCCGATGGGTATGTCTGGCACCTGCCTGGTCGCTACGGCGTCGATTTACCGCTGAATCCGCTGCTGGTAGCCGCGACCTTTCTCGTCCTGTTATGGGACAGGGTTCCATCCTACGTACTGGTGCTTGGAGCGCTGCTCGCCGGAGCACTGCTTCGGTAGAACGACGAACTGTTTTTGTGGAGGCAAATGCACTTCCTGCGCTGCTTACCCTAACATCAAATACAAGGAGCCCGGCCAAATCGGCCGGGCTCCTTGTATTTACTGCCATATGCAATAGCCTATTAGCGCAGTACCAGTTGCTCGGGCAAACGCAGCAGATAATCGCCGTAGCCGCTTTTGCGCAGCGGCTCGGCAATCTTGCGCAGTTGATCCGCGTCGATAAAGCCTTGGCGGTATGCCACTTCCTCAATTGAACCAACTTTCAGACCCTGGCGCTGCTCGATCACGCGCACAAACTCACCAGCCTGCATCAGCGACTCAAACGTGCCCGTGTCCAGCCAAGCGGTGCCGCGGCCCAGGATACCTACTTTCAGTTTGCCACGGCGCAGGTACTCTTGGTTGACGTCGGTAATTTCGTATTCGCCACGCGGGCTCGGCTTGAGAGCTTTCGCAATGGTAACTACTTCGTTGTCGTAGAAGTACAGGCCCGGCACTGCGTAGTTGCTTTTGGGCTGCTTAGGCTTTTCCTCAATGCTCAGTGCCTGCAGCTTATCATCAAACTCTACCACGCCGTAGCGCTCGGGGTCGTGCACGTGGTAGGCATATACCACGCCGCCTTCTGGATTGCTATTCGACTGCAGCAATTCCTCCATCCCAGCACCGTAGAAGATGTTGTCGCCGAGCACCAAGGCTACTTTATCATCGCCGATAAAATCAGCCCCGATTACAAAGGCCTGCGCCAGACCATTTGGCACTTCCTGAATGGCATATTGGAAGTTACAGCCCAAGCTTTGTCCATCGCCCAACAGGCGCTGAAACTGCGCCTGGTCGTGGGGTGTGGTGATGATCAGGATGTCCTTAATACCTGCCATCATCAGCACCGACAGCGGATAATAGATCATCGGCTTGTCGTACACCGGCATGAGCTGCTTGCTCACGGCCAGCGTTAGCGGGTGCAAACGGGTGCCGGAACCGCCGGCGAGGATGATGCCTTTCATAGGGGCAGTGGTGAAATTGTTAAATGACTAAATGAGGCAGCGTTTCGCTTTGATCATTCAGCCATTCAGCCATTTGACAATTAGTTTCTCTCTTGAATGAACGCCTCGTTGGCTCGGAACCAGTCCAGGGTCTTTTTTAGGCCCTCGCGGATTCGAACCTGCGGATCGTACCCCAGTAAGCTTTTAGCCTTGCTGATATCGGCCAAGGAGTCGCGAATGTCGCCGGCCCGGTTGGGGCCATACTCGGGCGTAATGTCCACGCCAGCTTCCTCCTTCAAAATGTTGAACAAATCGTTGAGCGACGTGCGGTCGGCCACGGCGATGTTGTACACCTGATTGACAGCTTCGGGGTTTTGCACCAGTGCCGCACGGATGTTGGCCTGCACACAATTCTCCACGAAAGTGAAGTCGCGGGTCTGACCACCGTCACCGTTGATGCGCGGGGCCTTACCCTGCAGCACGGCGTCGATGAAAAGCGGAATTACCGCCGCGTAAGCCCCATTGGGGTCTTGGCGCGGGCCAAAGATGTTGAAGTAGCGCAGGCCGATAATTTCCATGCCATACGTCTTACCAAACACGTCGGCGTACAACTCGTTGGCATACTTGGTCACTGCGTAGGGCGACAGTGGTTTGCCAATGCGGTCTTCGATTTTGGGCAAATGGGGCGAATCGCCATAGGTCGACGAAGAAGCCGCGTACACGAAGCGCTTTATGCCGGCGTCTTTCGCCGCCACCAGCATGTTGACGAAGCCGCCCACATTCACGTCGTTTGAGGTAACGGGGTCGTTGATGGAACGCGGCACCGAACCTAACGCGGCCTGGTGCAGCACCACGTCCACGCCTTCGCAAGCCTTGCGGCAGGCCTCTGGGTCGCGAATATCCCCGTCGACGATTTCCAAGGCCGGATGGCCTTCAAACAAACGCAAGTTTTTGCGAAAGCCGTTGGAGTAGTTGTCGAAGGTGCGCACCTTCTTCACGCCGTACTTCAGCAGGTACTCGACGATGTTGGAACCGATAAAACCGGCCCCGCCGGTAACTAAAAAAGTCAGGTTATCGAGCGGCTGCTCGTGAAAGGGGGATTCGTACATGCTGATGTTAATGTGAGGAATGTGTTGAATGCGGGAAATGTGGAAATGAACGGCTAGTGCCGGGCTGTGCCCGGCCATTCACCTCATCTCCACATTCCCTTACATTTTCACATTATCGGGCGGCGTACTGCTGCCGGTAGTAATCTTGGTAAGAGCCGCTAGTGACGTGCTCCAGCCACTCCTTATTATCGAAGTACCAGTCGACGGTTTGGCGCAGGCCCTGCTCAAACGTAACTGAAGGCTTCCAGCCAAGCTCGTTCATGATCTTGCTTGAGTCGATGGCGTAGCGCAAGTCATGCCCGGCCCGGTCGGTTACGAACTTGATCAACTGGCGCGAGGTGCCCTGGGGCTTGCCCATCTTCTCGTCCATCACATCGCAGAGCAGGTGGATGAGGTCGATGTTCTTCCACTCGTTTACGCCGCCGATGTTGTAGGTCTCGCCCACTTTGCCTTTGTGGAACACTGCATCGATAGCCGTGGCGTGGTCTTTCACGAACAGCCAGTCGCGCACGTTTTCGCCGCGGCCATACACCGGAATTGGCTCGCCATTCTGGATGCGGTGCAGCGCCAGCGGGATGAGTTTCTCGGGGAAGTGATTCGGGCCGTAGTTATTCGAGCAGTTCGACAGCTTCACCGGCATGTGGTACGTGTGGAACCAAGCCCGCACAAAGTGGTCGGACGAAGCCTTCGAAGCTGAGTAGGGCGAGCGGGGGTCGTAGGCGGTTTCTTCGGTGAACATCTCCGTGCCCATCTCCAAAGAGCCGTACACCTCGTCGGTTGATACGTGGTAGAATACCTTGCCTTCAAAGCCCGATGGCTGCCACAGGTTGCGGGCTGCATTGAGCAGGTGCACGGTGCCGAGCACGTTCGTTTTTACGAAGGCCAGCGGATCGGTAATGGAACGGTCCACGTGCGACTCCGCCGCGAGGTGAATAACCGCGTCGGGTTCTTCGGTGGCAAACAGATGATCAACAAAAGCCTGATCCGTCAGGTCACCTTTAACAAAACGGTAGTTCGGCTGCTCCTCAATGTCGCGCAGGTTTTCGAGGTTGCCCGCGTAGGTCAGCGCGTCGAGGTTGAGGATCTGGTACTCGGGGTACTTCGTAACGAACAGCCGCACCACGTGCGAACCAATGAAACCAGCACCGCCGGTAATAAGAATTTTCATGGGCTTGTAAAGACGAGTTATGCGGGCTGCCCGCCCAGGTTTTGCTGCCAACGCCAGGCCGTGGCCAATGCTTCATCCAGCTCGACTTCTGTTTGAAAGCCCAGCACGTTAGCGGCTTTGGAAGCATCGGCGTATATGGCCGGCACATCACCGGTGCGGCGGGGGCCAGTTTGATATTTAAGCGGTTGGCCCGCTATTTTCTCGAACGCTTTCACCACCTCCAGCACGGAATTGCCGTGACCGGTGCCCACGTTGTAGGTTTCCACCGAGTCTGCGTTGCCGCTAAGTTGGCGCTGCACCGCTACCACGTGGGCGCGGGCTAGGTCGCCTACGTAGATATAATCGCGGATGCAAGAGCCGTCGGACGTGTCGTAATCAGTCCCGTAAACCGTCAGCTGCTCGCGCCAGCCAGCAGCGGTCTGCGTCACGAAGGGAATCAGGTTGTTGGGGATACCTAGCGGCAGCTCGCCGATGTAGCCCGAAGGGTGCGCGCCAATGGGGTTGAAGTAGCGCAGCAGCACGGTCTTCAACTCATTGGCCGGCGCTTGGTCCAGGTCGCGCAGGATGTCTTCGCACATCTGCTTGGTGCGGCCATAAGGCGAAGAAGCGGGCTTGGTGGGCGTTTCCTCGGTTACCGGCAGCGCATCGGGCACTCCGTACACAGTGCAGGAAGACGAGAAAACCAGGTTCTGCACCTTGAATTCGCGCATCAACTCCAACAGCACCAGCAAGGAGCCAACGTTGTTTTGGTAATACTCCAGCGGCTTCTGTACCGATTCACCTACCGCCTTTAAGGCGGCGAAGTGGATTACGCCGGCAATGTCGCCTTCGGCTTCAAACACCTTGCGGAAGGCGGCAGCATCGGTGCAATCGGCATGGTGGCATTTCACGTCATGGCCAAGAATAGCCCGCAGGCCATCTAATACCGACTCTTTGGAGTTGACGAAGTTATCGACAATAACCGGCTCGAAGCCAGCTTCGTGCAAGGCTACCACCGTGTGCGAGCCGATGTAGCCTGCGCCACCTGTTACAAGTATCTTGTTCATAGTCGAATGGCTGAATAATTGGGTGGTTAGATGGCTGACCGTTCAGAAACCGTGAACGGCCAATTAGCTAATCACCCAATCATATGATAATAAACAGCTTACAGGCTCCAGTATTGCAATTCGCTGATCTTTTCGCGGAAGAGGCCTTTGATGTCCACCAGCACCGCCTGCGGCGTGGTAATGGATTTGAAGTACTCTTCGTTTAGCTCAGTATACGGCTTGTGACTCACGGCTACCACCACGGCATCGTAGTCGTTGCTCATCTCTTCCTGCGGAATCAGGCGGAAGCCGTACTCGTGGTGCAACTCGTCGCTGTCGGCGTGCGGGTCCACAATGTCCACATTCACCGAGAAGTTGCGCAGTTCATTGATGACGTCGGCCACCTTGGAGTTGCGAATGTCTTCCACGTTCTCCTTGAACGTGGCGCCCATCACCAGCACCTTGGACTTGGACACGTCTTTGCCCTGTTTGATCATCATCTGCACCGTTTTGCGGGCGATGTAAGCTCCCATGCCGTCGTTGGTGGTGCGGCCCGACAGGATAACCTTCGCGTCGTAGCCCAGCTCCTTCGCCTTGTAGGTCAGGTAGTACGGATCGACGCCGATGCAGTGGCCGCCCACGAGACCGGGCGAAAACTTCAGGAAGTTCCACTTGGTGCCGGCAGCTTCCAGCACTTCGTAGGTGTTGATGCGCATACGGTCGAAAATCATCGACAGCTCGTTCATCAGGGCGATGTTGACGTCGCGCTGGGTGTTTTCGATGATCTTGGCAGCTTCGGCTACTTTGATTGACGACGCACGGTGCACGCCGGCTTTCACTACCAGCTCGTAGGTTTTGGCGATGATGTCCAGCGACTCTGCGTCACAGCCCGACACCACTTTCACGATGCTGGAGAGCGTGTGCTCTTTGTCGCCGGGGTTGATGCGCTCGGGCGAGTAGCCTACTTTGAAGTCGCCGGGGAATTTCAGGCCCGACTCCCGTTCCAGAATCGGAATGCAGTCTTCCTCGGTGCAGCCGGGGTATACCGTCGACTCATACACGACGAAGTCGCCCTTCTTCAGCACTTTGCCCACCGTGGTAGAAGCGCCGATGAGCGGCTTCAGATCGGGCATGGCGTGCTCATCGATGGGCGTGGGCACGGCCACCACAAAGAAGCGGGCCTCGCGCAGCACATCCAAGGAATCGGTAAACGTAATGTCGCAGCCTTCAAACGCTTCGGTTTCCAGCTCGCCGCTGGGGTCCACGTTGTTGCGCATCATCTCCACGCGCTGGGCGTTGATATCGAAACCGATAACGCTCATTTTGCGGGCAAACTCCAGGGCGATGGGCAAGCCCACGTAGCCAAGGCCGATGACGGCCAATTTGGCCTCTTTATTCAGTAACTGCTCGTACACGGGTCGGGGGACTTAGAAACGGGGAGCTTGGATATTCAGAGAATTAATGTTCGGCGCTGATACGCGAAACCTGTTGGCCGGTTAGCCGGTACTGCCAGCCGCTTTCGGGGCAAGTGGCCATGCCATCCGGACCAAAATCAAGACGATGGCCGTGCTGGCTCATCCAGCCGCGCTGCCGGGCCGGGTTGCCATACACGAGGGCAAAAGCCGGTACATCTTTGGTGACCACCGAGCCGGCGCCTACAAAGGCGTACTGCCCAAGGCGCACCCCGCACACGATGGTGCTGTTGGCCCCGATGCTTACGCCCTGCTCCAAGACCGTTGGCTGGTACTCGTGCCGGCGCGGCACGGCGGCGCGTGGATTGAGCACGTTGGTAAACACCGCTGAAGGGCCGATGAACACGTCGTCGTGGCATTCCACGCCGGTGTACAGGCTCACGTTGTTCTGCACCTTCACGTTGCGACCGAGGCGTACGCCGTCGGCCACGAACACGTTCTGGCCCAATGAACAGGCTTCGCCCAGCTCAGCCCCGCCGCTCACGTGGCAAAAGTGCCAGATGCGCGTGCCGTCGCCTACGCGGCAACCCTCGTCGAGCACGGCGGTGGGATGCGCAAAATAGGCGGAAGCAACTTCGGTCATAGGAAATCGGCAGCGGTTGTTTTCGGCGGGCAAAGGTAGGCCTTTTCACTTAGACGTCATTGGCTTGCACCGAGCAGCTTTCAGCCCGGCCACGTAGCACGCACCATGCGAGGGCGGCCGCTCAGGTCGGGCAGGGCGCGGGCGGCTACGTAACCGGCCTGCTGCAGCAGTGCCACCGTTTCCTCGGGCAAGGCTTCGTTTATTTCGAAGTAGATAGCACCACCGGGCTTTAGCAGCTGCCGGCCCAGGCCAGTAAGCCGGCGGTAAAAAAGCAGCGGGTCCTTATCGGGCACAAACAAGGCCGTGTGCGGCTCGAACTGCAGTACATTGGCACGCATCAGCGCTTGCTCAGAAGCCCGCACGTACGGCGGGTTGCTCACCAGCACATCCAAGCTGGCAACTGAAATGCCCGGCGGATCGGCTTGCAGAATATCGGCCTGCAGCCACTGCACCTGCGGTGCATATTGCCGACCGTTTTGGCTGGCTACTGCCAGTGCATCAGCCGAAATATCCAAGCCCCATACGTGACTATCAGGTAGCTGACGTGCCAAAGCAATGGGAATGCAGCCGCTGCCGGTGCCTACATCCAGCACCCACAAGCCGGACCGGCGGCCTTGCTCTTGCACAATTAACTGCACCAGCTCCTCGGTTTCGGGGCGGGGAATGAGCGTGGCGGGTGTTACCAGCAACTCCATATCCAGGAACGGTGCCACGCCCAGCACGTACTGTACGGGCTCGTGCAGCAGCAGCCGCTGTTGGATAGTGGCAGCCTGCGCGAGCTTGTCGGGGCTTACGGGCTCGGCAGCCTGCATACGACGCTGCAATGGTGAAAGCTGCAGCAGGTGCTCTACCACAATTGTGGCGACGCTGGCGCCCTCAGGACCGGGATAGAGCGGCCTCAGCGCATCGGTAAGCTGATCGGTAAGCTGGCGAATGGTCACGTTGGAAGCGGGGCTGTATCTTGGCTCGACAAAGCTACGCCTCTTGACTTCGCCGCCCATGCCGGAAGCTTCCGACTTCACCGTCCAAGATGAACTGCTGATGCGCCGGGCCCTTGATCTGGCCTTGCTAGGCGTGCACTCCGCCCGGCCCAACCCCATGGTGGGCTGCGTGGTAGCCGATGCCAACGGCCACGTGGTGGGGGAAGGCTGGCACCAGCAGTACGGTGGCCCACACGCCGAAGTGAATGCACTGGCCGCCGTGCCCGCTGAAACCGACCTGAGCCAATGCCGCGTGTATGTGACGCTGGAACCTTGTTCGCACTTTGGCAAGACGCCGCCCTGCGCGGATCTGCTCATTAGCAAAGGCGTGCGTGATGTGGTGGTGTGCAACGCTGACCCCAACCCACTCGTGTCGGGCCGCGGCTTTGAAAAACTGCGTGCAGCCGGTATCCAGGTACGCACAGGCTTGCTGGAGGCGCAAGGCCGGCGCCTGAACCGACGATTTTTCACGGCACAGGAACGCAACCGACCGTACATCATTCTGAAATGGGCCGAATCGGCGGATGGCTTCGTAGCGGCGGCGCAGGGCCAGCCCGTCGGCATCAGCGGCCCCATTGCCCGGATGCTGGTGCACCGCTGGCGTACCGAGGAGCAATCCATTATGGTCGGCACGCGCACGGCCCTGAACGACAACCCGCAGCTGAACGCCCGGGAATGGCCTGGTCCCAACCCCTTGCGCCTCGTTATCGACCGTGCTTTGGCGCTGCCGGCTACGCACCACCTGTTCGATGGCTCGCAGCCGACGGTGGTGTACACCAATGGTCAACGCGCCGATGCCGACAACCTTAGCTTCGTAAGCATTCCGCCGAGCCACGATCTGCTGCCGGCCATTCTGGACGACCTCAATAGCCGCCGTGTACAATCAGTGCTGGTGGAAGGCGGCCCGGCCCTGCACCAACTCCTGCTGAAAGCCGGCCTCTGGGACGAAATTCGGGTGCTACGTAGCCGTCGCGTACGCATTGGGGCTGGCGGCATCGTGGCACCGCCCCTCAGCCTGACGGGCTTGCGCGAGCATCGCCTAATCGGCGATGATGAGCTGTTCGTGTTTTATTGATCAGGTAACAGGTTGGAACTTGTGGGCTGAAATTCGGTTGCATCAGCGCGGGTTACTTTTGCCGCGGCTGGCGTGTTACCCGTCACCTATTACCCGTTATTCCTACAAAAATGGCTGAAGACCTTCTCATCGACCGCACCCTCACCAAAGCCGAGCAATACCAAGCCCTCTTACCCCAAATAGAAGCCCTTACAGCCGGCGAACCAGATCAAGTAGCCAATCTGGCCAATGCCATGGCCGCGCTCAAAGAGGCGTTTGGCTTTTTCTGGGTGGGCGTGTATGTGGTCAAGAACGACGAGCTGGTACTCGGTCCGTTTCAAGGTCCGGTAGCCTGCACCCGTATCCGGCATGGCAAGGGCGTGTGCGGCAGCTCCTGGGCCGAGGCCCGTACCTTGCTTGTGCCCGATGTGGAGCAATTCCCCGGTCATATTGCCTGCAGCTCGCTGTCGAAATCCGAAATTGTGGTGCCGTTGCTAAAAGATGGCGCCGTAGTAGCGGTGCTGGACGTCGATAGCGACCAACTGAACGACTTCGACGAAACAGACCAACACTACCTGGAGGAACTGTGCCGGCGCATGGCGCAGTGGTTTTAACCACCCTTCGACATACCCGAGTCCAAGCCACTTAGTTGGTTACTGTGGCTTAGGGCCAGATGTAATTGTTGTGCTTGTGCACTACTTGGCTTGCGGTGGGGTTAAGTAACAGGTAGGCATCTGCCACAACTTCTTCGCCCCCACCCTACGTACCCTCTTTCGTCAGCCTAACCTTCTTCCCGCCATGAACAAGTCTTTTTACCGCCTCGGCGACTGGCGCCGCAACTTCCTTTTGGTGGCCGCCGCGGCCAGCCTGGGTTTGTCGGTATTGCCGGCGTGTTCTTCCGATAACGGCCGCAACAACAGCGCCAGCGGAGACTGGAGCGGCGAAACGAGCGACTCGTTTAGCCAAGGCGTCATTACTGAAATGACCGAAGTGCAGCCCGGCGAGTGGAAAATCACCGCCGAGCGCCCGGCAGGCAAAGAAGAAGTAGCCGCTATCCTGCGCCATTTCGATGGCAAGGTGGATACGCTGCAAGGCCAGGCCCTGCAAAAGCAAATGCAGGACTACAGCCGCCAACACCCCGAAAACCGCGTGGCCGGCTCGGGTATGATGGACGTGCTGATGTGGAGCGGCATTGGCTTTATGGCGGGTCGTTTCCTTACGCCTAACCTTGGTGCCTATTCCAACCCAGGCGTGGCTCAGCGCAACAATGGCTGGCGCCAGTCCATTGCTCGCGAGCGGCAAAACGAAGGCCGCGGCTTCTACGGCCGTGGCTTCGCCGGGAGTCGTACTTCCCCCAATGCCGGCATCCAGGAAAGCCCGCGGGTGCGCAATACCGCCCCACGCATGAGCCGGAGTAGCGGCTTCGGTAGCCGCAGCAGCGGCATGGGCAGCCGGGGTTTTGGAGGATAATACAAGCTAGCCTGTCAGCCGGACGCTAGGCGGTGCCTGCTTTTCGCAGATGGCGACTTCCCATCTCGGAAATGACCCGCCAGCGTCTGGCTGACAGGCTTTTTTTGCACAGCTGAAAAAGAAAGATGATTCGTCTGCTCCCCCTTTCCGGCGACGTCACGCCGGCCATTCGTCGCTTGGGCTGGGACTGGGCCGTGGAAGAAGCCTGCGCCTCCTATCTCGCTCGCGAAGCCATATCCTTGACCGAGCCGGAGGCCGAAAAGCTGCTGCAAGCCGCCGATACGCTCTATGAGATGTATGTGCAGGCTGTGCCCGACAACCTGCCCGACGACTTCCTGCAACTCATGGGCATCCCGCAGAACCTGTGGCAGGCCGTGCGTCACTCCTGGAACGATGAGCGGCACTGGCACCTCTACGGCCGCTTCGATCTGGCCGCGACTGCCGAAGGGCCCAAGTTGGTGGAGTTCAACGCCGATACCGCTACCAGCATCCCCGAAACCGCCGTGGTGCAGTGGGCCAGCCTCATGGCTGCCGGTCAGCCCGAAGACCAGCAACAGGCCAATGGCTTATTTGAAGGCTTGGAGCTACAGCTTGCCGAGTGGCGCGAGCTGAACTCTGACCTCGAGCCCAGCCTATTATTGGTCTACCTGCCCGATAGCCCCGAAGACGAAACCAACTGCGCCGTGCTGGCCGAGGCCGCCCGCAGCGCTGGCTTCAGCTCCGTGCATGTTTGCCCCGTCGATGAAATGCACGTATCGGTGCAGGGCGACGAGCGTGGCGTCTGGGCCGAAGTTGGACCGGAACAGTGGCAGCGTTTCAGCTTCTTGTTCAAACTGGTGCCATGGGAAATACTAGCCGAAGAAGAGGTTGAACTAACTGCCGACCTCACGCAGCTCCTGCAAAGCCGCGACTTGATTATTGCCAATCCGGCTTACGCGCTGATCTTCCAAAGCAAAGCTATGCTGGCTTGGCTGTGGCAGATGTTTCCACATCACCCCCTGCTGGTGGAAGCTGCCATGGAAGACCTCAGTGGCCACTACGTGCGCAAACCACAATTTGGCCGCGAAGGCCAAAATCTTACCGAAGTCCAGGACGGCCGCGTGCAAAGCACCGTGGAAGGTGACTACGGTCAGCAGCCCCTAGTGCGTCAGCGTTGGCTGGAATTACCCGCCGACACGCAGGGCCGGCGCTACCAAGCAGGCGTATTCTGGGCCGGCGAAGCGTGTGCCATCGGTTTCCGGCGGGAAGCTGGGGTTATTACCAACCTGTCAGAATTCGTGCCCCACGTATTGAAGTAGTAAGCTCAACGGCGCTTCTGCCAGAATTTCCACCAGGATGAACGGTTGAAAGCAGGCGGGTGGGTGCTGTCCCTACTAGATTCGGAGCCGCTCACGGCGGCTGGCCGGGTGTCAATATAGGTGATGCCCAGGGGTGCGTCTGCATCGTTCTCAAAGCGGATCTGGCCATTACTCAGCCAGCCGATAACCTCTTGGGCCTGCTGCGACACGACCGGGTAGAAGCTATTTAGGTAGGCCATCTTCTGCTGTTCGGTCAGCTGGGCCCATTTGCCTAGCTCACTGCCCCATCCGTAGTCCACATCTACGGTCAGGCCCGCGCCGTAGCCTAGTTCGTGCAGGAAGTCGCAACCCTCGTAGCACCAGTTGTAAGTGGCCTTTAGGGCCAGCATAGTTCGGTCGGCGGAAGGCCGCTCCACAATATCATGCAGCAAGCCTAGCAGTTGGGTGCGGCGCACTTCACCCCATGTTACATAGCGCGTCAGCAGCGGCTCTAAAAATCGTATCGAGTCTCGCTGACGGTAGTTGAAGCTGATTAGCTCCAAGTAGTCGTCGGGGGCGAGTAGCGTTTCCAGTTCGGGCGTGGCGTACACCCACTGCTCGAAGTCGGCTAGCGGCAGCTGGCGGGCCAGCACCGCCACGAATTGTTTTTGTATCTCGGATAGCATCATTGCTAAATAAAAAGCCCGACAGCGCTGACTGTCGGGCTTTCTTATACGTCAGCCAACTTTAGAATAACGACTGCGACTTGGTCTTGAGTTGGGCAATAACCGTTTGGCCGCCCTTTACTTTTTCACCGATCTGCACTTTCATTTCAGTATCCACCGGTACGTAGATATCGACGCGGGAGCCAAATTTGATGAAGCCAAACTCTTCGCCCTGGCTTACTTCGTCGCCCTCGTTCACGTACCACACAATGCGGCGAGCCATAGCGCCTGCAATCTGGCGGAACAATACCTGCGGCCCAGCCTCGCTTTCTACCACTACGGTGGTGCGCTCGTTCTTGGTGCTGCTTTTGGGGTGCCAGGCCACCAAATACTTGCCGGGGTGGTACTTAAAGTACTTCACCACCCCCGATACCGGGTTGCGGGTGATGTGCACGTTGATCGGCGACATGAAGATGCTGATTTGCTTGCGCACGTCGTCAAAATACTCGGGCTCGTGCACGTCCTCGATTACGACCACCTTCCCATCGGCCGGGGCAATGACGATGTCCTCGTGGGTGAGCAGGTTGCGGAAGGGGCTGCGAAAAAACTGCAGCAGCAACAAAAAAGCCACCACCGACACGCCGGAAAACACGCGGTTGAACCCGACGCCCTGTTCATTGAATTGGTACAGCAGCAGGTTCAGGGCCAGCAGCGCCAGCAGCGTAAAGAATAGAATACGGCGACCTTCTTTGTGGATCTTCATAAATCGCAGATTAGCGCTGATTGAGCTGATTTCGCTGATTCAGGCATCAGTCAGGCAAAACAAACGAGCGGCAAACGGGGGCAGCTGGTAAGGGGCAAAAGCGGAACTCGACTACAAAGATAGCCCGGACCTTGCGGTCCGGGCTATTCTTTTCAAGATGGCTGAGCAGACTGCGCGACCGGTATCAGCGAAATTTGGCCACGCAGGGTTGTCAGTAAGTTAGAAGCTACCGCGGAATTTGTACGTCTGCGCTACCTTATCGATAGCCACTACGTACGCCGCGATGCGCATCGGGATGTTGTATTTCTGGCTGGTGGCGTACACTTTCTCGAAGGCATCGGTCATGATGCGGTCGGCGCGCTCAGTCACCATTTCCTCGGTCCACTTGAAGCCTTGGCGGTTCTGTACCCATTCGAAGTACGAAACCGTTACGCCGCCCGAGTTGGCCAGGATATCGGGCACCACCATAATGCCCTTGCGGTTGATGATGTCATCGGCCGAAGCCGACGTAGGACCGTTGGCACCTTCCACGATCAGGCGGGCCTGAATGCGGTCGGCGTTTTGCTCGGTGATGACGTCTTCCACAGCAGCCGGCACCAGCACGTCCACCGGCAAGGTCAGCAGCTCATCGGCATTTTCCATCAGCGTGGCGCCTTCGTAGCCATCCAGGCGGCCCTTGTGGGCATTTTTGTAGGCAATGGCTTCGTCGATGTTAATGCCGTTCTCGTTCCAGTAAGCACCGCTTACGTCGCTTATGGCTTTGATCTTAACGCCTTGCTCGCACAGCAGCTTGGCTGCCCAGGAGCCGACGTTGCCGAAGCCCTGCACCGCCGCCGACGACTGCTTCGGGTCCATGCCTAGCTTGGCCATGGCCGCCAGCGCCGATACCATTACCCCGCGGCCGGTGGCCTCGGTGCGTCCCAGCGAACCGCCCAGTACCAGCGGCTTGCCGGTTACCACGGCCAGCGAGGTCATGCCGGTGGTTTTGGAGAATTCGTCCATCAGCCACGCCATCTCGCGCGGACCGGTGCCCATATCAGGAGCCGGAATGTCTTTATCCGGACCGAACACATCCTTCATGGCCAGCGTGTAAGCGCGGGTGAGGCGCTCGATTTCGCCGGGGCTCATGGTGGTAGGGTCGCAGATGATGCCCCCTTTAGCACCGCCGTAAGGAATATCCACCACGGCGCACTTCCAGGTCATCCAGGCAGCCAGGGCCTTCACCTCATCGAGGTGCACATTTTTATCGTAGCGGATGCCGCCTTTCGACGGGCCCAATGCCGTGTTGTGAATTACGCGGTAGCCTTCGAACACGCGAATTACGCCGTTGTCCATCGTGACGGGAATGTGCACGATGACCTGCTTATCGGCTGCTTTGAGCACGTTGTACGTCGCATCGTCGAGGCCGAGGATATCGGCCGCCACGTTGAAACGCGACATCATGGATTCAAGCGGATTCTCGCGGTCCACTTTGGGGGCCGGTTCTTTATACACCGTAGTGGCCATGCTGCTGGTCGGGTAAGAGGTTAGGGGAATGGGGGAATGCAGAAACAGCGGCCGCCCGTAGCAAGCCGATCAGCTAAGCCAGCGGGCGGAAAATGACGCGCCAAAGGTACTAGGTTTCCCGATACGCATAAACAGCCTATTCAGGTAGAAATACCGTTGACTTTTGGCTTGCTACGCACCAAAAAGCAACTGCAGCACCACCAGCACCGGCACGACGAACAGAAAAGCGTCGAAACGATCGAGCAGGCCGCCGTGGCCGGGCATGATACGGCCAGAGTCTTTAACGCCGACGCTACGCTTGAGCATGGATTCGGCGAAATCCCCCAAAGGACCGAAGACGGCGACTACGGCGGCGGCCACGAGGCGGTGCGCCAGGGGTAACTCAGGAATAAAATAGCCCAGGCCCCAACCTACGGCCAGCGTGAGCAAAGCCCCGCCGGCCCAACCTTCCCAGGTTTTGCCAGGTGAGATATTGGGCGCGATTTTGTTCTTGCCGAAGTTTTTGCCGGCGATGTAGGCGCCGGTGTCGGCCGCCCAGATAAGGAAAAGCAGAGCGAAGATGCGGCGGTAATCGTAGCTGTTCACCCTCATGCCACTACTCGCCTCACTTGCTCCGGCCAACGTACCTTGCCCCCAATCATGACCGAGCTGTATTAGCAGAATCATTGGCAGGCTGACGTATATCAGCCCAATAAAGCAGACGGCAATATTTCCCAACGGATTGGTACTGCGTGGCCAGAGGTACATCTCGCGCAGCAACAAAGCTACGGGCAGCAACAGTACGGGCACGGCAAACCACAACGTCGGCAATATCAACGTGTGAAAGCCGGGTTGTTCGTTGGTTGCGAAATTCACCGTGGTGAAATCCGCGTTGAGTATGTACTTAAAGTAAAAGGTTAAGCCAAAGAAAAAGAGGCTCATTCCGATGCCAATAGCTGCTGCCGGTTGGTAACCAGCCGCGCGCATCATGCGGTAAAACTCGCGCAGCATCAGGGCCTGAATCAGCCCGAAAAATAGCCCAAATGTCCACCCGCTGTACCAGATGCTGCCCAGCAGCAGCACCGCTCCAACAACGGCTGAGATAATGCGCTGCCACATGTTGGACATGCCCGGTGGCTTGGCAGCAGTGGATGACTCGACGGCGGGCGGGGGCGTAGGGGTATTCAACGTAGCAGAAGCGCTGGGAGCAAGTGGAAGGAAGGAAGCGGTGGCAGCGCTGTACTTATACGGTCGGGCTTTCGGGCGGGGCGTCGATGCCGTGGCGGCTGAGCGTGTGGCCGTGGCCGGGTGTATCGGCCTGCACTCGTACGCCGTGGGAGGTAAGCGTATGCGCCTCATGCACGGCAGCAGCAGCGGGGGCAAACTGCTGTTTCAGCCAATACAGCAAGCCCAGCGTGAGCACTGCCGAAAGCAGCATCCACGACCACGGCATGGCCTCCGTGGAATCGGCATCGAACTCGATGTTGCGGCGCTGCTGCAAAAACAGCAGCAATAGCTGGAAAGCATTTTGGGCGAAGTGTGCCGCCATCGGCACCAGGATATTGCCGCTCCAGGCAAACAGATAGCCCAACAGCACGCCCAATATCATGCGGGGCAGGAAGCCAAAAAACTGCATGTGGACAGCACTAAATATAAAGGCCGACAGCCACACGCCCCAGTGCACCGAGCCAGAGAAGCATACGAACTGCTTCATGACCACGCCCCGAAACGTCAATTCCTCGGCAATGGCGGGTATCACGGCCACTACTAACAGAGCAACTAAGAAGCGGGTGGTCGTGCTGAAACGAGTAAGGAAGGTGGTCATTAATTGAGCCTGGTCTTCCTTGTAGCGGGCCCATTTTTCCACATCGTACAGCCAGGAAGGGAAATGAGCATCGGCATTCCAGGCAATAAGCCCCGTGAGGGCGGGCAGGCTGATGATGATGAGCAGCATAGCCGCCAGCAACCACCAACCCGGCACCGGGCGCCGGGGCATGAAATAGTCGAGCGGCTTCAGCCCCCTAATGACGGGCAGCAAATAAGCCGCTACTCCAAGACCTAACAATAATGTCAGGCCCTGCATCCACATCAGTACCTCCCAGCTATAAGCGTATTTGGTCGGCGACGAGGCGATATTGGTAAGTTGGGCCAAGCTTGTTACTCCATAACCTACCGCCACGATTCCCCAGGACAGGAAGGTCGCCGCGAGCAAACCGGTCATCACCAGCACAAACAGCAGCACCAGCGTCAGTAGCGGACTCAGGGACTCTTCCCGGGTAATGCCTTTCATGAGGTGGATAGTTAGAGCGGGGTACTGTAACGTGGAAACGAGGTTCGGGCCAGAACTAAGAAACTGTTGCTCACGCTTCTTGGTTGGGGTACTCTGAATGCAGTACGTGGTACGCACTACTGTCATCCGTCGTAAATTTGCGCAAAATACGCCAACGGGCCCCGCTCTACCTTACCAGGGTGCCTGCAAAGCGCTTCTTCTTTATGGTTTACATCCGCGACATTGCTTTGCCCGATTTCCCCCTGCTGCTCGCTCCGATGGAGGACGTATCGGACCCGCCGTTCCGTGCCGTGTGCAAGCAAGGCGGGGCCGATCTGATGTACACGGAGTTTGTGTCGTCGGAGGGGCTAATCCGCGACGCGGCCAAGAGCAGGCAGAAGCTCGATGTGTTTGACTACGAGCGGCCCATCGGCATTCAGCTATTCGGCTCCGATGTGCAGACCATGGCCGAATGCGCCAAAATCAGCACCGTGGCCGGCCCCGACCTCATCGACATCAACTACGGCTGCCCCGTGAAGCAAGTAGCCTGCAAGGGGGCTGGCGCGGCCCTGCTGCGCGACATTCCGAAAATGGTGCAGATGACCGAGGCTGTGGTAAAGGCCACCCACCTGCCCGTAACGGTAAAGACGCGCCTGGGCTGGGACGAATCCACCAAGAATGTGGAAGAAGTAGCTGAGCGCCTGCAGGACATTGGCATCGAAGCTCTTACCATTCACGGCCGCACCCGCGTACAGATGTACAAGGGCGAGGCCGACTGGCGTCTGATTGCCAAGATCAAGGAGAATCCGCGCATCCGCATCCCGATTTTTGGCAATGGCGACATCGACTCGCCGCAGAAGGCCCTGGAATACAAGAACCGCTACGGCGTCGACGGCATCATGGTGGGCCGCGCCAGCATCGGTTATCCGTGGATTTTCCGCGAAATCAAGCATTACATGGCTACCGGCGAGCTGTTGGTTCCGCCCACGCTGGAGGAGCGCGTACAGGCTTGTCAGATGCACTTTGAGAAGGGCATCGAGTGGAAAGGCCCAAAGCTGGGCATCTTCGAGATGCGCCGCCACTACGCGCAGTACTTCAAGGGCTTGGTAGGAGCCAAGCAGTGGCGCACGCGCCTGGTGGAAGCTGGCACGCCCGAGGAGGTACGCGAGATTCTAGCCGAAATAGCCCAGGCCGAGGCGGTGTACGCGTAAGCAACCTTGCCCCCAGCGGCCTTTCGAAGCCTCCTCAGCTTCATTGCCACGCAGGGTTAGGCAATCAACAACAGAGGGGCCGCCGAACTCAGGTTCAGCGGCCCCACTTCACTTTATAGCGTTCTAGAAAGGGCATCGCCCCGGCATCGACCCAGGCTTTATAAGCCCATCTGGCGGTTTTGTGCGGCAGAGTCGCGGGCTCCCCAGCGGCGCTGGATGCGGCCGTTCTGCACCAAAAAATGCTCCATGGCCACGATTTCGTAGGATTTCCCCGTAACCGGCCCGCCGCGGAAGGACCCTACAGACTGCCCACGCTCTACGTAGCGCACCATCACATTGTCGCCCTCGGCCACCATAGCTTCGGCTTGCAGATTTAACCGAAAAGCGGCGTGCAACTCTTCCCAAATGGGCACTACTTGCTCCATGGTTCCCCAGCCCAGTACGCCGTACACCAAGGCGTCTTCGGCGAAGATGCGGCGTAGCGCGGTCATATCGCCGCGGTTGAAGGCATCGATGTAGGCCAGCACAAGTTGCTTGTTGGCTTCGAGGGTTGGCAGTTGGAGCTCTAGGGTTTTCATAGCAAGGAATGGAACGGTTGGCAGATACGAGGTCAATGGAGCAGCAATACTACCAAACCCCGCCCCCCGCGTCAATCGCATGATCGGGTGACCACCTCATTACCACTTATTTATCAGACACTTACTCATGAACCAGATAAGAACCCACGCACATTCGCAAGAATCCGGAGGGCTTACCTCGGTATATGTTCCGACCTTTGCCAGCCATGTCATCTGCTCCTAATATTGCCCCGGCGGAGGCCGTCTCCCCTGCCCCGCCCACGGTTCCGGGCCCGCCGCCACATACCACGTCGCTATCAGCTTGGATTCTGCTGGTAGTACTGGCCGCCATCTGGGGCACGTCGTTTATTCTAATGAAGAAGGGCCTAGCGGTTTTTTCGCCGCTGGAGCTGGGCGCTACCCGCGTCACGGTGGCGTCGTTGCTGCTGCTGCCCTTTGCCCTGCAGCACTTAAAGCGCGTTGACCGTAGCCGTTTTAAATGGCTGCTGCTGAGCGGCGTAATTGGCACGCTGATTCCGGCCTTTCTCTTTGCCTACGCCGAAACCAAACTGGCCTCGGGCCTCGCCGGTGTACTCAATGCCCTCACGGTGGTCTTCACCCTACTTATGGGCGCCTTATTTTTTGGGCAGCGCATTACCTGGCTGCGGGCGGCGGGCATAGTCGCGGGCCTGCTGGGCACCATTGTGCTGATGGGCCTGGGCGGAAGTGGTGGCGACGCTACGCCCACAGGCGAAGGCAATGCCTGGTACGGGCTCTTCATCGTGCTGGCCACTATGGGTTACGGCGTAAGCATCAACGTAATTAAGAATCATTTGCACGGCATCCCGTCGGTAGCCGTTACAGGGCTGTTGCTGATGCTGATCGGTGGACCGGCCGCGGTGTACCTGCTGATCGGCACTGATTTCCTTTACAAACTGCAGCACGTTTCGGGTGCCTGGACGGCTTTTGGATACATCGCGCTGCTGGCTACGCTAAGTACGGCGGTGGCCATGGTGCTGTTCAACAAGCTCATTCAGCAGTCCACGGCTCTGTTTGCCTCGTCGAACACCTACTTGGTGCCTATTATGGCGCTGGGCTGGGGTTTGCTCGATGGGGAAGTTATCAACGGCTGGCACCTGCTGGGCATGACCATTATTCTGCTGAGCGTGTTCATCATTAACCGAGCTAAGTAGCAGCCGCCTTGCCCACCTGAACGAACTGCCTCAGAACGCCACCAAAGCGCTGAACTGCAGCCAGCGGTGCCGGCGCCCCCCTTGGAATTCAGGCGAGACGTTGACGACTGTGGTTTCCAGACCCACTCCCGCGTAGCTGACCACAAGGCCGTACGCGGTGCGCCAGACGCCGCGGCTTATCTGGCTTGCGGGCAGCACATAAGGGCTTTGCCGATTGAGTAGACCGCCCTGCAGCGTGGCGTTGTAGCCCACTAGCCGGCCTTCGGCCTGAGCCTGTGCGTAGAGCTGCAGCTTGCGCGGGGCCAAGAAACTGGGGCGGTTACTGATACCTAGGTTGGCCAGATATGGGTTCATCAGCCCCATGCGAAGCCGCCCACCCGCACTCCCGTAGGTATAGAGCGTTCCGACGGAAGCGGCTGCACTGCCGATCAGTTCCGCCGCTCGACTCGCGGTTAGCAATTGCCGCTCATACCCTACCTGGTAGCCCAGCACTACATCGTGCCCGATCTGGTAATCCCAGCCGCGGGGCGTGGGCGAATCCAGCCATTGGTGCAGCGTGGTCTGAAAGCCCTTGGCGCCAGCTCCTGGCCCAATGTAGCCGAGGTTGAAAGTTGATGTTAGCCGGTGACGGCGGGTAGGGTTGTTGGCCACCCGGGAGAAGGCGGCATAGATATACGAGGCATAGGGTCGGTCACCGTAGCGGATGAAGGCATCCTGAATGCGTAGCGGGGTAAAGCCATCATAGTAAACCTTAATGCCGTAGTAGTGCGTGCTACCCGACGATCCGCGCAGCAACAAATGGCTGGTGGGCAAATGGCGTAGCGCCGGCAACACCACACTCAGACTCATGCCCTGAGTGAAGTAATAATCGGTGCGGAAGGGCGCGTCGTTGGCAAACGTGTACACAATGAGGCGCTCGGGGCTGACCGTGCTATCGGCACTTGGGAATTGCGCCTGTGTGGGACAGGTCAGCAGCAGGAAGCACAGGAGAAACCAGTAACGCATGGGCTGAAAGCGAATCAGACCTTACATACGCCGTTGGCTCTGCGTCTGGGTTTACCAGCTGAGTTTATAGAGCACGAGAACGAATAAGCTCAGATCAGCAACTGCGCATCACCAGGGCAACTTGATGACCAACCTTGAACTACGGCTCGGCACTGCCTACTCACCTGCGGCTCTTTGCAGAACGAATCTTGGCGCTATGGTAGGGTAGCTACCTCACCTTGAGCACGCCATTTATTTCTACCAGTTGGCCTTGGTTCAGCAACGCTTGCACAGTAGCGTCGATGTGCTGCCGCATCTCGTCGGAAAGGCGACTAAAGCCCAGCAAACGCGCGGTGGGCAGGTACACCGTGTCGCGCGGTAGGGCAAAGCTTTGCTCCACCACGGTACGCAAGGCGTGCGCCAGCTCTTCGGGAGCTATCAGGCTCAACTTGCGCGAAGCGGCCGGCAGCGCACTCCGGTCACGCAATGGCGGCGTTTGCATGGTGTTTTCCCAGAGGAATTCGCCCTGCTGGCGCAGGTGGCGCAGGTTGGCGGCCAGCTTGGCCGCTTCCTGAACTGTGCGGCGCATGCGGGCCCCTACCTGCGCCGCCCCGCTAGCCTGGGCAAGACGGCGGGTGGCTTCGTCCAAATGAACCGGGCTTTCCACACGCACAATGTGCGTCAGCCAGTTGGCCAGCTGGCCTAAGCTGTGCTGGTGCAGCTCGCGGTGCCCGACAGCAGCCGGCAGTTGCGCTACCTGATACGGTTCGGCGAGCCGGACAGCAGCTTCGTCAGCGGCTTCGCGGGTGATAACAGCGCCTGAGGCCAGATCCGCAACGGTGGTATCAGGTTCGGCGGGCTCGTCAGAAGCATCGAGAGCGGCACAGCGGCGAGCTTCTTCAATGACCTGCACGACCCGCTCCGTCTCGCGTTGCGGGTCTCGAAACCAATCGGTGCTCCAAATGCGGTGCAGGCGCCAGCCCACGGCTTCCAGCACTTGCTGGCGCAGCCGGTCCCGGTCGCGGGCCGAGCGGGCGCTGTGGTACATGGCCCCGTCGCACTCGATGCCAAGCACGTAGCGGCCCGGCTGCTCCGGGTCGACGACAGCCAGATCGATGAAAAAGCCCTGCGAGCCAATCTGCGGACGCACGACGTAGCCGCGGGCCGCGAGGGCGCGGCCCACGGCTTCCTCGAAGGGTGACTTCATGGCCCGGTCGGTTTCCTGATTTAGGTTCAGGCGGCCGTGTTGGGCGAAGTCCAGGAAGGTTTTGAGGGCCGCCACGCCTTTAGCGCGGGTACGGTTTAAGTCAAGGTCGTCGGCAGTCAGGTTGGTGAAGATTTCGCAACGCTGCTTGGCGCGGGTAATGAGCACATTCAGGCGCCGCTCGCCGCCTTCGCCGTTTAGCGGCCCAAAGCTCATGGTAAGGTAACCATCTTTGGTGCGCCCGTACCCAATGCTGATCAGCATCACGTCCCGTTCGTCGCCCTGCACGTTTTCCAGGTTTTTGATGAAAAAAGGTTCGTGCGGGTGGCGGTTGAAGAAGGCTTCGGTTTCGGGGTGTTGCTTACGGCGGAGTTCCAGTGCATCCTGAATAGCCTGGCGCTGTGCGGTGCTAAAGGCCACCACGCCCAGCGTGAGGTGCGGCGTGGTGCTGGCGTGGTGCAGTACGGCCTCGGCCACGGCGGCGGCTTCCAACGGGTTGGTGCGGGTGGTGCCGCGCTCGTAGTGGGTATCGGGCAGGTGGTGATACACCAGACCCAGCTGCCCCTGCCCACCAGGACTGGGAAAGATGACGAGCTTGTCGTCGTAAAACAGGTGGTTGGAAGCTGCAATAAGCGACTGATGCAGCGAGCGGTAATGCCAGCGCAGCATGCGTTCGGGCATTTGGCGGGCCTTGCACAGCTCCAGAATACTCTGAATATCGGCCGTGACGTTTTCTTCGTCAGCCTCTTCCCCGGCGCCCGTCAAGGAGTCAAAGAAGGAAGTTGGCGGCAGCTGCTTGGAGTCGCCGACGACTACCAACTGCCGGCCGCGGGCAATAGCGCCCAAAGCCTCTACTGGCTTCACCTGGCTGGCTTCATCAAACACCACCAGATCGAACTCGACGGCACCGGGCGGCAAGAAATTGGCCACCGACAGGGGCGACATCATAAACACCGGCTTGATGGCCTGCACCGCCCGCCCGGCTTCTTCCATTAGTTTGCGTAAGGGCTTGTGCCGGGCTTTTTTGGCGAATTCATTGCGCAGCGTCAGCATCTGGCCACCAGCCTGGGGGTGCGGTAACTGCTCAAAATGCCGCAGCATAGCCCGCACCCGATTATGGTGTAGGCTGGCGCGGTCGGCTTGGCGGAAGCGGGCCACGGTTTCTTCGTGGGCAGCGCGTTCAAACTGGCGTAGGACCGGGTACTGCTCGTAGGCTTGGCGCTGCAGGTATTCCAGCCAGGTTTGGCGCACGGCGCCCGTCAAGTGTTGGGCAGCTTGCTCCCATTTTTCGGCCAGCACCAGCAGCTCCGGCAGTTTCTCGGCGTGGGCGGCCGCGGCCACGTTGTTCCACTCCGTCATCAGGCGCAGCGCCGGCAAGTCGGCTTCCCAGGCCGCCAACGTGCTTTGCTGGGCCTCAAAGGGCTGAAACTGCAGGCGGCCCTCGGGCCCAAAGCGGCGCGGCTCGTTGAGCTGCAAAGCACCAACCACGGCTTGCATAGCGGCGCGGTGTTGGTGTAAGGCGGCTTCCAATGCTGCCAGTGCCGTGGAAATATTATTCCCAACTCCCGTAGCACTGGCCAAGTAGCTCAGCAGCACGGAGGGCAGCTGGCCCTGCGCAATGCGCTGGTGCGTAAGCGTAAGATAATCAGCTACGCGCTGCAGGCTGGGCCAGTTGGAACGCAGCCCCTGCCATTGATTGCCGAACAGCTTTGCCCCAAGCTCATCTGCTTCGGCCATGGCCAGTTTGTGCCGCGCTGCATCGTGAATGGCATCAATGACGGCGACCAGCGTAGCGGCGTCGACAGGAAGGGCGCTGCGCCACAAGCTTTGCAGACGTCGGCGGGCGCGGCGGTAGTCGCCGCTGAGGAATTTCCACCACTTGTCACCGTAGGTCAGCAGGGCCGTGCGTTCGGCGAGCAACTGTTGGTCCCAGGCTTCGGGCAGCAGCGTAGCCTCGTGCTGCTGGCGCAAGGCAGCGTAAGTAGCGCCGGCCTGCAGCAGTTCGGCAATGCGAGCTGCCTGCAGCTGCCAAGTCGTATCGGCAACGGCTGTGCCAGCTAATGATGGCGCCAGTTGGGCGTGGCGGGCCGCAGGCAGCAGCTGTTCGGCGGCAGCGCGGTCGGCCGGTACAGCCAAACCTAGTTGGGCTGACAAGGTGCGGGACCTTTCCTGCAAGCTACGAAGCGCGCTTTGAGCTGCGTGCAGCTCGGTGGCTAGCCTGTGTTGGTCGGCTGGCAATAGCACCGTCAGCTCACTGCCCCAAAACAGAAGCTGCTGTGGCCGACCTACTTTTTGCAGCGTGGCTTGCAGCCGCGCGGCCAGGTCTTCGGCATGGGCAGCATCGGCATCGGTCCAGGTGCCAAGAGAAGAAAAAGGAATGCGCGGCAAATCTGCGGCCCCGACTTTTTCCCGCAGGTGTAGCAGCTCGCCGGCAACTTGCTGCGCGGTACGGCGGCTGCGGGCGATGGGTGCATTTACGGCCAGGGCATAATCATTCAGGGCAGCACGGTAGCGGGGCAGCTGCGCCAGCTGATCTTCCAGGGCCGCGGCGGAGGCGGGCCGCCCGAGGGCTAGCGTGGCCTTCAGCTCATCGTGCAAGGCTTTTTTGTTGGCCTTATGGCTGTGCAGCTCCAAGCAGGCCGCGCCAAGGCCCAAGCTATCCAGGCGGCGCTTTACCACTTCCAGCGCAGCCATTTTCTCAGCCACGAACAGTACGCGCTTGCCCGCGCCCACAGCCTCCGCCAGCAGATTGGCAATGGTTTGGGATTTGCCGGTGCCAGGCGGGCCCTGCACCACGAGGTTGCGGCCCTCATGCACGGCCAGCAGCGCCAGCAGTTGCGATGAATCGGCATCGAGCACTTGATGCAACTCGTGGGCCGGGCTTTCATGGTCCAGAAACGTAGTGTCGCCGATGCTGGGCGCGGGGTCCTGGAAGCCCGTATCGGGCCCGAGCAGGGCATTGATGGCCGGGTGCTCCAGCAAGGCGGCTCCCGCCGGCCAGTTGGCCGGGTCTAGGTCGCGGTAGAGCATGAACTTGCCGAAGGAAAAGAAACCCAGCGCAACAATATTAGGCTCTACCTGCCAGCGCGGCAGACCTGCAATGGCTTCGCTCACTGCTGCATAGTACGTTGCGAGCGAGCTGTCTTCTTCCAGATCGGGCAGCGGAAAGCCGATGCCGAAATCCGCTTTCAGCCGGGCTTGCAAGGACAAATTGCCCTCAACTTCGGCGCCGGTATGGCGCAGCTTGAAGCGTTCGGCCGCCGTACCGCGCTCTAGCAGCACCGGCACCAGCACCAGCGGCGCCTGGCGCGGCTCTTCACTGCTGACAGCTTCGTACCACGTCAGCATGCCTAGCGCGAGGTACAGAATGTTTACCCCTTGCTCTTCCAAGCTGGTGCGGGCCGTGTAATAGGTATTGAGCAAGCGGCTTTCCAGTTTGACCAGCGGCTCGGTGGTCTGCAGCTTATTGTCATAAAGCTCGGCTTCAGATGCTTCCGTGACCGGGGCAATATCTGTGGGGCCGCAAGGTTGCGCTAGGCCCGCCTCTGCAGGCTCCGCTACCGGCTCAGCACCAACGCCTTTGTTGTCGGCCGCTGCCTGGAAGTACATGATTTTGCCTTGACGCACCAGCACATCATACACCAGCTCCGACTGCTCCCGCACCACCACCACGCCCTGCGCCTTGGACAGGCGAAAGTTCAGCAGCGGATTGCGCAGGCCCAGGTCTAGCAACTCCTGCCGGGAGGCCTGCAGGCGAGCAAGTATCGGGAGCGAACCAGAAGCCTTGGCGGCCGAATTATCAAGCGGAACAAGCTCTGTCTCCATACTAGTGGCGCGTAAGGTGCTTCACGGCAATAGCGGCCAATTTATGGCTGTTTGACCGGTTTATGTGCAACTACAGCGACGCAGAGTTGAGGCTGCCGGATTGCCGCGGTCGAGCCATTGCTCAAACAGAAACCCCGGCCGCGAATGGAGCAACCGGGGTTTGTAAGTCTTGCTGAGCGTCGCGCTGCTAGGCCGCTTTCAGGTTCAGCTTGCTGTGCTTGATGCCGTAATTGAAGTAAATGGCTAGGCCGATGATCAGCCACCCGCCAAACAGCACCCAGTTGCTGATGCCCAATTGCGTCATCAGGTATAGGTTGGTGAGCAGGCCCAGCACCGGCAGCAACGACAGTTCTTTCCGGAAGGAAACCACCGCTATCCACACACAGGCTACGATGAACACGAGCATCGGAATCTGGTGGCGGAAGCCCTCGTAGCCGTCGCCGAAGCCGGCCACGCGCAGGAAGTCGCTGGCGCCTTCGCGGTTGTAGCTGAAAATCAGCGCCAAGCCGATAATCATCAGTGCCGGCACCGTGTAGCGGCCGTTCACGTACGGCACCCGGAACCGGGCATTGCTCTGCCCCTTCGGGTCGATGACAAGGATGCCGCCGCACACCAGCGCAAAGGCGAATAGGGTGCCGATACTCGTCAGGTCAATTACCAGGTCCATGTTCAGCAGCAGGGCCGGTACGCCGACGAACAGGCCGGTTACGATGGTCGAGAACGAAGGCGTGCGGAACTTGGGGTGCACGCGGGCAAACACCGGCGGCAGCAACCCGTCGCGCGACATCGTCATCCAGATGCGCGGCTGCCCGAGCTGAAACACCAGCAGCACCGAGGCCATGGCGAAGATGGCTGACACGGCCACAATCTTACCCAGCCACGTCACGCCTACTTTGTTAAACACATACGCCAGCGGGTCGCCTACGGCCAGCTCCTTGTAGTTCACCATGCCCGTCAGCACCAGCGTCACGATAACGTAGAGCACGGTGCAGATAATCAGCGCGTAAATCATAGCCCGCGGCAAGTCACGCTGCGGATTTTTGCACTCCTCGGCCGTGGTGCTGATGGCATCGAAGCCGATGTAAGCAAAGAACACCGCCGATACGCCCTTTAGCACGCCGCTGATGCCGTTTGGAGCGAACGGACTCCAGTTGGCCGGCTCGATGTAGAAAATGCCGACGGCAATAACCACAAACACCACAGCCATCTTCAGTAGTACCAGTAGGTTTGAGGCATTTTTGGACTCTCTGATACCAACGTACACCAGGCTGGTAATTACCGCCGTAATCAAAAATGCCGGCAGATCTACCACGAAGCGCAGGCCACCAAACAGCTCCGGCGCCGCGGCCCAGGCTTTGTAGGCTTCCAGCTGATCGGGGGAAGCCTCGGTGAGGGGCTTGTTGTTCTGCATCAGCTCCATGATGGTGTGGTAGCCCTTGTAGGCACTTTGGGTGCCCATGGTGAGCCACAGCGGCAGGTTAATACCCATACCGCTGAGCAGGCCGGTAAAGTAATCCGACCACGATATGGCTACCACGATATTGCCGACGGCATATTCCATAATGAGCGCCCAACCGATAATCCAGGCCGTCAGCTCCCCGAAAGAGGCGTAGGCGTAGGTATAGGCCGAGCCCGACACGGGAATGGTGGCCGCGAACTGCGCGTAGCACAACGCCGAGAAGGCGCAGGCAATGGCCGTAAACACAAACAGCAGCGACACGGCCGGACCGCCATCGTGCGAGGCATTGCCGATGGTGCTGAAAATGCCCGCCCCGATAACGGCCGCGATGCCCAGGGAGGTCAGGTCGCGCACCGTCAGGTGGCGGGCTAGGCTATGCTCGCCGGGGTGCGTGCCGTGCAGGTCTTCGTCGGCCGGCGGGTTGGCGAGCAGGTCGGATACTTCTTTGCGGCGGAACAAGCCAGCCGTGCGCGTGGGAGGTAGAGGGGCAGCCAAGGCGGGTTGGTTGGGATTTAAGGGCCAAAAGATAGAGAATAATGCGCCGGGGCGGCACGTTTGCTGTATTCCGGCCCGGTATCTTTCGCTTATGGCTCAGCTGACCATTCCCGTTCCCTGCCCCGTCCAATGGCAGCAGATGACCCCTACCGGCTCCGGTCGGCACTGCGCCGCCTGCGAAAAGGTAGTGGTTGACTTTGCCACCATGACCGATGCTGAGGTGCTGGCTTACTTCGCGGAGCCACACCGGGACAACACTTGCGGCCACTTTCGGCCCGATCAGCTTGATCGGCCGCTGGGCGGTTCGTCGGCACCGCCGGCATCATCGTGGGCCGCGTGGCTAGCCGCGGTGGCTGTGGCTTTGAGCAGCTGCGAAACGCCCGAATCCGTGAATAAGCCGCTGGCAACGCAGGCGCAACAAGCCATTGCAGATTTGGTGGTTGTCAAGGGCGCTGTATTCGATTTTCACAGCCATAAACCTATTGCTAAAGCGCTTATCGGCTGTCGAGCCGATACTTCTTTTTGGACAAGTAGCCAGTCCAATGGCTCCTTTATCCTAACCCTTCCCCGTTCACTAGCCGATTCGCTTCTGCTAGTTTACGCTCATGAGTCACCAGAAGGCTATGGCTACATTCCCCGCTTGGCTTATTCCAAACCCAACATGATAGTCCGACTGCGGGAACATCTTGGAGTACTAGGAGAAGTAAGAAGCCTACCCGGCGAGTGGATACCACCTATTAAAACTGACACAATCGTCTTCATTCCTCCGACAGATCTACCTAAGGGAAATTAAGAGAGAAAATTGACTCATGATGTATGGAAACGAGCAAACTGCCGCATCTATGGTGCAGTACACACCAAGCACCGCTCTATGCGCCATCATTTACCATTATCCGTTTCCGTCCGCCAGCCCTGCTCCGAAAATTGGGAGCAAATGACGCCTACTCAGCAAGGCCGCCACTGCGCTGCCTGTCATCGGGAAGTCGTTGACTTTACTGCCAAGTCCGACGCTGAGCTACTGACATGGTTCTCCCGATCGACCAGCGGTACTTGCGGCCGCTTCCGCGCCGATCAGCTCGACCGTCGGCTATTATCTCCTCTTCCCGGCAGCCAGTGGAGGGTGTGGCTGGCTGCGGCCGCGTCATTGTGGAACCTGCGGACGCTTATGCCTGAAGAAGCGGTTGCTCAACATGCAATACCTACCGAGCAGCATCGTTCGCCAGCCGCTTCGACACCAAAAAGCACAGGTGGTCAGTCAACGCTATTAAGGGGCTCGGTGCTGGATTCGGCCACCCGCGTTGGGATTCCAGGCGTTACTGTGTTGCTGAAAGGCACTACCATTGGCATTTCGACCGACCCAAATGGTATGTTCGAGCTTACTGTTCCGCAAAGCGTCTTACCTACTCCACTAGTCGTAACTATTATGGGTTTGGGCTATGTATCGGAGGAAGTAATCGTTACGGACACTAGTATTCCGATGCAGCCCGTAGTGCTGCGCCCAAACCGCCAGCAATTGAATGACCTGATAGTAGTGGGCGGCTATTGCTTCATACGACCTTGGTGGCATCCTTTGCGGTGGTACCACAGCACACGCAATAAGATACAGCGCTTGCTCTATCCTTGAAACCTTTCCCCGCCCCCGCCGCTTATTTCGGGGTTATGAATAAGCTGCTCCCGGCCGCGGCCTTGCTGCTGACCTTGCTCAGCCCCGCTTGCTCCCTCAAGCCTACTACCAAGAACGACGTCTTCCAGGAGCGTGCCCAACTTCCGCAGGAAGAGGCCCCGCACGTGCGCAACTCCCTGGAATGGTGGTACTTTACCGGCCACCTACGCGACTCCTTGTCGGGCCAGCAGTACGGCATTGAGTACGTGTTTTTCCACTTCAACCCCACCGGCAAGAAGGACCACCTGATGGTAAACGTGGCCGTGACCGATCCGCAACAAAAGCGCTTCCGGTACGACTATAAGTGGTCGGGACTGAAAAACGAGCTGCCGGCGACCCTGCCGCTCAATCTCAGCCTGACCAAAAAGGACCAGACCTGGACCATGCGCGGCCAGGAGGGCAACTACCAGCTACAGGCCGACATGGCCAGCCACCCCGGCTTCGGCCTGAACCTGACCACTCGCCCCGCCAAGCCCGTACTGCTGCACGGCGGCACCGGCTACGAAAATTACGGCAACATCGCCAAGGCCGGCTACTACAGCTACCCGCGCCTGGCCACCAGCGGCACGCTCACCATCGATGGCCAGCCGCGCGCCGTCACCGGCGAACTTTGGTACGACCGGCAGTGGAACTGCGGCTCCGTCACGCGCAAAGACATCGGCTGGGATTGGTTTAGCATTCAGCTAGATCAGCCCCGCGAAGAGCTCATGCTCTATACCGTCTTCAGCAAAGACACTGACCAGCAACTCGGCGGCGGCTCGCATTACTCCGCATCCAATGTGAACACGCACCTCGGCGAGCAAGACTACCAACTCGAAACGCTTGGCTACTGGACCTCGCCGCACTCCAAGCTGCGTTACCCCAACAAGTGGCGCCTGCGCGTGCCCAGCAAAGGCTACGACCTTATCATCGAGCCCGTAATGCCCGATCAGGAGCTGACCCTGAAGCTGATAGCTGGCATCAAGATGCACTATTGGGAAGGCATGTGCCGTGTGACTGGCACCTATTACGGTAACCCGGTAACCGGTAATAGCTACGTGGAGCTGACCAACCGCAAAGAGCCCCGCCGCCCCGGCGGCGCTGCTTCGGAAGCTGCTCAGGCAACAGCTAAATGATATAGTGCCTAGACGCACGAAACCCCGGTTAGCACAACTAGCCGGGGTTTCGTGCCTCTAGGCGTTCAAAAGCACCCGAAACGTGGTGCCTTTGCCCACTTCCGACCAACGCACGTATAGTCGGCCCTTGTGGTAGTTTTCAATAATGCGCTTGGCTAAGGCTAGCCCCAGGCCCCAGCCCCGCTTTTTGGTGGTAAAGCCGGGCTGAAATACCGTATCAAACTTGCTTTTCGGAATACCCTTGCCGGTATCGGTGATGTCCAAGGCAATCTGCTTCTGGTTGCGGCCGCCGCGGCGCATCACCACCGTAATGGAGCCGCGACCGTCCATGGCGTCCACGGCATTTTTGCAGATGTTTTCGATGACCCATTCCAGCAGCGGAATATTCAGTTTGGCCGTGGTGCCGGGGGGCAGCAGGCTTTCTACCTTGAACACCACCTTGCGCGATACGCGCACCTTCAGGTAGTCAATAGCTCGCTCGGCCACTTCGTAGATGTCCTCGTCCTTGAGCACCGGCACCGAGCCGATGTTGGAGAAGCGCTCCGTGATGATTTCCAGCCGGCGCACGTCCTTGGCCAGCTCCTCTACCACCGGCTCGCCCTCGAAGCGCGGCGACTCCTTCATGTAACTCTGCCAAGCCATCAGGCTGCTCAGCGGCGTGCCCAGCTGGTGGGCTGTTTCCTTGGCTAAGCCCACCCACACGCGGTTTTGCTCGGCCCGGCGGGAAGTGCTGAACACGAGGTAAGCAATAACCCCCAAGGAGGCGATGACGGCCAGCTGCACCAGTGGATAGGTGCGTAGCTGGCTCAGGATCAGGGAGTCTTTATAATAGATATATTGTTTCACGCCCATTCCCAATGCCACCACAATGGGAGTGTGCTGCTCCTTCATATCCACAATTTCCCGGCGCAGCAAGCCATCCTGCCGGTCTCGGCTCAGGTTCTGCGGGATGCTCAGATTCCGGTAATCGATGATGTTACCGTCCCCGTCGGCTAGGATGACGGGAATGGTGGTATTGGCATCGATGATTTCCGTCTTGAGGAAGGCGGTATTGATATCCTCTACTTCTGTACTGATCAGAAAGCGGAGCGTCCGGGCGTACAGATTGATCTGCTGCTGCTCCCGCTCCGACAGCCGCCGCACGAGCAGGTTGGTATAAATAACCGTGACGGCGCCGATAACCAGCGCCACTACCACGATGAGCAGTTTGATGCGGGACTTTTGGTCGTATATGGGAAGCACAGGCAGTAAAAACGGTGGCGGGACCGGCCCAATCAGGAACACATAACGCAGGCCAGCAGCGCGAAAGTACATACCCGCACAGCCTCCTGATGCCTTTGCCGATACGCAATCAGCCCGCCAAGTCCAACGCATAAGCTGGGCTTTGGATGCCCTTGCCCGACAAGAGGCCAACTTTTTTTCGTACAACATCGGGCAGCCCCAGCCAGTCTCACATCATTGGGCGATTGACAGGGCCGACAGCCTTAAATATCTTTAACCTATTGTCTGTAAGGCCAATTCAGCAGCTTTTGAAAAATGATTTTCATCAGTCTCGCGCTGGGTAACCTTGCCCAGGCAGGTCAAAAACGCATTTCTCATTATTCCAGAACCTCTCTACCCAGATAGGTGTTTTTACCCTAGCAAATTGCGCTGTAATTTTGCACTCCACTTCTACGTCGCCCGTAGCACCAGCTATGACCCACCCGTTTAAGGCCGTAGGGCTATCCTATAAAACCGCACCGCTCGCCATTCGGGAGTTGATTGCGTTGGATGAACTGGCCTGCCGTCGCTTTCTCGACACGCTTCATCAGGAGCTCGGCTTGTCCGATCTGCTCGTGCTGAGCACCTGCAACCGTACCGAAATCTACTACGCCGCCGACCGCGACCAGAGCCCCGCCATCATTGAGGCGCTGGGCACCTTGAAGGGCGTGGCCGATATGGCTCCTTACTACGAGTACTTCACGCTCTATAATACTTGCGACGAAGCCGCTCAGCACTTGTTTGAGGTAGCCATGGGCCTTGATGCGCAAGTAGTAGGCGACCTGCAAATCAGCAACCAGGTGAAGACTGCCTACCAGTGGTCGGCCGATGCCGATGTAGCTGGGCCTTTCCTGCACCGCATCATGCACGCGGTCTTCTTCACCAACAAGCGTGTGCAGCAGGAAACATCCTTCCGCGACGGCGCCGCCTCCACGTCTTACGCTGCTGTGGAGTTGGTGGAAGAGCTGACTGCCGACTTCGCCAACCCGCGCATCCTGGTGGTAGGCCTAGGCGAAATCGGGGCCGATGTGTGCCGCCACCTTACCAACAACAAGAACTTCGCCGACGTCACCATCTGCAACCGTACCCGCTCCAAAGCCGAGCTATTAGCTCAGGAGTGCGAAGGGCTGAAGGTGATTAACTTCGAAGACCTTGCCGACGCCCTGCGCGATGCCGACGTGGTCATTTCCTCCATCGCCCGCGACACACCTTACTTTACCGCCGATATGGTGGAGCGCCTGGAGGTGCTGAGCTACAAGTTTTTCATCGACTTGTCAGTGCCGCGCAGCATCGAGCCCGAAGTGGAAGAAGTGCCGGGTGTACTCCTCTACAACATCGATGACATTCAGGGCCGGGCCTCGCAGGCCCTGGAACGCCGCTTGGCTGCCGTACCCCAGGTACGGGCTATTATTGCTGAGACTTTGGCGGGCGTCGACGAGTGGAGCCGGGAGATGCTGGTGTCACCGGTGATTCAGAAAATCAAAGGTGCCCTGGAGCACCTGCGCCAGGAAGAGCTGGACCGCTACCAGAAGAAAGTGTCGCCGGAAGAAGCCAAGCGCCTCGACGACGTCACCAAGTCTTTGATGCAGAAGATCCTGAAGCAGCATGTCCTGCAGCTGAAAGCCGCCTGCAAGCGCGACGACGCCGACCAGATGATCGACGTGCTCAACGACCTCTTCGACCTGGAGCGGCAGCAGGCCACAGCTTAATGCTCCTTACACCATTGACGATGTAGCGCCACCGCACCTGCGGTGGCGCTGTCGTTTAGTACAGACTTGAAGCCCAGCAAGTAGCGCAGCCGGAGCCGCACCTGTCCTTCCCAATAAGTAAGAAAAACACCCTATATAAGCTCGACATGACGGGCTGCTTGGGCTCATGCGCAAGCCAGGAAACCACCAGCGGGCTTCGCTCCCAAACGCACGAAGGCCCTGCTCCTTGAAAGGAAGCAGGGCCTTCACATGCTTGGAAGATGAATGTGGTCCCTTACAGCGTATCACAGCACCCCTCGAGCGTATCGATAACGTCGAGCAGTTTGGGAATGGAAAGGGAGTAGTAGATCTTGGTGCCTACCTTAAACGACGACAGGATGCCGCGGTCTTTAAGGGTGATAAGGTGCTGAGAAGCTATGGCTTGTGGTAATCCGAGCGTGCGGTAGATTTCCGTCACGGTCATTTTATCTTCTTTGCCGAGCAAATCAACGATGGCCAAGCGCTTGGGGTGAGCCAGCACCTTGAGCATCGCGGCGGCCTTATCCACTTTCTTGGATTCTACGCGCGAAAGCAGTGGTTTCATGGAAGCGTGCAAGGGTGGAAATATTATTCCGCGGGAATACGGTACGCGTAATACGTGCTACCTATAGTCTAAAGTTCCTATACAAGGCTCCTTTTTGTGCCTTTCCGCGAATCCTGCCTTCCTGAGGGACTTTCAGACGGATAAGTTTTTAGCCCATTCCGCTGGTCAATGTACCTTTGCCCGACAGGCAGCGGCCCCGTCCGTGCGCCTTTGTCCCGAACATACTCTCACTCCTACCCCACCCCTCCCCGCTGATTATGCGCGACTTATTGGCCACCTTCGAAAACAAGCGTCCCGAAATCGTCTTTGAGTGGAAAGACTCCGAAACCGAGGCCGAGGGCTGGGTGGTGATCAACTCGTTGCGCGGCGGTGCGGCCGGCGGCGGCACCCGCATGCGCAAGGGCCTCGACAAGCGCGAGGTGGAAAGCTTGGCCAAAACCATGGAAGTGAAGTTCACCGTCTCGGGACCGGCCATCGGCGGCGCCAAGTCAGGCATCAACTTCGATCCGCAGGACCCGCGTAAGCGCGGCGTGCTGGAACGCTGGTATCGCGCCGTGATTCCGCTGCTGAAAAACTACTACGGCACCGGCGGTGACCTGAACGTGGATGAAATCCACGAGGTAATTCCTATTACGGAGGATTACGGCCTGTGGCACCCGCAGGAAGGCGTGGTGACGGGCCACTACCGCGCCAGCGAGCCGCAGAAGATTCAGAAAGTAGGCCAGCTGCGCCAAGGCGTTATCAAAGTGGTGGAGGACGAACTGTTTACGCCCGACCGCGCCCGTCGCTACACCGTAGCTGACCTCATTACCGGCTACGGCGTGGCCGAAGCCGTGCGCCACTACTACCGACTCTGGCCTGAGCAGGACGTAACCGGTAAGCGCGCCATCATCCAGGGCTGGGGCAACGTAGGCGCCGCCGCAGCTTATTACCTAGCCCAGCAGGGTGCGCTTATCACCGGCATCATCGACCGTGCTGGCGGGCTGCTGAAGCCTGAGGGTTTTACCTTCGAGGAAATCCGTGCCCTGATGCTTAACCGCCAAGGCAACGCGCTGGCGGCCGACAACCTGCTACCTTTCGCCGAAGTGAACGAGCAGATATGGTCATCGGGGGCTGAAATCTTCGTGCCGGCCGCAGCTTCGCGCCTGGTTACCCGCTCGCAGGTAGAGCAACTGCTGGCCGGCGGGCTGGAAGTCATCAGCTGCGGCGCCAACGTACCCTTCGCCGATCCGGAAATCTTCTTCGGCCCCACCGGTGAGTTTGCCGATGCTCATACGGCCGTCATCCCCGATTTCATTGCCAACTGCGGTATGGCGCGGGTCTTTGCTTACCTGATGGAGACCAATGCGGAAATCACCGACCAAGCCATTTTCGGCGACATTTCCCGCATCATTCTGCGCGCTCTGGAGCGTACCTATGCGCAAGGACATCAGCTGCAGATAGCCCGCACATCGTTTGAGTTAGCCCTGCGCCAGCTGGTGTAGCCCGGCCTCGGCGCTGCTGGCGACAGGCATCTGGCGCAGTTTTACAGCCCCGGCAAGGTGTCAGAACCCTGCCGGGGTTTCGTCTGCCGACGAGTTTTGACAAATAGCCTTGGCACGCGCCGCGCAAGCGCCTGCCACCTCTTTAGCGCTACCACACTTGTTTACCCATGACCATCCACGAGTTTCTTAACCAACGCTTCTTCGGCAATACCGTCGGGCAGTTTATGGTCTGCGGCATTATTCTGCTGCTGGGCTTCCTGCTGCGGCGGCTGATGTCGCGGTTCGTGTCGAAGCTATTTTACCGGCTTACCAAGAAATACACCGCGGGCGTGTCAGAGCAGGAACTGAGCGCACTCCTGATCAAGCCGCTGTCGGTGGTGCTGTTTCTGCTGACGCTGTTTGTGGCCTTCAACGTGCTGGACTACCCCGTGGAAGTAACCGACCTAGCGCATTCCGACCCTTGGCCTAAGAAAATCGCCCTGCGCTTGTACCAGATCGGGGTGATTTCGGCTACGGCGTGGGTGGTACTGCGCCTCATCGACTTCGCGGTACTGGTGTACCGGCGTCGTAGCGAGTTGATTAGCACCATCACCACTTCCCGCCTCGACGCGCAATTCATTCCCTTTGCCAAGGACTTTATAAAGGTCATTATCCTGATTTTTGCCTTCCTCATAATCCTGGCAAAGGCCTTCGGGGTAAACGTGACGGCCTTGATAGGCGGCCTGGGCATCGGTGGCCTGGCTGTGGCATTTGCGGCCAAGGAAAGCCTGGAGAACCTCATTGCCTCGTTCACCATCTTCCTCGACCGGCCTTTTCAAGTAGGCGACCTGGTGGAAGTGGGCGGCATTACGGGCTCGGTAGAAAAGATAGGTTTCCGTAGCACCCGCCTGCGCACCATCGAGAAAAGCTACGTGACGGTACCCAACAAGTCGATGATCGACAAGCCGTTGAACAACTTGTCGCTCCGCACTTCGCGCCGGGTCAATTTCGTGCTGGCCTTCAGCCACGATACCAACAGCGAGCAACTGCGCGCCATCATGGTGGATCTGCAGCATTACCTGCAGGAGCACCCGCAGCTCACGGAAGAAGCGCACATTCGCCTCACCGCCCTCACGCCCATTTCCCGCGACGTCACCGTGCAGTACTTCGTGCAAACCACCGACTACAACGAGTACATGACCGTGCGCGAAGGCATTTACTACCGCATTCTGCAGATCATCGAGCAGCACGGCGGATCCTTTGCCTCGCCCGACATGCAGTTCCGCGCCCCGCAGTGGCCGGGCTTCGGCATAGTTGGCACTACCTGAGTGGTAACACCAACTGGATCACAACGAAGCCGGCGAGGATATCCCCGCCGGCTTCGTTGTGCTTGGCCCACACTGACCCCCAGCTCACTGGAACTTCGTCGACTTAATGCGCACGCGGTGGTTGATGATGTTTACTTCCTTTGCCCGCGGGCAGGCTTAGGCTACCTTGGTGCTCCAGCTTCGAACGATTTAAGTACAGGGTAACGCTCGTTAGCGCAGGGCTGGCATCGAGTAGCGGGCGCGTCTGGGCTTGGGCGCTGAAGCAGGCGCCTAAAACAGGAATAGTACACGTAGTTGCATGCAAATGCCGATCAGATGAACGCGGCAAGTTGAGCATCTTCCTCCTAACAAAAAACGGCTGCTCCGCGGGAGCAGCCGGTTCTGATCAATTAAGACAACAGCGTGTTATCGCCCGCCGAGCAGGCCGCCCAGCAGGCTACCCATGCCGCCGCCCATCAGGCCACCGAGGCCGCTGCCGCCGGTGCTGCGCGGGCCCATCTGAGGACGGCCACCCAGGCCACCCAGTACCGTCATGAGGCCACCCAGCCCGCCGCCAGGCACGCCATAACCGGCTGGCCGGGAGCCGTAGCCGCCCGAAGCACCACCAAGCATTCCGCCGAGGGCGCCGCTGTTCATCAGACCGCCGAGCAGGCCGCCCATGGTACCGCCGCCGCCCATGGAAGCGGCTGCACCACCTAGCAAGCCTCCCAGAGTGCCACCGCCTCCGCCCATCATTCCACCACCCATCATGCCGCCGCCGCGGTTGCCGCCCATCACGCGCGACAATACCATGGGCGCTGCTACAGCTAGCAGACCAGTAAGCGCTGCCTGAGGCGGAATGCCCACTGACCGCAGCTTATCGCCGATGGAGTCCATAAAGCCTTGTGGCGCCTGTTGAGGGTTTTGTGCCTGGGCCTGCTGGGTCTGATTGACAGCGGTTTCCAGGGCGTTTACCTGCTGCTGATTCAGGCCGAGGTAAGATGAAATTTTATTGACCATGGCCTCTTCCTCGTTGGAATAAGCGCCATCGGCCCGGGCAAAGCTGATCAGATCCGTCACTAGCGAATAGCGTAGGTTGCTGTTGCGTAGCTGATCTAGGTTCGCCTTGATGCTTTCGTTGTTGGAATCCTGTGCGGCATGAAGTACCTGCTGGGTGCTCTGCCCCGATAAGCCGGCCACCTGAGCCATTTGCTGTAAAAATTCCGCTTCTTGCTGCGAGGCTTGACGGTCGGCCGTAGCAATACTGGCAATTACGCTGAGGTAGGCGGTTTTCTCCTGCTCGGAGTATTGGTTAAACACTTCTTCGGGCTGCATGTGGGGGTGTTTTGGGGTGAATAGATAGTTCATGACCCATCGCACCGCGCACGGCGGCGAATGGCTGTTAGCCTTACGCATCGTTTTCAGTAAATGTTGACGCTGAGCTTAGAACTCGAAGTACTCTCCCAACTGAGGCTGCGCTGGCTTTTTTTCTTTGGATGGCACTGGTCGTACAGCCGGCTGCGTTCGAACGGCAGGCCCCGATGAGCTGGTTTCGTTGCCCCCGCCCGCCGGCGGGGAAGCTGTTCCCGCTGGACTATCGGTCGTTCCTTTCTCGCCGCGTCGCACCACGGTTCTTTGTCGTCGGTCCCACCCAACGCGGAAATTGTCCTCCGTTCCCCACACCCGCAGCAACAAATCGGGTCCGCCGCGGCTTACCACACCACCAGCGTCGCCGTCGAAAATGGGCCGGCGCAGGCCCGGTAGCAGCGGCACCACCAGGTGGTAATCCATGTGCTGATCGAAAGTGTGGGTGCCCGTCAGCCGAATTACGGAAGCGCGCTTGACGTTGGAGCGAATCTCCATTTCGGGCACGTACACGGTGCGGCTCTGGATGTAGACCGTGTTGGTCAGCTCGTCGAAGCGCAGCCGACGCAGCTGCTCGCGGCTGGCTAGCATGCTGAGCTGCTGCGCCGGTGCAAAGTCGTGCAGCTCGCCGTGGCGCACTGTAGCGCGCACCTCGGCTTCCAGCCGGTCGGTCAGAGGCTGCAGCTGCGGGCCAAAGAACATGTCCGCCTCGGCCGATGCCGTCAGTTGCCCGCGCAGGTGGCGGCTTTTGATAAAGCTTTGCCCAAAATCCTCGAACACATAAAACAGGCTATCGAGGGGCACTTGCTGGCACGACGCCACGGTACTTACTTTCAGCAGCTCCGGTCGGCGGGCATCAAGCGTGCCACGTACGGCTAGTTGGCCACCGGCAGCCGTCAAGGACAGGCCAGGTGAGGTCAGCACCTGCTCGTGCAGCCGCACCGTACCCCGGGCCGCACGCGCCCGGAACCGGCGGAAGTGTAGTTGCTGCACGTTGGCGTTCAGGTCCAGATCGAGGCTGGCGGGCAAGGTCAGGGCGTATTGCGGCTGACTGCCAGCTTTCGGAGCCGGACCGGTGGGCGCCGCGTCGGCAGCACGCAGCAGCTCATTGAGGTCCAGATACCGCGCCTCCACGTCGGCTTCTACCCGCAGCGGTTGGCGTGGCAGTAGCAGCCAGCCTAGGGCGTTGCGAAACAACCCGTTGATGCGAAAATCGGAGCGACCGGCGCGGCCCGTGAAGTTGGTTACGGCTACATCGTTGCGACGGAGCAGAAAGCTACCGTTGAGGTTTGAGAGCGGCAGGCGCAGCTTGCGGCGCAGGTGCAGGCTTACGTTGCGCAGCTGCAGCTCGCCGGCTGCTTCGCCCGCCGCCCGGGCCGGGTTTTGGCGGAAGGTGCGCAGATTGCCCGCCAGCTGGGCTTCCAGGTGCAGTTCGCCGCGCCCCTGCTGCACTTCGGCCACGGGGAAGAAGCGCAGCGCGTCGGCCACATCCAGGTTGGCCCGCACCTTAAGCTGCAGGTAGGGGTCGTGGAAGTTACGGTACAGCAAGCTGCCGCTGAACGACCGGCCACCTAGCTGCCCGCGCACCTGCTGCAGCTGCAGCTCGGCCGTGCGTTCCGTGGCCAGGGCACCGTTGTCGAAGCTGCCTGTCAGGAACACGTGCTCCACGCGCTGCTTGGTGTCAGGATGAAAAAACGATGCGTCTCGGCAGCCGAAACTGGCCTGTAACCGCGGGTTCTTTTTTGCCGACAGCTCTCCGCGCACCGTGCCGTTGAAGTACACGGCTCCCTGGCTGCGGTACACCGCCATTGACTTGCTGAAGCGTAGCGGCAGCAATGCCAGCACGCTCTGCACATCGGTGTCTTTGCCATCGACGCGCAAGTCGAGCCGCGTCGGCTTGGCCCAGTTGACGGAGCCAGCCACCGCGTAAGCCGCTGCCCCGATGCGCAGCTCCGAGGACTGGATGGAGACGTTGCGTCGGGCGCGGTCGATGTCTAACGTGGCAGCCAGGGTCAGCTCCCGGTTGCGGAAGTAAGTATCGGAGCCCAGCCGCAACGCATCCACCCGAACTGGCCCCGTAGCTGTCAGCTGTACTTGCTCCCCTTCGATGCCTAAGCTCGCCTGCAATTCATGCGCGTAGAAAGAGTAGCGGTGTTGCAGGGCCGAATCGGCGTAATACACGGCCACGTTGCGCAGTTGCACCCGTTCAATATCAAAGCGTACCGGCTCCTCATCGGCCGTTGAGTCGGTTCGGAGGATTAAGTAGTTCGGCTCGCCCCGCCGATCCAGACGCACGGTCACGGCTCCGTTCTGCAGCGTGAGCGTACGGATGCGGTAGCGGCCGCCGAGCATATCCCAAGCATCGAAGGAGCAGTGTAGCTGCTGCAGGCGCGCCAAGGCCGTAGTGTCTTGCGGCAGCGAGCCACTCACTCGCACGTCACGCAACGAGATGCTCACGCGCGGAAAATCTTGCCACCACGACATCTTGAGTTGTCCTACCTGCACCGGCGTGCGCAGGTAGCGGTTGGCTGACTCTACAAATAAGCCAATGATGCGGTCTTCCCCTAGCCAAAGCGCCGCAGCCAGCCCCACTACCAGCAGCAGCACCGTCAACAGCCCATATCCCATCCACTTTAGCGCCCGCACCCGATTTTTTTTAGCGTTGATACTGAAAAGCTTGCGTTAAAACGCCGGTTTTAACGCAAAATTTCCGTCCGAAATGTCGGCAAACTGTTGCGGTTTCCGAAAACACCCCCCATATTTGCACTCGCAATCGGGACACAAGCCTGGTTAGCCAAGGGGGATTAGCTCAGCTGGTTCAGAGCATCTGCCTTACAAGCAGAGGGTCGGCGGTTCGAACCCGTCATCCCCCACCACTGAAAGACTGTCGGAAACGGCAGTCTTTTTTTGTTTTATCGCCTTTCATACTGCCTGTTTCTTCTGAAGCCGGGCATTGCGCAGCCGCTGCCAGGTGATAAATGGGAACAGCACGAAGGCCGGCTCGGCAAACAAGCGCCAGCGGTAACCGACAAAGAATACGACGCTCAGCGTCAAAACCACTGCAAAAGGTGTGAGCAGCATCACATCGGCAAGCTGAAACCGCAAGCCACGCCACTGGACAGCGGTCAGCAACAGGCTGACAAGAAACGCCACATGCACTACTGCAGTCAGTGGATTAATATCGGTCCGCAGGGCATTGGCCACGAAGTTGCGCGGGCTGAAAAATACTTTCAGCTTCTGCCCTACTAGGCGCACCTCTTCCGCTGGGTGCTCGGCCACCCACGCGCGAGCCAACCGGGCACGGGCTTGGCTTTCCTGGTATTGGTCTAGTTGATGCAGCTCGGGAATATTGTCCAGCACCCATCGGCCAAATGGTTTGTCGGCTTCGTCCCAGTCAAACATGAATTGTCCCTGGGTGTAGGAGTTATGTCCTTGCAAAAGCTCGAACCCAGGCTGCGTGCTCAGCACCGGGGCGCCAAAAAGCTGATTGTTCTTGATCAAAATGGGCATGTGTGCCGTGACGACCAGCCCCAACGTTAGCAGGGCTGGCTGCCAAACCTGCCGTAGCGTGTGCTGCTGGTAGCTGCGTAGCAGCAGCCACCCGAACATAATGCCATATACAGCCAGCAGATAGCCCCGCAGCAGGCACGACAGAACTACCACGGTGGCCAGCAGCAGAGCCTTACTCAACGGAAGTGAACGGCCTTCAAGCAGCCGCAACAGTTGATACATACTCCACACCAAGGCCGGTAGGCATAGGTTTTCGTACCAGAACCACGCGCCCACGTACCACAGCACCGATGGGTATAGAGCTAGTAACAATCCGCCTGCCCAAGCCAGCTGCGGCGGAACCTCGTACCACCGCAGAATGCGCTGCCCATAAAGCCACGTAAGCACGCCCCCTGCGGCCATGAGTAAGTACATCCCCGCCGTGAAGTAGTGCCGCGGCAGTCCCAGTTTAAACCAGCCTGCGTACACCCACACCGGAAACGCGGCGTGAAAGGCATCGGGCCGCAGCGCCTGGCGCACTGGGTCGTGGCTTACGTAGCCATGGCCCTGCAGCCAGTTTTCAGCAATGCGGGCGTTGCGCACTTCGTCCCAATTCCACTCTAGCCCGGGGTTGTTGTGCCACAGCAGGCCGAGACGCAGGCCAAACATCAGCACGGCAATCAGCCAGAAAGAAGGAGGAAGACGACGAAGCATACGGCAGGTAAGGGTGGGCACAAAGAAACACAGTCGCTGACGAAGCTACCTTTGCGTTGCTTGGATCCAGCTATGTTGTCAACGCCCCCTTCGATACTGCCCTCTTCTACTCTCGGCCGCTGGTTGGTTTCGGCCTTCTTTTTGGGCATCCTGCTGACTGGAATATTGATTCATCGCGACTACGGCGTATCCTGGGATGAGCCCGTTGACCGCTTGAATGCATCGGTTAATGCCAAGTACATCGCGGACAAAATCGCGCCCGATCTGGCTCGGCGCGCTGAGAACTACGCCCTTATTCCAGAGCTGGCCACGTATCCGGACCAAGACCACGGGGTTTCTTTTGAATTGCCGGCGGCCTTGTTACTGAAGCTGCTGGGCGTCGAAGAGCAACAGCAGGTATATCAAACGCGCCATTTGTTGATTTTCCTGCTGTATTTCTGTGGTTTGCTGGCCTTTTATCGGCTGGCTCAACTTCGCTTTCAGGATTGGCGCATTGCTCTGATTGGCACTGGTGTGCTGTTTTTCACGCCTCGCTTGTTTCCTGAGTCCTTCTACAACGCAAAAGATGGCCTGTTCCTAGCCTTTTTTGTGATTGGGGTATGGGGGCTAGCTCAGCTGTTACGCCATCCTTCTTTAAAGACTGGCCTGTGGCTGGGTATCGTTACCGGAACAACTATTGCCTTACGCGTCAATGGGGTAATGCTGGTGCCGCTTCTACTGCTGGGCTTTGGCTTACGCTTATGGACTGGGGGCACTCGGCGGCGCTTAGTGGCCGCCGTAGCCTTGTGGTTGATTTCAACGCTATGCTTTACCGTTCTGCTATGGCCCTTTTTATGGGAACAGCCTTGGGAGCATTTCCGCTTGGCCTTTCAAAACTTCAGCCGCTTTCCACGGGGTGCCACCAGCGTACTTTACAATGGGGAATGGGTTCCTGCTTTTACGCTACCGTGGCACTATGTCCCGGTTTGGATACTCATTACTACCCCTGTCGCTTACATCATTGGTTTTGGGTTGGGAGCCTTCAGTTGGCTGTGGCGTTTTCTTCCCCGCCCGCTTCGCGTGCTACGCACTTACTTTGGCTGGCTTGATTTGCTTACCTGGGCATGGCTGCTGGGCCCTTTGGTAGCGGTAGTATTATTCCGCTCGGTGCTATACGACGGTTGGCGGCACCTCTTTTTTGTCTACCCGGCCTTTGTGCTCATTGGTTTGCATGGTGTACACCACTTATTCCGCTGGGCTCGGCAGTGGCACCGGCCGGGCTTGCGTACCGCTGCACTAGCAACAGGCAGCGTATTAGCTCTTGGTGCGGGGGAGCCTATCTGGCGCATTATACACGACCACCCGCACCAGCAGGTATACTTCAGTTTATTGCCTCCTTCGGTAATTGAATGGGGCTTTGAGCGCGACTATTGGGGGGCTAGCTACCGCACCGGCCTTGAATGGATTCTGCAGCATGACCAGGCCCAACGCATAACGATAAGTTCTTATCGGCCGGAGCCCTTGTACAACAACCTGCAAATTCTGCCGCCAGCACAACGGGAACGATTTGTTTACGTCCGTAATGGGCATGCCAGGTATTTTATTACCAATTACCGTTGGCATCCAGAGCCATACCCCGACAGCACCGGCCAGGAGGTCTACCAGCTACAGGTTAATGGCTTGAAGGTGTTGTCCGTATTTCGGAAGGGAGGGCCGCCGCCAGCGCCGTAAACTGCTCGTGTAGGGCCAGTACCTGCGGCAGCACCATTTGCTGGTCATCGTTGTAGATGACAAAATCAGCCCGCTTAAGCTTTTCTTCTTCGCTGAGTTGCTTGCCGATGATGTTCAGCACGTCGGCGGCCGAGCGGTGCGGGTCGCGGCGCAATACCCGCTGCTGGCGCACCGACTGCGGGGCGTACACGGTGATAACGCGGTCTAGCTGTCGGTAGGAATTGGACTCAAACATCAGCGCCGCTTCTTTCAGCACATACGCGTGGCCTGCCTGCTGCTGTTTGGTGGCCCACTGCTCAAAGTCATGCCCGACACGCGGGTGCACCAGCGCATTTAGCTGCGCCAGCTTGGCAGGATCAGTGAAAGCCACTTGGGCTAGATGCGCCCGGTTTAGGCCACCTTCCGGCAGGTAAGTTTCGGGTCCGAAAGCATCCTGGAGTGCAGCCCGTAGTAGCTCATCGTGGTTCATGACCCATTTGGCCCGGGTATCGGCATCGTACACGGGCACCCCGAGCAGGGCAAACAGGCGGCAAATAGTAGTCTTGCCCGAGCCAATGCCGCCGGTAATTCCAATCTTGAGCATGGCTACTGAGGTTTAGCGCTTTTGCCGGTGACCACCCGTAGTACCGGCACCTTTAGGCGGGCTCCACGCACCACGTAGGGCAATGGCCGCAACGAAAGCTGCACTGTGGAATCGTTTTCCTGCATCTGTCGGAAGTCGACGAACGCACCCACTTGCTCTGGCCCGACGCGGGCAGAGTCCTCGGGGAAGTATTGCACTTCTACCGGAATTTGGGCCGGCTGCAGCTTGATAGAGCTATCGATTGGGAAGAAATGCCGCTCCGGCGTTACCAAAAGGGTGCGGGTGTGTACCTCCCGCGGCCGCAATTTTACCTGCACTTCCTGCACGTCCGTTTCCACAAGGGCCGGACCGCCGATGGGTACCCTAATGCTGCCATCGGTGCTGCCAGCGGGGGCTTTGGGCAGATGCACCGAATACAGGCCCGGCCAGCTGTTCAGCACGCTGGCGGGCCCGCGAAAAGTCACGCTGGTGGGCACAAACTTCGCCTCAAAAGGCAGGGCCGAGCCATCGGCGGCTGGGCTCAACCGCAGGGTAAGCTTGCGCGTCACCAGGCGGTCAAACTCGAAATAGATCGTATCGGTCAGCACGGCGTTGAGCTGGAGGCCGTCCATGGCATTGATCAGGCCGCCGCGCAGCGCATTGCCCGGCACCGCTCCGCTGCCGCCGGGCCGGCGCACCTCCACCTCGGCGGGCCGAATATCGAGCCCCATGGTATTGCGCAGCAGCTTCCAGCCCCGCCCCGTTACCTGCACCGAAATCTGCTCCGGCAGCGGGCGGAGCGGAATGAAGTTTTCCTTATCGTAGCGCCACTGCAGCGGGTAGTTGACGCGCGTAGTGTAGGTCTTATTCAGGGCGTTGAGCAGCCACAGCGTAACAGCCGCCAGAAAGCAGGTAGTAACTACGCGCCAAAAGCTCCGCTCCGGTTCGGATAGCGGCCGGATAAACCACTGGGCCAGTGAACGAGCTATCTGGAGCGGCATGGCGCGTCAGCAAGGGAGGCGAAAAACTCTTACGAAGCAGCTTCAGCGGGCTTGGCGGTGCTCAGCTGCCGGGCCACGGCCGAACGGTCGAACGTCATGCGGATGCCTTTGTCAACTTCCAATACTACCTTATCCTCCCCTAGCTCCACCACGCGCCCGTGCAGGCCCCCAATAGTTACTACTTGCGAGCCTTTGCTCAGGCCTTCCCGCAGCTTGCGCGCATCAGCCGCCCGCTTTTGCTGGGGCCGGATCATGAAGAAATAGAATACCGCGACCAACAGCACCGGAAACAGGTACTGCATCGGGCCGCCTTGGGCAGACGCTTGCAGGAGTAAAGAAAGAAGCATGAGGCAGATGAGGAAGTAGAAAGCAAACGAGAAGAGGAGCTAGGGGTAATACGAAAACTTATCAGTTCTGTATCAACCCACTAGCTCCCCGTCACAAACTCTAAAACAGAAATTACTGACGTACGGGGCCTTGGGAGCCGTCGGGCAGAATGTTGCCTTTGATGGTCAGCTGGGTAGTGCTGGGCTGCGTGTTGGCGTAGATGGTGATTTGCTTGTTCTGCACGCCCGACTTGCCGTGGCTGTCGAACTGTACCTCAATCTTGCCTTTCTGACCGGGGGCTACCGGGTCTTTGGGCCAGCTCGGCACGGTGCAGCCACAAGAAGCCTGCGCGTTGTCGATGAGCAGCGGCGATTTGCCGGTGTTCGTAAACTCGAAGGTGTGCTTTACCACGTCGCCCGGCTTGATGTCGCCGAAGCTGTACTCCGTCTGCTCAAACGCCAGCACCGGCGCGTTGGGGTTTGGAGCTTCGGTTTCTGCCGTTACGTTAGGGTTGTCCACCGTCGGGTTGGCGGCGTCGGCGGCTTGGGTGGCGGCGGCGTTCATGCCGGCCTCACCCACTTCGGTCTTGTCCTGATTGCAGGCGCCTGTGAAGAGCAAACCGGCTACCAGCAGCGTCGAAAAAAAGGTGCGTTTCATGAATATCAGAAAGGATCAAAAAAACCGCGCCGCCCATTCCGGCGGCGCGGCGGGGTGTGCCCCAAAGATACAACGTGCAGCGCGTTAGCGCAGGTTGTTAATGACGTTCTGTGCGAACTGCTGCGTGGAGGCCGGACCGCCCAAGTCACCGGTGCACTGCTCCTTGTGGCGCAGCGTCTCGTTCAGGGCAGCCTCAATGCGGCCGCAGGATTCTTTCTCGCCCAGGTGCTCCAGCATGAGCAAGGCCGAGCGCAGCAGGGCCGTGGGGTTGGCAATGCCCTTACCAGCAATGTCCGGCGCCGAGCCGTGCACCGCCTCGAAAATTGCCATGTCGTCGCCGATGTTGGCGCCCGATACTACGCCCAGGCCGCCTACCAGACCCGCGCACAGGTCCGACAGAATGTCGCCGAACAGGTTGGTCGTCACAATCACGTCAAACTGCTCGGGTTTGGTCACGAGCTGCATGCACATGTTGTCGATGATCTTGTCTTCGTACTGAATGTGCGGAAACTCCCGTGAGGCTTCCTGCGCGGCGTTCAGCATCAGTGTGCCGGCCATCTTCAGGATATTGGCCTTGTGAGCCAGCGTTACCTTCTTACGGCCGTGCTTGGCGGCGTAAGCAAAAGCGGCGCGGCAAATCTTGCGCGAGCCTTCCACCGAAATACGGTTAAACGAATCGGCAATACCACGGGCCTCGTCGTACACTTCCAAACCCGAGTACAGGCCTTCGGTGTTCTCACGAAACAGCACGATGTCTACGCCCGAGTAGCGCGTCGGTACGCCTTCGGTCGTCTTGGCGGGGCGCAGGTTCTGGTACAGGTCGTACTTCTGGCGCAGCGACACGTTGATCGAGCGGAAGCCCTTGCCTACCGGCGTGGTGATGGGGCCTTTCAAGGCTACGCGGTTGCGCTCCAACGAATCCAGCAGCGCTTGGGGAATCAGCTCGCCGGATTGGTCGTAGGTCGTCTGACCCGCGTTTTGCTCTTCCCACTGCACGGGCACTTGGGCCGCAGCGAAGATGTCCTGAACGGCGCGCGTGATTTCGGGGCCGATGCCGTCGCCAGGAATGAGAGTGATGGTATGCATTTGGGAGAATGAGTAGGAAAGGAAATGTGCTAACGTGCTGAATGTGCTACTGCGCTAATGCGGCATTTCCGTCACTAGCACAGTAGCACATTCAGCACGTTAGCACACTGGTTACAGGGTTGTGCGACGCGAATTGATCTGGTTGATGAGTTGGTCGACGTCGCCAAGCAACTGCTCTGCCTTGTCCTTGGCGTCGCGAATTACTCGCTGGCCTTCGGCGCGGGCCGACGACGGGCCTTCATCGGCACGGCTGGTGACGAGGCTTTCCGTCAGGTCGGCCAAGATTTCGCGGTAGCGCTCAAGCTGATAGCTCAGCCAGCTGCGCGTTTCGCGGCCGGTTTCGGGCGCGTACAGAAGACCAATGGTAGCCCCGGCGAGGGCGCCGGAAGCAAAGCACAGAATGCCGATAGTGGTTTTGCTGGCCATGGGGCGGGAGCAGAAGAGAGAGAAGGGAAAGATCAGGGGGAATGATTTCGAGCCCAAACAACTCAACGGGGTCAGTCGCAGCCGGGTTACCGGCTCCGGCCGGGGTCCGGCGCTTACTGGTTGTCCAATAGGCCGCGGCCGGATTTGCGAATGGCCCCACTGGCCATCAAGTCCTGCGCCAATTTATCCAGAATACCGTTTACGAACTGCTTGCTTTTAGGCGTACTGTAGAGTTTGCTGATTTCAATGTACTCGTTGATGGTCACCTTCACCGGAATAGAGCGGAAAAGGTGCATCTCGCAGAGGGCCATTTTCAGGATAATCTTGTCGAGCATGGCCACGCGCTCCACGTCCCAGTTCTGCACAGCGCCGGAAATCAGCTGCTCGTAACGGGCGTCATCGTTCAGCGTTTGCTTGTAGAGCGTCTCAGCAAACTCCTTGTCTTCCTTCCAGTTGGCCGAAAGCGACAGAAGCTCCATGTTCTCGTCGGCGCTTTCTTCCAACATTTTCATCGTCTTCACCACGAGGTTTTTGACGATGGAGCGGTTTTCCTCCCAATTCAGATCCTGCTCCTCAAGCAGGTTCGGAATGGCTTCGCCCTTGAAGACGTAGGTTTTGTAGATGTACTTGAGGATTTCCTGATCAGCGGCGTAGTCACCGGCCGGGGCCTCAAAGTAACTGCGCAGCTCCGTGTCGTTGCGCATTTCGTTGCGCCAAGCGTTGCGCAGGGCTTCCATCTCGTCTTCGCCGGCCCACTGCAGGGTGCGGCGGATGGTCAGCTCCTGCAGCTGCTTGTTGTCGGCGAGCTTCTGCAGCACAGGGTTTTGCTCCAGCCGCGTGGTATCGATGCGGTCGGTGGCGGCGGTAAAGCGGCGTGCCTCGCGGCTGCGCTCTTCTTCCAGCACCGTACGCAGGGCAGCGGGCAGGTTCAGCAGGTGAATGTACTGATCGTGAATGCTCTCGGTGGCGTGGAGCATCTGATTCAGATAGAACAAGTTCTCCTTCTGTACCTGCTTCTGGTAGTACTTGGTGGCGTCTTTGACAGCGTCGTTGACCTCTTGGTTGTCGAGCTGTTCCGGCTCAGCCGTACCGCCGGCCTTGTGCCAGTCGCGAAATCCTGCCTCGGCCAGCTTCTGCTGCCCTTGGAGCAGGCGCCGGTCTTGGGGCACCATAGAGTTCAGATCGGGCTGAAAAGCTTCGCCAATGCGGTCAAGAGCCAACAGATAATCGGACCCCACTGCCTGATCGTAGGCATAAAGGGCCTGCATGACTTTGATGCGAAGCGTACGGCGGTTAAGCAAAACGGAAGAGGTTTATGAGTTTATGAGTCGGGGAGTCCACGAGTTGGGGAGTCATGGCTCAGAAGTTCTGAACAACAACTCCTACGCTCATAAACTCCCCAACTCGCAAACTTTAGTACGTCGACTTCACCCGACCGATGGCAGCAATGCGCTGCTCGGCCTGGCGAACGGCTGCTGCCTGCGGGTGCGTACCCTCTTTAGCGGCCTTCTCCAGTACCTGGATGGTGTAGTCGTAAATTTTTTCAGTCTGGGTAAGGGCACCCTGACGGCTGGAGCCTACTACTTCCGAGTACACGTTGATCAGGCCTCCGGCGTTGATCAGGAAGTCGGGAGCGTAGATGATGCCGCGGTCCACGAGGGCCGGACCGTGCACGTTCTCGTCGGCCAGCTGGTTGTTGGCGCAGCCCGCTACCACGGCGCACTTCAGGCGTGCAATGGTGTCGTCGTTGAGGGTAGCACCGAGGGCGCAGGGCGAGTAGATGTCTACGTTTTGGTCGTAAATCTCGTCGAGGCCCACCACTTTGGCACCGAAACGGGTACCGGCTTCCTCAGCGCGCTCCTTGTAGTAATCGGTCAGTACGATTTCGGCGCCCTCTTTGGTGAGGTGCTCCAGTAGGTAAGTACCTACGTGACCCACACCCTGCACGGCTATGCGCTTGCCTACGAGGCTATCCGAGCCGAATGCCTTCTTGGCGGCAGCCTTCATGCCCATGTAGGTGCCGTAGGCCGTTACCGGCGACGGGTCGCCCGAGCCGCCCATGCTCTCGGGCAGGCCAGCTACGTGCGTGGTTTCCATGCGGATGTACTCCATGTCCTTGGTGGTCATGTTCACATCCTCGGCAGTGATATACTTGCCGTTGAGGTTTTTAACGAAGCGACCGAACTTGCGCAGCAAAGCTTCGTTTTTCTGCGTCTTGGCGTCGCCGATGATTACGGCTTTACCCCCACCCAGATTCAGGCCCGAAATGGCGGCCTTGTAGGTCATGCCCCGCGAGAGGCGCAGCACGTCGTTCAGAGCTTCCGCGTCGGTAGCGTAGTGCCACATGCGGGTACCGCCTAGCGCCGGGCCCAGTACGGTGTTGTGAATGCCGATGATGGCGCGCAGACCGGTTTCGTGGTCGTGGCAGAACACCACCTGTTCGTGCTGATGATCAGCAATTTGCCCAAAGATGCTGGTCTCGGGCAGGGCTTGAATCTCAACCATTGGGGGAAATTGTTGTGGGAATGGGTTGGGAATGGGGTCGACGGCTGGTTACCGGTGCCCACCCACAGTTACCGAACACAAAAGGCGGTCGTAATCGGTTTCTGATTACTGACTACCCTCCACGCAGTACCTTTGGCCAAGGCCCCGAAACCGGGCGCAAAGGTAACCCGTTTTTCCGACTTCAGCCCACCGGCAACGTTCCCCAAGCGGGCCTTAGCGGCCTCTTTTCCACCCGCTCGTGAAAGCACTCCGCGCTACCGACAAGTACTTGATTCGCTACAAATGGCACTTCCTCGGTGGGGTGCTGTTCGTGGCCCTGAGCACGCTGCTGGCCATTTTTCCGGCCCAAGTGGTGCGCTATGCCTTCGACTTGGTGCAGGAAGGCATCGACCTCTACCACCTCTTCGGTGGCACCGAAGCTCAACAGAGTGTATACAGTTTGTTCGGCCGCAACATCATCCTGTACGGCGCGCTGATTATCCTGCTGGCCTTGCTGCGTGGGGTATTCTTGTTCTTCATGCGCCAGACGCTAATCGTGATGTCGCGGCACGTCGAAAACGACCAGAAAAACGAAATCTACCAGCACTACCAGTCGCTGCCGCTGAGCTTCTACCGCCGCAATAGTACCGGCGACTTGATGTCGCGCATTTCGGAGGACGTAGGGCGCGTGCGCATGTACATCGGGCCGGCCATCATGTATTTCCTGCAGCTGGTCATCCTGTTTCTGCTGATCGTGCCGCTGATGCTGGTGGTCAACGTGAAGCTCACACTGCTCACCTTGTTGCCGCTACCTATCCTGAGCATCAGCATTTTCTACGTCAACAACCTGATCGAGAAGAAGTCCGATGAGATTCAGAAGGCCCTGTCGAACATGACGACCTTCGTGCAGGAAGCCTTCTCGGGCATTCGGGTGCTGAAGTCTTTTGTGCGCGAGCAGGATTCGCACCGCAACTTCAGCACCGCCTCAGATACGTACCGGGAGAAGTCACTGAGCTTAAACCTCGTCAACTCGCTGTTCTTTCCGCTGATTCTGTTTCTGGTCGGCGTCAGCACCATCGTCACGGTCTGGGTTGGCGGTCAGGAGGTTATCCGCGGCACCATCACCACGGGTACTATTGCCGAATTCCTGATTTATGTGAACCTGCTGACCTGGCCCGTAACGGCGCTGGGCTGGACTTCCTCGCTGGTGCAGCGCGCCGAGGCTTCGCAGGCCCGCATCAACGAGTTCCTTGATCAGAAAACCGACATCGTTTCGCGCCAAAACATCGAGCAACCCATCCAAGGCGACATTGTATTTGACAACGTGTCGTTTACTTATCCCGACACCGGCATTGAAGCCCTCAAAGGCGTATCTTTCCGCATCCAGCCGGGCCATACGCTGGCCATCATCGGCAATACCGGCTCGGGCAAAAGCACCATTGCCAACCTACTCTGCCGCCTTTACGATGTGCAGGACGGTCGCATCCTCGTCGACGGGGTAGACGTGCGCGACTACTCACTTACTTCACTGCGCAGCCAGATTGGTTACGTGCCGCAGGATGTATTCCTGTTCTCCGACACCATTGGCCACAACATCGGCTTTGGCCTCGATGAGCTGCCGAAGGAACGAATGGAGCAGGCTGCTAAGGACGCCGACGTGTACGAGAACATCATCCGCTTTCCGGAAGGCTTCGACACCAAAGTGGGCGAACGAGGCATTACGCTCTCGGGCGGGCAAAAGCAACGCGTCAGCATTGCTCGCGCCTTGGTAAAGGAGCCCAGTATCCTTATCCTCGACGATGCGCTATCGGCTGTGGACACCAAAACGGAAAACGTCATTCTGGACAGCCTGCAGCGCATCATGCGCAACCGCACCAGCCTGATTATTTCACACCGGGTATCGTCGGTCAAGCTCGCTGACCATATTCTGGTGCTCGACGACGGCTGCATCGTGCAGCACGGTACCCACGAGGCGCTCATGGCTGATCAGGCTGGGCTGTACCGCGCGCTGTACGAGCGTCAGTTGCAGAGTGAGGAAGCGTAAGCCTGACTGTAGCGCGGACTACTAACCGCCCATTAGCTCAGCTGCACGCCAACCACTCTTTGCCCCCATAGCCACGCCCATGCCATTGCAGCGTAGCGCACCGTAAACGTTTGGAGCTAACATTCCAATAAACGGCTCTAACTCCTGCCCGAAGCCCATTACCCCGCTCCAGCGGTGCTCGATGGTGGGACGCTGCCCCGGCAGTATTACTTCGTATAGCAATTGCTCCAGCTGCTGCTGTACCAGTGGCGTCAGGCCAGGCTCAGTGGTGGCTTCGGCTGCGAAGTCGAGGTTGCGGCCGCCGCCCAGCAGCAGGCGGTTGCCCACGTTGCGGAAGTAGTAGTAGCCGGCATCGTAGTGAAAGGTGCCAGACAGGCGCAGGTTTTCGATGGGCTCCGTAACGAGCACTTGCCCGCGACCGGGCACCACGTCGAGGTCAGGGAAAAATTGGCGGCTGAAAGCATTGGTAGCCAGCAGCACTTGTCCTGCTTCTATATTCGCCAAGGGCGTTTTCAGCTGTATACAGGCTGACCCAGGCTCTATTGCTTGCACGGGCACTCCATGGAGCACCACCACGCCTTCTTGCCAAGCCAGGCGCAATAGTGCGTGCATCATACGGCCGGTGTCGAGGGCGCCCTCTGCTACATTTTCGAGTAAGGCATGCACTCCTGCAAAGCCGAACTCCGCCAAGCGGTGGCTGCTGTCGCGGAAGACTACTGCCTCGCCGATGACTGATGCCAACAGTTCGTTGTAGTACGGCAGTTGGTGCCGGCAAACGTGCGCAACTTCTTCATCGGCTGGCGAGAACAGCTCAAAGCCGCCAACTGGTTCGTAGCCGAGGGCTTCGTTGCCGAGCAGCTGGCGCAGCATCTGCAAGCCTTCCCAGCGGTAGCGCACCACCGACAGCAAAGCGTCGGTGCCGCCCTTCTTTTCCTGCTCAATCAGTTCGGAAATGCTCCCAAAACAGGCAAAGCCAGCGTTTTTGGTGCTAGCACCGTTGGGCAGGGTGTCGCGCTCAAGTACTACTACCCGCGCCTTGGGGCGCTGGCGCTTGGTATAGATGGCGGCCGTTAGGCCCACCAAACCTGCACCTATTACGGCTACATCAAAGCCTTGCAGGAAAGACTGCTTCTCCCAATACGACAGTAACGTAGCCATGCGACGGCAGCAAATAAAAATGAAAAGCCTCCCGACAGCGAATGTCGGGAGGCAAAACTACTGACCGGCTAGCCCAAGGCTATTGCCCAAGCGTTACGCGGCGCATAAAAGTCTTATCGGCCACCATGCAGCGTACCACATAGGCGCCGGCGGGCAGGTTCCCCAGCGGCACCGACATAGCCGCGCCATTGGCCGACAGAGCCTTGGTCAACACGGGGTGCCCGGCGGCATCGTTGACCTCCAGCTGCATCGGCCCCTTGGCGTTGGTACGCACGCGCAGGGTGTTGTTGACCGGATTAGCCTCAACGTTGAACGTAATATTCGGCCCATCAATTTTTTTCTGCACGGAATCCGAGGTGATAAGCGCCGGTGTAACGGATGCAGTTTGGGCCGTGGCAGCGCCGGATAGCGCTACAAGCATAATAGTGTAGACAAACGCTTTCATAGGTGGAAACGACTGCGTGTCAGGACTCAAAGATACTCTTTTTTGCAAGGATGAGCTAGGCTTTTATCGGGCCATCAAGCTCGACTATTCCCTAAACGCGGTCAGTGCCAACTTTCGTGCCTAATATTTGCATCCAGCGGGCCTATAAAATTTATCACCTCAAGAGTTGCAGTTTAACTTCAGAGGTGCGTACATTTGCACCCACATTGTCCGAAAACGGGGTGTAGCGCAGCCCGGTAGCGCGCTACGTTCGGGACGTAGAGGCCGTAGGTTCGAATCCTGCCACCCCGACTACGAAAAGGAAAGAAGCTGATACCAGCGCTTTTTTTCTGGACAATGTAAAAGGCCGCCTTCCCGAAAGGCGCCACGCTCGGGGTGTAGCGTAGCCTGGTATCGCGCCAGCATGGGGTGCTGGAGGTCGCAGGTTCGAATCCTGCCACTCCGACAAAAACCCGCCGAACAGCTTGTTCGGCGGGTTTTTTATTGCCTTTGCGCTCTGAAGTACCGCGTAGTCTGAGCCAGGGGTTGCGATTCAAGCTGCTGCCGAAAGACACTGTCTTCCCGAGCAAAACACATTTGTTGAGGCTTAGGCACGAGGTTCGGTTAAGGGCTTACTGACCCGAACCAGCCACCACCACTAGCATTTCGGCTGGCGCGTCTTCGGGAAACTGCTCCAGAAACACGTTCTGTGACTTGAGCTCACGTTCATTCAGCGCTTCTTTCAGCGCCGGGTACAGCCGGCCCGGCGCCAGCATAAAGCTGGCTTCCACGCGGGCTTGCAGCACCCGCTGCCCGGCCGGAAACACCCGGTAGCGGTAGCCCACCGGCAGTTGCTGGGTGGTATCAGCCACTACCAGCCCGATAAAAGCCTTAACCTCCTCTCCTTCTGCCTCGGGGTCGTTGTAGTAGATGTTGCCGAGGGTTCCTTTGATAGTGCCTTTGCGGTAAAGCTCGTTGGCTTGGCTGAACAGCTTGCCGAACTGGTTATCGGGAATGCCTTCGTAGTAGCGGCCGGCCAAGAAGATGGGTTGTGGCGTGGTCAGCTGCTCGATATCGGGCTTACTGAAGCCGCCCAGGTAGGCGTACACGCTTGCAAAGCCAACCAGCAGCACCCCGCCGATAATTAAAAACCAACGTGACATGAAAGGGGAATGAGTTGTAGTGTAAATGAGTAGTGAGACGGATAGAGCATGAGCACTTTGCTCACGCGCTCATTTACTCGTTCACGTATTGCATCTGGTACAGCTGGGCGTAGTAGCCACCGAGGCGTAGCAGCTCCTCGTGCTGCCCGCTTTCCTTGATTTCGCCGCGGTCGAGCACGATGATGCGGTCGGCTTTCTGGATTGTGCTTAGGCGGTGGGCAATAACGAGGGAGGTACGGCCCAGCATCAACTTCTCGATGGCCTGCTGGATCATTTCCTCCGTTTCAGAATCGACCGACGAGGTGGCCTCGTCCAGGATGATGATGCGCGGGTTGTATACCAGGGCCCGTACGAAGCTAATAAGCTGGCGCTGCCCTACCGACAGCGTAGCGCCGCGCTCCATCACCTTGTACTGCAGCCCGCCGGGCAAGCGCTCAATGAATTTATCGGCCCCTACTAAGCGGGCGGCGTCCCAGATCTGGGCTTCGCTAATAGTGTGGTTGCCGAGGGTGATGTTGTCTTGAATGGTGCCGTTGAACAGGAATACATCCTGCAGCACCACCCCAATGTGGCGGCGCAGAGCCTTCAGGTCGTACTCGCGCAGATCGTGACCATCCACACAGATTTCGCCCTTCTGAATATCGTAGAAGCGGGAAAGCAGGTTGATGATGCTGGTTTTGCCGGCGCCGGTAGCACCCACAAAAGCCACCGTCTGCCCGGCTTTGGCTTCGAAGTTGATGTCGCGCAGCACCCATTCCGGCTCGCTGGCCTCGCTAACTTCCTTGTACGAGAACCACACCCGGCGGAACTCTACGTCGCCGCGCAGGGTTTCGGGCCGGCGCGTGCCTTCGTCGGCAATGAATTCTTTGCTGTCGAGCAGCTTCAGCAGGCGTTCGGTGCTCACCAGGCCCAGCTGCAAGGTGTTGAAACGATCCGCAATCTGTCGGATGGGCCGGAAAAACAACGCGTTGTACATGATAAAGGCGATGAGCGCCCCCTTGGAAATGGTGCCCTCAATCTGGCCCTGGGCTGCGTACCACACCAGCAAGCCCACGCCTACGGCCGCCAGCACTTCGGCCACCGGAAAGTACACCGAGTAGTACAGCACCGAGCGGATGTTGGCGCGGGTGTGCTCCTGATTCAGCTTCTCAAACTTGCGGAACTCACGCTGCTCATTGCCGAAAATCTGCACGATGCCCATCCCCGTTAGGTGCTCCTGCACGAAGGCATTGAGGTTGGCTACGGCTGTGCGCACCTCCTGAAAAGACTTCTTTACTTTTTCCTTGAACACGTACGTGCTCAACAGCAGCGGCGGAATCACCGACAGGCTCACCAAGGTCAGGCGCCAATCGATGTAAAACATGAACGCCATGATGAACAGCAACTGCAGGATGTCACCGATCATAGCCGCCAGCCCTTCGCTAAACACATCCGACAGCGTTTCTACGTCGGAGATATTGCGCGTCACCAGTACCCCGATGGGCGTACGGTCGAAGAACTGCAGCCGCAGATTCAGGATGTGCTGGTAGAGGTCCACGCGGATGTCGCGCACTATGTACTGGCCCAGCCAGCCGCCGTAGTACGTTTGGAGGTAGCTCACGCCGGTGTGCGCCACTAGTATTCCCATCAGCCAGGCAAACATACGGTTCAGCCCCGGCCAGTCGCCGTTGCTGATCTGCACGTCCACCATCTGCTGAATCAGAAACGGGCGCACCGTGCCCAGCACCGCCGTGGCAATGGTGAGGAAGATGAGCAGAAAGAAAATGGCGCGGTACGGCCGCACGTACACCAGCAGGCGTCGTAGCACCTGCCAGTCGAAGATATTGCCGGCTTTGGCGGTAGTTGCAGTAGCAGCAGGCTCCACGGGCAGCAGATTAAGTCAGGTTGGGAAAGGCGTAGTGGTCTTAACCACCCAAACGCCCGGCAAGTTACGGCAGTCGCAACGAGGCACGCACAGAAAAGCCTAAGCCGTACTAAAGCTAGAGCTAGCTCCCCTCCTCAGATGAGGAGGGGTTGGGGTGGTTGATGGACTAGAGATAGAAGATTCAGGCTACCTGTCGCGTCAGTCCTGCTAAGCTTGCTTTTTTCAATCGCTCACGAGTAGGTCAACCACCCCTAACCCCTCCTCATCTAAGGAGGGGAACCTTGCTCTAGTCTCTGGCTTAGCTTTGATTAGCCTCGCTCTTGCTTCCAGTAATGCGGCTGCAAATCAGCGTCAGTCACGAAGAAGGGCCTCTTCCCTGCCCAATCAGGCAACAATATTTCCGGCGGATACTCTACGCGGCTCAAAAACAAGCCTTGAGCCGGTGCCGCCCCGCTGGCGGCAATGCGCTGCTGCCGGTGCAATACCTCGGCAAACTGCACTGGCGTGAGCCGCCCGCGTCCTACATCAAGCAAGGTACCCACCACGAGCCGCACCATACCGCGCACGAAGCGGTTGGCCCGGATGCGAAACATCAGCCCGTGCGGCGTGGGGTGCCAGCCGGCCTCATGTACCCAGCAGACGTAGTGCGTCTCGGCGCCTTTCACCTTCGAGAAGCTCGTGAAGTCACGCTGACCGAGCAAATACTGCGCTGCTTCGTTCATAGCGTCCACGTCGGGCGCTTTGTCGAGCCACAACGCTTGGTCGCGGCGAAACGGGTCGCGGCGCAGTACCACGTGGTACTCATAGGAGCGCGCCACGGCCCCAAAACGAGCGTGTGCATCGGACTGCACCGGCGTAAGGGCGTAAGCGCCGATGTCGGGTGGCAGGGCACGATTAAGGCGGTACAGTAACTGCGTGGTGTCCAACTGCGAGGGCAGTTCCGCGTCGAAGTGCGCTACCTGGTGACTGGCGTGCACGCCCGAATCGGTGCGGCCACTACCGAGGCTGTACACAGACTGCCGCAGAATTTGCGAGAGGCAGCGGTCCAGTTCCTGCTGCACGCTCGGGGCATTGGGCTGTATCTGCCAGCCGCAGTAGCGGGTGCCGTCGTAGGCGAGTTCGAGGAAGTAACGCACATTAATTGAATGAGGAATCAGAACGGAGCAGGAACCATGCGGGTGCTACAGCGCTTGGCGGCGCGCATGCGTGACATACAAGAAACAAAACTGCCCCTTCTCCATCATTCCTCATTCGTTGACCAACGCGTACAGCAGACCATCGACGGTCCGGCCATCCTTGGTAATGCTTTTGCGCAGGCGGGCTTCAAACGCAAAGCCGGCCTTCTCCAACACCCGCCCTGAAGCAGGATTGTATTCGAAAATGGTGGCAAACAACCGACACACCTCAAAGTGCGCGAAGGTATACTCGGCTAGTGCCCGGGCAGCAGCTGTCGCAATGCCGTACCCCCAGTAGCGGCGACCCAGCCAGTAACCTATTTCGGCTTCGCGACGGTTGATGTCGCCCTGAAACAGCACACTGATGCTGCCCACCGCCTCGCCGTCTGCCTCGATGCACAGGTGCAGGTCGCGGCGGCCGTCGCCGTGCACGAAGCTGATGTACCACTCCGCATCTTCTAGTGAGTACGGATGCGGAAACCGGTCGCGTAGATTCAGCCAGATGTCGCGGTCATTGGCGTGGCTAGCCAAAGCGGGTGCATCGGCAGCTTGAAAAGGTCGTAAACGCACGCCGGCCACCGGCAACGGCAACGTAGGCTGCAGAAGGTCGGTGGCCGGCGTGGTAGTCATTACAGCTTCTCGTAGATAACGGCAGCTCCCTGCCCCACGCCCACGCACATGGTGGCGAGGCCGTAGCGCACATCGTCGCGACGCTTCATCTCATGCAGCAACGTAGCCGTGATGCGGGCTCCGCTAGCCCCCAGTGGGTGGCCAATGGCAATAGAGCCGCCGTTTACGTTGATTTTGCTGGGGTCGAGGTTCAAATCGCGGCAGCAGGCAATGACCTGCGCGGCGAAAGCCTCGTTCAGCTCAATCAGGTCTAGGTCGTTTACCGTCAAGCCCGCACGCTGCAGCGCTTTCTGGGTAGCTGGCACCGGGCCGATACCCATGATAGCCGGATCGACGCCCGCCACGGCCGTGGATACCACACGGGCCAGCGGCTTCAGGTCGAAGCGCTTCAGGATTTCCTCGCTCACCACCATGCTTGCGGCAGCGCCATCGTTGATGCCCGAGGAGTTGCCGGCCGTTACGGTGCCGCCGTTGGGGTTGAAGGCGGGCTTGAGCGCACCCAGCTTTTCTAGGGCCGTCAGGCGCGGGTGTTCATCGGTGTCGAACATCACAGCCTCAGTCTTGGGCTGCGACACGAATACTGGAACGATTTCGCGGCGGAAGCGGCCCTTCTCAAAGGCTCGCTGGTACTTACGCTGCGACTCGAAAGCCCATTGATCCTGCTCTTCGCGGGTGATGCCGTACTTTTTGGCCACGTTCTCGGCCGTCTCGCCCATGGAATACGGGTGATGCAGCTTCGAAAGCTTGGGATTCACGAAGCGCCAGCCAAGGGTGGTGTCGTGGGCGGTGAAGTCACGGCCAAAAGCCGTTTCAGACTTGGCCATCACAAACGGGGCCCGGGTCATGCTCTCCGAGCCGCCGGCCAGGTACAGGTCGCCGTCGCCAGAGCGCACGGCGCGGGTCGCGTCGATGATGCTTTGCAGGCCCGAGGCGCACAAACGATTCACCGTTACGCCACCTACCGTAGCGGGCAGGCCAGCCAGCAAAGAGGCCATGCGGGCCACGTTGCGGTTGTCTTCACCGGCTTGGTTGGCAGCGCCCATGATGACGTCTTCTACCAGTTGGGGGTCCACCGACGAGTTGCGGCGCAGCAGCTCGCGGAGTACCACGGCGGCCAGATCATCGGGGCGAACAGCACTGAGCGCGCCGCCGAACTTGCCGACGGGGGTGCGAACAGCATCTACAATGTATGCTTCAGGCATTGGATAAATGCGGGTTAGCTAAGTCTTTTGGCTACTTTTGCCGGCCCAATCAGACCGGATTTAGCTCACAACAACAAAGATGATACAAAGAATCCAAAGCGTGTTTTTGCTTTTGCTAGCCATCAGCATGGCGTGCGTTCTGTTTCTGCCGATTTGGTCCAAAACCGATCCGCTGACCAACCAAACGCTGACCCTCACCGCCACGCAACTGCAGTCGTCTACACCCACGGTGCCCGGCATGGGCACATACGCCATTGCGGCCTTGGCGGCCGCATCAGCGCTGGTGGCGCTCATCGAGATTTTTCAGTTCCGCAAGCGCATGACGCAATTACTGCTTGGTTCGCTCAATTTGCTGCTGATTTCGGCTACCATCGGCGCCAGCTTTTATTACATCCGCGAAGCTGATCAGCTGCTGAACGCGAAAATTCCCGGCGAGTTTGAAGCCGGCTTTTACTTGCCCACTCTAGCCCTGCTGCTCAACCTGCTGGCCAACCGCTTCATCCGCCGCGATGAAAAGCTGGTGCGTTCCATGGACCGCCTACGCTAGTAAACCGGCTACTTATGAACGAAGAGGTGCCCCGACTCTATGAGTCGGGGCACCTCTTTTTTGCGCTACAGTAAGTCTGGCGCTCAGGCTCTATGGCGTAGCATCACCCGCTACACACCGCGGTTTTGCTCAATGTATTGCTGCATTTCCCGCACGCTAGAATCGAAGGTAAACACCTCGTACACCCGGTAAAAGTTCTGCCGGTCAGCCACGCGGCCGTACGCGTACTTGGCCAGATCGAGCCGGCCACGGTCAAAGCTGATTCCACCGAGCAAACGCCGCAGGTCTTCGCTACGGATGTCGCTTTCGGCCAAGGCTTGCTTGGCCATCACTACCTTCTGGTCATCAAACGAACGGGCCTGCAAAGCCCGGATGAGTTCATCCACCTCCTGCGCTTCCATCAGGTGACGGTAGTTATTGCCGTAGCTGCCACCATTGGTATAGCCACCGTTGTTGTACCCACCGCTGCTGTAGCCTCCCGGCGCGGGCTGCGAAGGCTGTTGGGTGTAGGGGTCGCGGCCGTAGCCATCGTCATAGCTGCCGTACCAGTCGTCGCGGCCGCCCGGAGTAGGCCAGCCGCTGGGGCTATTATAAGGCGTTGGCTGGCACTCGTAACCGTATTCGTAGCCGCGCGCCGGGCCTCGCCCGCGGCCACCGGCCCAGCCTGGCAGCGGCACCTCATCGAAGCGTTGCAGCACAGGCGGGTAGCCGCGACGGGTCACGAGTACGAAGCGCGTTTCGCGGCCCGGAATTAACTGTACCCGGGTGCGGTAGTTGAGCACGCCACCGTTGGCCGGAATCTGAAACTCAGCCCAATGGGTGCCCGGTGCCAGCCGATCGAAGCGCACTTGCGTGAGGCCGTAGCGGCCCCCGATGGCGTAGCCATCGAGGCGTAAGCGGAAAGGTAAGCCGCGCTCAGAGCGCACGGCCATACCTGCTGGCTGAGCCAGCGCCACCTGAGCCAGCAACAGCAGACTCAGGCACAGTAGTAAGGTTCGTTTCATAGCTGTAAAGGAAAGAAAGGCAACTGCTTCGGTGAGGAAGCAGCCAGCGGTGCTTAAGCCAACTTCTATGCCAGTTTCACGGCACGTATCAGCCCAGCTTTGCTTCCCCCATTTCTTGTTCGACAAGTACAAGCCTTAAACGCAAAGCAGCCCCTGCATCCATTGATGCAGGGGCTGCTTGTTGGTTGACTTTACGCGGACTTAGTTGCCCGACGGAGTCGTAATCTTGGTCACCTTAAACTCCGTGCGACGGTTACGCTGGTGCTCATCCTCGGTCTTCGCAGTTTTCACCACCGGAGCCGTTTCGCCGTAGCCTTTGGCCGTAATGCGCGACTTGTCGATGCCCTTGGAGATGATGTAGTCCACGGCCGATTGCGCGCGCTTCTGCGACAGGGTCAGGTTGAACGCGTCCTTACCACGCGAGTCGGTGTGCGAGCTGAGTTCGATGCTGATGTCGGGGTTATCGACCAGCGTCTGCACCATCTTATCCAACTCGGCGGCGGCATCCTCGCGGATATCCCACTTGTTGTAATCGTAGAAGATATTCTCCACTACGATGGCCTTGTTCTTGATGATTTCGTTCAGCGTCAGCGTTACGGGCAAGCTGATGTCGTTCATCTCGTTTGGCAGCTGATCCTGCGCCGGCACTTTGCCCACGGTGCTCACCGATTGGCGCGCCGTGAAGTAGCCAACCCGGTCGGCCACCAGTGAGTACGTAGCCGACGTGTCCAGCTTCACTTTGAAGGAGCCGTCTTCGGCCGTTTGCACGCTCTGCACTTTCTGACCGGCCCTGTTCAGCACGTCCACCGTCTCGTTACCAAGCGGCGATGTTACGCCGGTTTTGCCATTTACGCCCAGCACTTTGCCTTCGGCGTAGAACGTTACCAGCTTCAGCGGCTTCTTGCGGAACATGTACAGGTCGTCGGACCCCTTGCCACCGGCGCGGTTCGACGAGAATACGCCTACGTCGGTGCCCGTCAGGTACGGCGCGAAGTCGTCGCCGGTGCTGTTGATGGGGGCGCCGAGGTTGGTCACTTTGCCGTTCTTCTCCACGCGGAACAAGTCCAGCTTACCAAAGCCGGGGTGCCCGTCGGAAGAGAAATACAACGTTCCATCAGGGGCTACGCCGGGGAAGTTTTCGTTGCCGGGGGTATTGATCTGGTCGCCCATGTTTTCGGGCGTCGAGAAGCGGTTGTTGGCACCCAGCGTCGACTTGTACAGGTCGTTACCGCCTTGCCCGCCGGGGCGCGACGAGGCGAAGTACAGCGTCTGGCCATCGGGCGAGAGCACCGGCGAGAAATCGTCGGCCTTGCTGTTATTGATGCCCCGGATCAGCTCGGGCTCCGTCCAGGTGCCGCCGCGGAAGTAAGACACGAATAGGTCTACGCTCAAGTAACCCTTCTTCGAGCCATCGTTGGAACGGGCAAAGACCATCATCTTGCCATCGGGCGAGAACGTGGCCGAAGCCTCGTGCATGCCGGGCTTGTTGAAGAGCGGCTTACCAGCATCTTTGCTCGGCGTAGCAGCCCCGGCCGAGGCCGTCGCGCCTGCCGTCTGCGCCACATCCTCAAACGAGACGACCGTACCCCCTGTCATCTTTTCCAGGTCGTCGAATTTGATGGCGTACAGATCATTGAAGCCTTCACCGTTGCCGAGGTACTTCTTACCGTTGCGGCCCGAAGCAAAAATCAGCTCCTTGGTATCCGGCTTGATGGTAGCACTGAAGTCCGATGACTCCGAGTTTACTTGATCCAGCGGGGTTACCTCGTTGTTGTTGCGCATGGCCTGCAGCTGGGTGGCGGCTTGGGCATTCTGCGCTTCACGTTCGGAACGGGCTACCAGCGCCCGGTTGGTACCGCTTTGGGCGTACTGCTGAAATTGCGTTGCAGCTTCTTCGTACTTGCCAGCGGCTTTCAAAGCCATGGCATAGTGGAAAGGCGCATCGGCATTCTTTACTCCTCCATCCAACGCTGCCTTGTAGTACTGCTCGGCCTGCTCGATGCGGTTAGACATGCGGTAGGCTTCACCGATTTTGTAGTTGGCCAGCGCAATGTCTTTGCCTTTGGCCACATCGGCTTTGTAGAGTTCGATGGCGGTTTCGTACTCGCCGCGCGAAAAGCGCTTATCGGCCTTGCTCAGGCCGCCCGACGTAGCGCAGCCGCTCAAGGCAGCTACGGAGCCAGCCGCCGCACAAGCAACGATGAGGTTCCTCATAGGTGGAAAAGAGAAGGGGTGGAGGTGGGGGTAAAAGTGTTTCAGGGTGGTTCGCTTTAAGGCCAAGATGGGGCTAGCAATAATACTAAGTTTAGATATCATTCTGCCCCGCCCCCCCGTTTTTTCTAAGTAGCACTAAAATACCGAGAAAGCCACGTGGCGGCGGCAGGTGCGGGCCATCCTCCATCCAAGGCACTGCGCTGGTTTACCGTATTGTCAAAGTACAGCGTATCGGGGCGCAACTTGCCTTGGCCCACGGCCTGGCGCAGGTCGCGGCGATGCAGCAGTTGCACTTGGCCCGCTTCGTCGAGAAAAGCCAGCTGCTCCTTGGCCAATAGCTCTAGGCTTAGCGCGCTTTCCAGCTCCCGTACAAAGCGCACGGAGGAATCGATAGAGCAGCCGCTGGCATCGGCCACAGCCTCATCTAACCCGATGACCAGAAACTGGCGGTGCCGGAACTCAGCCGAAGCGCGCAAGTGGCGGCCGTGGCTTGTCCATGCTTCGGAAAACTGCTGCAAAGCTGGCTGCACTACCGCTAGTTCAGCATCGGTGAGGGGGCGGCTGGCCTGGTATATCCAGATGCGGGCCAAAGCGGGGAGTTCGTGAAAGGGAACGAACATAACGGAAGAACAGGTAAGCGCAACGCGGGCTTAGACCGCCGGCAACCTTGCCTGGCAGCACCCGGTCACAATAGAAAAACCCGCGCCCCGAACAAAGTTCCCAGGGCGCGGGCCTCAAGTTAGGCAAGCTTTTTCTGGCGCGGTACTAGGCGTTCAGACCTTCTGCCGATGCTACCAGTTCGGCCAGGTCAAATACCTGCACGTTGTTTTCACGCTCTTTGTTTTTGACGCCGTCGCTCATCATCGTCATGCAGAACGGGCAACCCACGGCAATGATACCGTTGCCCTCCCGCGAAGCGGGCGTGGCACCAGCATTGCCGCTCTCTACGCCCATCAGGCTACCAAGCGCCGCCGCGTTGCCGTCGATGGTGGCCAGAGCTTCTTCGGTACGCTCGATGTTGACGTCCTTCTTGCCGGGCTCGGGCTCTTTCCACATCTGCGCCCCGCCGGCGCCGCAGCACAGACCGTTGGCTTTGCTGCGCTTCATTTCCACCAAGTCAGCGTCCAACGCGGCCAGTACTTCGCGCGGCGCTTCGTAGATGTTGTTGGAGCGGCCGAGGTAGCAAGAGTCGTGGAAGGTGATACGGCGGCCTTTGAAGGACTCGCCACCCTGCACCTTCACGCGGCCATCATTGATGAGCTGTTGCAGGAACGTGCTGTGGTGAATTACCTCGTAGTTGCCTCCCAGTGCGGGGTACTCATTCTTGATGGTATTGAAGCAGTGCGGGCAGGCCGTCACGATGGTCTTGATGCCGTAGCCATCCAGCGTGGTAATGTTCTGCATGGCTTGCATCTGAAACAGGAATTCGTTGCCGGCGCGCTTAGCAGGGTCGCCGGTGCAGCTTTCTTCCATGCCCAGCACGGCATACTTCACTCCCACGTGTTCCAGAATGCGCACAAAAGCGCGCGTCACGCGCTTGTACCGGTCGTCGAAGGCACCGGCGCACCCTACCCAGAACAGGACCTCGGGTTGCTCGCCGCGGGCCGCCATATCGGCCATCAGGGGAACGTTGATTTGACGCTTGGCTACTTGCTCAGCCATTGTATTTGAGAAGCTAGAAGTCAGAAGATAGAGTGAGGAGAAGCAGGAATGAGAGGAGCCTTCTAGCTCCTCGCTTCTACTGCTGCCCCCTTCTCGGCCACGTACAATTCGTCGGCCCAGTTAAAGCGGTCGGAGGGCGAAAAAGCCCACGGCGCGCCGTTGTTTTCGATGTTGGAGAACATCACGTTCAGCGAGTGCGGCGCCGCCGACTCTTCCAGTACCAGGTAACGGCGCATCTCGATGATGCTGTCGAGCGGGTTGATGTTGACGGGGCAAGCTTCCACGCAGGCGTTGCAGGTGGTGCAGGCCCAGAGTTCTTCGGGCGTCACCTTGCCGCGTACCAGCGCCGCATCTTCCGTATCGGCCCCGATGTCGCCGTTGTACTTGTTTGGCGCGAAAATCAGCGGCGACTCGTATTTTTCCTCAATCCGGTCGCGCGTGTCCATGATGATCTTGCGCGGCGAGAGCAGCTTACCGGTCAGGTTGGCCGGGCACACCGAGGTGCAGCGGCCGCACTCGGTGCAGGAGTATGCATTGAGCAGGTTTAGCCAGGAGAGGTCGTCGGCATCTTTGGCGCCGAAGCGCTGCACCACGGGGTTGCCATCGGCGTCCACGGGGCCAGCAGGCACCTCGTAGCTTGGGTCCATCATGGCCTTCACCTCGTGGGTGATGCTGTCCACGTTGGAGAACTGGCCTTGCGGTACCAAACGCGTGTAGTACACGTTCGGGAAAGCCATAATGATGTGGAAGTGCTTGGAGGACGGCAGGTAGTTCAGAAAGGCCAGAATACCCAGGATGTGCAGCCACCAGCCCACGCGCTCCAGCACGTGCAAGGCCGCCACGTTGTCTGGGAACAGACCCGTCAGCAGCGAGCTAACGGGGAAAGTACCCGGCAAATCCAGCCCCTGCTGCTGATGCAGCTTCAAGTCGGCCGCGTTCATGGTGAAGAGAGCCGTCATCAGCACTATCTCCACGTACAGAATCACGTTGGCATCGAGCCGCGGCCAGGCACGCATCTCCACGCCGGTCAGGCGGCGCACGGGTTGGGTGCGGTTGCGGCGCCACCAAAAGGCAATGACCGCAACGATTACCAAGATACCGAGAATTTCGTTGGTGGCCATCAGCACGTCGTACACCGGGCCGAGAAAACTCAGGGCTCGGTGCGTGCCGAAGATGCCGTCAATCATAATTTCGATTACCTCAATGTTGATAACGATAAAGCCGACGTACACGATGAGGTGTAGCAGGGCCGGGGTGATGCGCTTGAACATCTTCTGCTGCCCGAAGGCCACCAAGATGGTCTTGTTTATCCGCTCACTGACTGGACCGCCCATCACGCGGTCTTTGCCCTTTAAGATATTGGCGCGAATCTTTCGCACCTGCCACACAAACAGCCCTATGCCCAGGACTGCGACGAGCAGAAAGAGAATTTGTTGTACCACGGTTGGGAGGGAATGGTTGGCGGCAAGATAGTAGGCATGCCTAATACTTTTGCTACGCGAACAAAAGTAATCCGTTTCCGGTCAAAGATTTTTTTTCGCAGAAATCTTGCGTTGTAGAATCCGCTGTCTATTTTTGCGCTCCAATCAGCCACAAACGGCTAACTGGTGATGTAGCTCAGCTGGTAGAGCAAAGGACTGAAAATCCTTGTGTCGGCGGTTCGATTCCGTCCATCACCACAACTAGAAACCTCCTGATAGCTCAGGAGGTTTCTTTGTTTTTGGGTTTTTTACGCAGTGCTTGCCCGCACTTAAGCGGCCGGCAAGACACTGGTGGAGCGCGCAGAAGCCGCCCTCGTTGGAGCAGCAAGAAGTTGAGCACGCCCCGCGCATCGGTCCCTTCAGCGGCCTAATCCCTGTTCTTACTGGGTACCTTCATCCGTCTCCTGGCCCGCAACTGCAGGCGGGCAAGGTTTCTATGACCGGGGATTTTGCCTTTGCGTATGACGATCCTGTGCACCTTGCCTTTATCCCATCATGCCTCTAAGTTCTGACCACACGCCCCCATTAGGTTCCTTGGAAACGGAACTGCAAGCCGTGCGGGAGGAAAACCGGAGGCTGCACGCAATGGTAGCCAAGATTGAACACGATGCCTTAGCGGAGCGCTACGAGCAAAGCCAAATGCGCTTCCGTGCGGTGTTTGAAAACTCCCCACTCGGCCAGAAAATCATTACCCCCGACTTAATAATTCGCCAGGCTAACCCCGCCGTAGTGGCTATGCTCGGATTAACCCGCCCCGACGAGCTCACCGGGCGACGCATCGTTGAGTTTGCACACCCTGACCGCTGCGCTGACTGGAATGAGCTGCAAACCCGGCTCTGGCAACACAAGCTACCCTATTTCTCCCTCGAGACCATTTTGGTGCGCACTGATGGTACCCCGTTCTGGTGCCAAGTTCACTCTGTGCTCTTTCCCGACGAAAGCGGTGAGCTAGGCTACACCATCCTCGAGGATATTTCCGAGCGCAAAAACCTGGAAGCCAAACTTCAGCGTGTTTATGATGCTCAAGAAACCATCCTGCAGCTAGCCACTCACGACTTGAAGGGCCCCATTGCCCACATCGAATTGATGGTGGACCTGTTGCAGCGCGAGGTGACTAGCCGCAACGGCGAGGCTCCACCCCCGGCGGAAATGAGCCACTACTTCACTCTCATCCAGCAGGCCTGCACCCACGCCCATGCCTTGCTGGAAGATGTGCTCTACGTCGGCGACCTTGACCAGAACGGCTTGGAGAAGCGCCCGACCGACCTGAACACCTACCTCAAAAAGCAGCTGGATCGGCACACCCTAGCGGCCCAGAAGCAAGGAATAACCCTAAACCTAGACTTACCCGGCTCGTCACTGCAGGTCCGCCTTCACCCCGAAAAGTTTGGCCGCGTGCTTGACAACCTGCTCCACAACGCCTTAAAATTCACCCCGGCCGGAGGTACCATCACCTTAGGCCTGGGAGAGCACCAAGGCAAGGCTCGTGTGACGGTGCAGGACACGGGCATCGGTATTCCAAGTAAACTTCACGCGCAGCTGTTCGACAAGTTCAACCCCACGCGCCGCGCCGGTCTGCAAGGGGAAACCACCACCGGCCTCGGCCTGTTTATCGCCCGGCAGATCGTGGAGCTCCACGGTGGGGCAATCTGGCTTGAAAGTCGGGAGGGAGAAGGCACCACATTCTTCATCGAGCTTGCTTCATAGAACGCGACGGAGGCGGTACCTTTGCGAGGCGCCTTTTTTCTGCAACCGGTAGGTTGTGGACTGCTTTGGGCGTTGCAGCAGTGCCCCGTTCCGACATATGATAAAAATCGCCAGTGTGCTGCTGGTCGACGACGACCCGCTTACCAACGACCTCAACGAACGCCTGCTCCGGAAGCTGGAAGTAGCCGACCAGTATCTGTCAGCCACCGACGGCGTGGATGCCCTGGCGGCCTTGGAGCAGCTGAGCGCCCGAGCCCAGCCCAGCAGCCCGGTCTTGGTCCTACTCGACGTGAAGATGCCGCGCATGGACGGAATGGCTTTCGTCGAAGCTTACCAGCAGTTGCCGGAGGCCCACAGGAAGTCCATTATCATCGTGATGCACACCGCATCCATGAGTTCGACTGACCTCGGCCGCATGAATTCCCTGCCCATTGCTGGCCTAGTCAGCAAGCCCCTTACCAAAGAAAAGCTCGACACCATCCTCCAACTGCACTTCCAGCGCCAGTTTCCCTCGGAATAGGGCACTAGTAGGATCATGTTGCCCGAGTGGTGGCAACTCATTTTCACTTGGGCAGCTTACAATTTACGCCCTCAACGATTCACTGTCCTAATAGGTCCTGGCCTCTTGAACTCCATCTATCGCCCCAGAGAGAACCCTCCTGATATCTCAGGAGGGTTTTTCTTTTCCTGGCTTTTTTGTTCACGCTCAACAGCCGACAAGACACGTTAGGAAAGTAGCGTCATTCAATAGAAAGAGGGCCCATTAGGAACTTGTATCAGCAGCAGCCGCACTTTGCTTCGCCATTGAAAACCAGCCCCTTTTGGAGCCTATGTGCTGTTTATAGCACTTGCGGTTTGCAGCGAATCTTATAACTCCGGATAAGGATTGTGTACGGCCGTAGGCATGGGTGAAACGTACTTTTGTATACGTCGATTCCTAGCCAGCACTTTATCAAGTCTGGCCCTACCCTTCGCTTTCCGAATTATGAATACGTTGAAGTTTAAGACCAACATCAACTGCGGCGGCTGTATAAAGGCCGTCACCCCGACCCTCAACGGTGAAAAAGCCATCGGGAACTGGCAGGTGGACACTGATAACCCTGATAAGATCCTGACCGTGACCGGCGACCTGAACGCGCAGCAGGTAGTAGAGCTGGTGGAGAAGGCTGGCTTCAAGGCCGAACCGGCTCAAGCGTAGTCTCGTCGCCGTCGCGACTTGCCCCGGAACGCTTGGGCTTGACCCAGGCGTTTTTTGGTTGGACAGGCTCAAGCTCGGGGAGCACCGCAGCACCTTGTGCTGAGCAATGGCCTGAGCATTTGCAGGCCCCGCTTCTGGACCAAGAAGCTTCCCGCGAGTTTCCAGAGCGCATTGCAGGGGCCAAGTGGGCCTACCCTACTGGGTCAACCCTCCCCCACAATTGTGCAACGTCCCGCTCGGCTACTTGCACCTCGTTTGGGACGCAACCGGCGGCTCGGCCGTCTACCGCTATGAACACCGAAACCATTTTGCCTTCCCGCCGCGCCCGCGCCGGTCAGCTAAAACAGATAACTGTGCCCATCACCGGCCTGAGTTGCGCTTCCTGCGCAGCCAGCGCCGAGTCGATGCTGAAGGCACAGCCCGGAGTGACGGAGGCGGGCGTCAACTTTGCAACGCAAACGGCTGCCATCGCCTTCGACCCTGCCCAGGTGCAGCTTCCGCAGCTGCAGCAGGCCCTGCAGTCCGTCGGCTACGACATGATTGTGGACGAAGACAACGCCGCCGACAAACAAGCCGAGCTGCAGCAGCAGCATTACCAAGAGTTACGGCGCAAAACCAGCTGGGCGGCGGTGCTGGCCGCCCCAGTAGTGGCGCTCGGTATGTTCTGGATGGACGCCCCGTACGCCAACTGGATTATGCTGGTGCTGTCGCTGCCGGTGCTTTGGCTGGGCCGCAACTTCTACGTGGGGGCTTACAAGCAGGCCCGGCACGGCCGCGCCAACATGGATACTCTGGTGGCGTTGAGCACCGGCATTGCCTTCCTGTTCAGCACCTTCAATACCGTTTATCCGGAGTTCTGGCACCTCCGTGGCGTGCACCCGCACGTGTATTTTGAAGCCGCCACGGTCATCATTGTATTTATCCTGTTGGGCAAGCTGCTCGAAGAAAGGGCAAAGTCCAACACGTCATCGGCCATTAAAAAGCTGATGGGGCTGCAGCCCAAGACAGTGCGGGTGCTGGAAGACGGACAGGAGCAGGAAATTTCCGCCGTGCAGGTGCGCATCGGCCACGAGGTGGTGGTCCGCCCGGGTGAGAAAGTGCCCGTAGATGGCGTGGTAACCAGCGGCAGCTCCTTCGTCGACGAAAGCATGATCAGCGGGGAGCCGGTGCCCGTGGAGAAAGCTGCCGGCGCGCAAGTGTTTGCCGGCACGGTAAATCAGAAAGGGGCTTTTCGTTTCCGCGCCGAGAAAGTGGGAGGCGCTACTGTATTGGCGCAGATCATTCAGATGGTGCAGCAGGCGCAAGGCAGCAAAGCCCCGGTGCAAAAGCTCGTCGACAAGATTGCCGGCATCTTTGTGCCCGTGGTCATGGGCATTGCGCTGCTCAGCTTTGTGGCCTGGCTACTCCTCGGCGGCGACAACGCCTTGACGCACGGGCTGCTGGCGCTGGTGACGGTGCTGGTCATTGCCTGCCCCTGCGCGCTGGGCCTAGCCACACCTACGGCCATCATGGTCGGCGTAGGGAAAGGTGCCGAGCACAACATCCTGATCAAGGACGCAGAGAGCCTCGAATTGGGCTACAAGGTTACGGCCGTCGTGCTTGACAAAACCGGCACCATCACCGAAGGCAAGCCCGAAGTGACAGATTTGCACTGGTTTGGCCCCGAAGCCGATCGGCCGGCCCAAACAGCGGTGCTGATGGCAGTGGAGGCCCAGTCGGAGCACCCACTGGCCGAAGCTGTGGTGCGCTACCTGCAGCCGGGCACCGCGTCCCAAGCTACGCCGCTTACAGGCTTTAGCAGTCTGACGGGCCGGGGTGTCGAAGCCCAGGCAGCGGGCGAGCGGTACCTCGTCGGCAACCGGCGTCTGCTGCAGGAAAACCAAGTAGCAATTAACCCTTCGGTGGCGCAACTCGCGGAGCAGCTGCAGTTGCAGGCCAAAACGGTGGTATTCTTCGCCAATAGCCAGCGAGTACTGGCCGTGGTAGCCATTGCCGACCGTGTCAAGGACACCTCCCGCCGGGCTGTGGCCCAGTTGCAGGAGCAAGGCATAGCGGTGTACATGCTCACCGGCGACAACGAGCAAACGGCCCGCGCGGTAGCTGAGCAGGTGGGTGTGCAGCACTACCGCGCCGAAGTATTGCCCGGCGACAAGGCCACCTTTGTGCAGCAGTTGCAGGCCCAGGGCAAGGTAGTGGCGATGGTTGGCGACGGCATCAACGACTCACAGGCCCTGGCCCAGGCCGATGTGAGCATTGCCATGGGCCACGGCTCAGATATTGCGATGGACGTGGCCAAAATGACGCTCATCACTTCCGATCTGAACTTGGTACCGAAGGCTTTGCGGCTCTCGCGCCGCACAGTGCAGACCATCCGCCAGAACCTGTTTTGGGCCTTCATCTACAACTTGATCGGCATTCCCATTGCCGCCGGGCTTCTCTACCCTCTCAACGGCTTTCTGTTGAATCCCATGATTGCGGGAGCGGCCATGGCGCTGAGCTCGGTGTCGGTGGTAACTAATAGCCTCCGTTTGCGCGCTTCGCGTTTGTAAAAGGGCACTAGGTTTGACAGCAAAGTGGCTGGCTCCGGCGTTGGCCTGACCAGCAGTGGCATGACAGCAGCGGGCCAGTTCGATCCAGCATTGCCTTTTGCCTGTACCCTCCGCGTTGTAGCCCACCAGTGCTGCTTAGAATTACCTTTTGCTACCCCGCCCGTTGCAAGCCGCAGCACAGAGCAGCACGTAACTTGGGCGCACCATGGCACCTGCTCGTCCTCCCATTTCCAAGCCGACGTTTGGTGAAGCGTTGCGTTTCTGGCTGAAGCTGGGTTTCATCAGTTTTGGCGGGCCCGCCGGCCAGATTGCCATCATGCATACCGTGCTAGTGGAAGAGAAGCGCTGGATTTCCGACGCCAAGTTTCTGCACGCGCTCAATTACTGCATGCTGTTGCCCGGGCCTGAAGCGCAGCAATTGGCCACTTATATTGGCTGGCTATTGCACGGCACTCGGGGCGGCCTGGCAGCAGGCATCTTATTTGTTTTGCCGTCGGTATTTATCCTATTGATTCTTAGCCTTCTGTATGTCACGGTTGGCACGTTGCCGGCACTGCAGAGTGTATTTCTGGGACTGAAGCCAGCTGTAGTAGCCATCATTCTGCTGGCGCTGCTCAAGATTGGTAAAAAGTCGCTGATCAGCCCGCTTCACTATGGCTTGGCGGTGGGCAGTTTCGTGGGTATTTACTGGCTTAATATTCCCTTCCCTCTTATTATCCTTGGGGCGGCGCTCGTTGCGTTGGTGGCACAACGTTTTTACCCTGCACCGGTGGCTACCGCGGCGGCATCCCAAAGCTGCGCGCATCAAGCTGAAACCGGATATTTCCTTACTACCCAGACGATTGTTGCAGGCATCGGCTTTTCGGCGAGGCGGTTAGCCCGACAGGCGGCGGTGGCAGGAGTGCTCTGGGTGTTACCACTAGCGTTGTTATACTTGCTCGGAGTTGATTTTCCCTTTTGGCGTCGCTTGAGCCTTTTCTTTACCCAAGCAGCATTGGTCACTTTCGGGGGCGCCTACGCTGTGCTGCCTTATGTGGCCCAAGTGAGTGTGCAGCAGTTGCATTGGCTTACTCAAGGTCAGATGCTCGATGGCTTGGCGCTGGGCGAAACCACCCCGGGGCCACTCATAATGGTGCTGGCCTTCGTAGGGTTTATGGGGGGCTATTCGCACTTTGGCGGCTCGTTGGCGCTGGGCGCGCTGGGCTTGTTACTGACGACTTATTACACTTTCCTGCCCTGCTTCGTCTTTATCCTAGTGGGCGGGCCGCTGATCGAGCGCACTCAAACCAACGCCTCCATCAAAACCGCGCTCAGCGTAATCACGGCCGCAGTCGTAGGCGTCATTCTTAACTTGGCCGTGTACCTGGGTCAGGCGGTACTGTTCCCTGCGGGTAGCCTCTTGTTTGCCGACTTACACTGGCCGAGCCTGCTTTGGCTGCTGGTGTCGTTGGTGGCCCTGCACCGTTTCAAGCTGAACCTGATTCTGTGGATCGGCGTCAGTGCCTTAGCAGGGCTCTTAGCTTACCTGCTCACGCTGTACGTAGGGTAGTGGTCAGGCTTGCGTGGTCAGCGCATAAGCCGTTCATGACCGGCAATTGTTAACAGCTCATAATTGATGATATATGAGAAACTCCCGCTTTTCCCGTCGCGACTGGCTTAAAACTACTGCCCTGGCTACCACGCCATTGCTCCTCGGCACCACCGCAGAAGTGCATGCTTGGTCAGTGCCCGGTGCCGGCCCTACCCCTGCCCTTACACCCGCCGAAATAGCCGCTATCGAAGCAGCTTTTGGAAAAAAAGGAAACTACATCGATGCTCAAGCCACGCACACCACGGCCCTGCCCCGCAACGACTTGAAGGTTCGCATCAAGGGTGAACCGGTGCCTATTGCTTTCGGCTTCGGCGGCTGGGTGGCCATCAAGCACACACTCGATGGCAAATCGGCGATGCTCATGAGCGACACTGTGCTACTGCAAGAAGAAGTCAATCCGCTGATGTCGGCGGCACTGGCCAACGGGTTGGAAATCGGGGCAGTGCACAACCACTTTTTTTACGAAGAGCCGCGCATCTTTTACATGCACATCCACGGCATGGGCAGTCCGGCCGAGCTGGCGCAGAAGTTTGCCTCCACGCTCAAGGGTTCCAAGCTCCTGCCGGCTAATCAGCCTTCGACCGTTTCCCCACCTGCACCTCAAGCCGGTAACACGGCTGCGCCAGCCAGTTCGGGCACGCCTACCGGCAAGGAGCTGTTTAACCTGCCCGCACTCGATAAAATCGTGAACCACCAAGGCACCGTGAATGGCCCGACGTACAAGTACACCGTGGGCCGCCCCGACCTGCGGGTGCTGATGATGAACACCGAAATGACGGCCGCCATCGGCCTAAATTCTTGGGCCACCTTTGCCGGCCAGCAAGCCGACGCTCACGTGGCCGGTGATATTGCCATGCTGGAGCACGAGGTAAACCCCGTAATCAAAGCCTTGCGGGCGCACCACCTGGAAGTGGTGGCCCTGCACAACCACATGCTTTTTGATCAACCCCGGATGTTGTTTTTGCACTACTACGGCCGCGGGCCGGCCGCGCAGCTGGCCACGGGTTTTCGGGCGGCTCTGGATCAGTTGGGTCAGAAATCAAGTGGCTCGCCGATGAAGCACTAGGTAGGGCCCGGATCGGTTTGTTCCCCGCCGAAGATGCCTTACCGTCAGGTTTGTTCGTATTACGGCCATCCCCTGACTTCTAATGTTGCTTCATGTCGCCTTACAACGTTACGCTAGCGCTGCTTGGCATTGCCATTTTAGGGGTAGCGTGGCTCCCCTCTTTGCTGGAAAAGTACCCGCTGTCTTATCCAGTTCTATACCTGTTGCTGGGTATGGTCGTGTACATGTTGCCGCTCGATTTACCTTCTCCCAGTCCATTCGACCACCCCACCCTGGCTACGCACCTATCCGAGATATGCGTAATCATTGCCCTGACGGGTACCGGACTGAAAATCGACCGACCTTTCTCCTTTCATACTTGGCGCGTGCCGCTGCTGTTGGTGTTGGTGCTGATGATCATTACCATCGGCGGGGTAGCTGGTATGGCTTGGTGGATAGCAGGCCTGGCTCCAGCCTCGGCCGTGCTGCTTGCTGCCGCCCTCGCCCCCACCGACCCCGTGCTGGCCGGCGATGTGCAGGTCGGTGACCCTGGCGAGGGCCGCGAGGATAATGTGCGTTTTGCCCTCACGGGCGAGGCCGGGCTCAACGATGGACTCGCCTTCCCTTTTGTTTATCTGTCTATTGCCTTGCTGCCGACTTTCATGCCGCTAACCGAGCGCCTGGGGTCGTGGTTTTGGTACGACCTGCTTTACCGCACCGCTGCCGGCGTTGCGCTGGGCTGGCTTTCTGGCAAGCTGTTGGCCACTCTGATTTTTCATCTGCCGAAGCGGGTCAGCATCAAGGCCAATGCTTACGGTTTTGTGGCGTTGGCCGTCACGCTTACGTCTTACGGCGTGACCGAGCTGTTGCATGGTTACGGCTTCCTGGCGGTGTTTATCGCCGCAATTACGCTACGTGCCCGGGAGCGGAAACACGAATACCACAAGCAGATGCATGCCTTTACCGATCAGCTTGAGCGCCTTCTGATTGTGGTGCTGTTGATTTTGCTGGGCGGGGCCATCGTGCGCGGCCTACTTGCCCCATTGACTTGGGCGGGGGCAGCCGTGGGCCTGTTACTGATCTGGGTGCTCCGCCCCATCGGTGGCCTGCTCACGCTGAGCCGCACAGCGAATATGACCTGGGCCGAGCGCGGTGTCATTTCCTTTTTCGGCATTCGGGGCATTGGTTCCATTTTCTACCTCGCCTTCGGGCTGGAGAACGGTCATTTTCCCGATTCCAAGGAGCTCTGGGCCATTGCGGGCTTCACCATCGTCGTTTCGGTGGTGATGCACGGAGTAGCGGCTACGCCCGTGATGAACTGGCTCGACCGGCGCCACGGACGCCAAATAGCCGCCGAGTTAGCTCAAGAGCACTTGGAAGAAGAATCAGAAGCAAACGACGACGAACAGACGGAAGAATCTGCTAAGCCCGCTTAGTAGTTTCAGCGCCGCCCTGAAGCATAACACCTACTTAGAAGCGCGCTATTGATGAGCATTAGCTCCCGCAACCATAACGCCGCACGGCATCCTGGGCCGGCAAGTATTTAAGCTTTGCTCCACGGCGGAAAAATTCACAGGCTGCGCCCTTACGGCCCTGCTTCTGAGCTACGCGCCCCAGCAGGAAATGAATCTGCCCACTTTCGGGCTGCAGCAAAAGTACCTGCTGATAATCAGCCAGCGCAGACGAGTAGTTGCCTTGTTTGAAGTAGGCTAGTCCGCGGTACGTAAGCCATTTGGTGGAAGGGGAGTATTCGTTGGACCGCTGACGTAGTCCCACACTGATGTCGCGGGCGGCGGCGTTGTAACGGCGCTGCTCAAACAGCGACACCTCTCCCCTTGCCAGCCACGCCTCAGTCAGGGCCGAATCGAGAGCCAGAGCGCGCGAGAAGCTTCGCATAGCGGCTTGGTGGTGCCCGTGACCGGTTTGGCACTGGCCAATGCGGTACAGCAGTTCGGCTGCCTGCCGACGGTCTTGCGTTTCGCGCAGCGCCAAGCGGTAGCCGTCGGCGGCCCGGGAATAATTGCGGTACACCAGCTGCTCGATTTCGGCCCGTCGCCGCAGCGCTCCTACGTGTTCCGGTGCAAAGTGCAGTGTTTCGCTCATGTAGCGATGGGCAGTCTGCCACTCCCGCTTGACGTAAGCCTTCAGTCCATTCCGGTAGTTGCTCTTGGCCGTGAAGTGGTCCATCACCAGCTTGATACTAATAGCTAAGGCCAGAATACCGAGAAATAAACTGATGACCAGTAGGTAGTCCTTGCGGGTAAACCGGGCCTTTTGCCGCCGCACGTAGTGCCGCTCAGCCGACGAGGCCGGCCGGCGCGTCCGCAATGGCTCCGGCGGGGGCATGGGTACGCCGTACACATGTTGGGCCTGCGGCCGAAAGGCTTGGGCCCGCTGGGCTTCGTCGGCTCGCTGGCGCGCCCGAAATAACTGATGATCGTAACTGGCTCGTCGTTGCGGATCGGCCAGCACTCTATACGCCGCCGCTACCAGCTTAAACTGTTCCTCATGCAGCGTACTGCCCCCGTTGCGGTCGGGGTGGTAGCGCAGTGCCAGCTGCTTGTAGGCCTGCTTGATGTCGGCCAACGTGGCCGTGGGCGCGACGCCCAGCACCTGGTAAAACGTTTGGCTCACAATGGCAGACGCAGTAAGGGTAAAATTAAGGGGAATTTCAGACGCGCGGCAGGCTTTTTCGTATGAACCTTCGGCTTGAAGAACGATGCCCCCCGGGTTGGAGTTCTGCCAAGCCTTTGCTTTACGCTTCCTCCCAACCAAACCTGTCACCTAACAAACTTCGCCGCTGCATGGCTACCGACGACGACAAAACGCCCCGCAACGACTCGCTGATGAGCAATCTGATGGGTTACATCGACACGCGTATTGACTTGGTGCGCCTGGAGGTGCAGGAAAAAGTCAAGACGGCGTTTGTCGGCACGGCCCAGGGCGTCACGCTTGGGCTCCTAGGACTATTCTTTTTGATTTTCCTTAGCATTTTCGCCGGCCTGGCGCTCAACGAAGCCCTCGACAGCTCTTTTTGGGGATTTGGCATCGTCGCTGGATTCTATTTGGTGCTGCTGATCATCTTTGTGGTGGGCGTGGGCAAAAAAATCTACCAAGGCCTAGCCGATAAGATGCTGAGCAACACCATCTACAAATCGGACAAGCGCCAATAACCTTCTCAACCGTTTTAGCGCGATGAGCGAATTGCACAACCCGCTGTTTGACGACGAACGTGAGTTTCTGGAGCGCCAGAAACTGGAATACGAGCGTGCTCTACTGGGCGACGTAGACCATATCAAAGACAAAACCACCCGTGTGGGCAAGTACGTGGCTATTGGCGCAGCGCTGCTCGGCGGCTTCTGGCTCGTCAGCAAAGTCTTGGGCCGCGGCGACGAGGACGATGACCATCCACGTCCACGCAAAAAACTGAAAGGGAAGAAAGCGAGCAAAGCAAGCGGCAAGCGCAAAGCCCAACTCGTAGCGCATTCCGATGATTACGGCTTTGGAACCAACGTAGCAGAAGCGCACCCGCGGGCTCACCTTGCGCCGCCGGTTTACCACGCCACTGCGCCCGCCGATTCTGACCCATTCCCGGCCTTCGATGCGCCAGCTCCGTCCCAGCTGCCGTCTACGGTACCCGGGGCCGCTTATCAGTCCCAATACAACCGCGCCTACGCCCGCCCCGAGCCCCAAAGCTCCGCGGTTATCGATACAATTCGCGCCTTTGCCGACTCCGACGCTGGCAAAATGCTCATTGGTCAGCTTTCCGGGGTGCTTATCGCTTTGATCACGCGCAAGGTGAACGAGTGGATGGATGTAAACAAAAATTCGGACCTTGCAGCTTCGGGCACCGAGCCCGAAACCAAGGACATCGACTTTGTCATCCACCACGACGACGCGCATGCGCCCGACGCCACTGCATGACGCCTTAAGCCTCCGCGCCCAACGCGGCCATAAATCCTTGGCCGTGCTGCTCGACCCCGACGATTTAGACGAGGTCGGCGCGCGGCGTATTCTGGCGCTGAGCCAGCAGCATCCGGTTGATTACTTCTTCGTAGGGGGCAGTTTGGTGACCACGCAGCACCAAGCTGCCCTTATCGGCTTGCTGAAGAATCACTCTTCGGTACCCGTTATACTATTCCCCAGCAACAGCTTGCACATCGATGCCCAAGCTGATGCCATTTTACTGCTGTCGCTCATCTCAGGCCGTAACCCTGATTTTCTGATCGGCCAGCACGTGGTAGCCGCGCCTTTGCTACGCTCCAGCCAACTCGAAATCCTGCCCACCGGCTACATGCTAGTGGATTCGGGTCGTCAAACCACGGCCAGCTATATGAGTGGCACGACACCCCTGCCGTACGACAAGCCCGCTATTGCAGCCTGCACTGCTATGGCCGGTGCCCAATTAGGCCTGCGCCTGATTTACCTCGACGGTGGCAGCGGGGCCATGTACCCCGTATCAGCTGCCATGATTCAGGCCGTACGGCAAGCCGTGGAAGTGCCCATCATTGTGGGCGGCGGCATCAACACGGCTGAAAAAGCCCACGCAGCCCTAACCGCCGGCGCCGACGTAATTGTCATTGGCAACCAGATTGAGAAGGACCCAGAGTTCCTTGGCGAAGTTTCCCGCGTGGTTTGCGCTTACAATGCCGTTCCCGAAGCCGCGCTGCTCAAGTAAGCTTTGCCCTCTTTTTCCTCATAGGATCTATAAAACAGAAGGCGCCTCGACATTATGTCGAGGCGCCTTCTGTTTTGATCTTTCACGGAATCTGCAGACCAAAGGAAGGTCAAGCTAAACCCGGAAGATTCCCAGCATTCCCAAATTAGATGTTCATGGCCGATTCGCGGCGGCGCATTTTACCAGCTGGAATGCCAAACATCATCTTGAAGCGGCGGCAGAAGTAAGCGGTATCCTTGTAGCCCACTTCCTTGCCGATGTCCCGGATGCTTTTCTTCGTCGTGCGCAGCAGGAACACGGCACGCTCCATGCGCTGGTATTCAATGTAGTCCTGCGGGTTGATACCCGTCAGCATCTTGAAGTACTGACCAACGTAATCTTCCGAAACGTTAGCTACGCTCGACAGAACTTTGTTCGACAGATCACCACCCAGGTTTTCTTTGATGTAGTTGAACAGGTCGATCAGACGCGGGTCCTTGAAGTACGTGCTGTTGGTGGCCAACTGCTCCACAAACATCTTGTTCTTCAGGATATAGCGAATGATTTCCACCACCAAGTTCTCGGTGTAGATCGAAACCAGTCGTTCGCGGCCAGGCAGTTCCTGCAGGCTCTCTTCCACCACCTTGATGACCAAGTTGGCCAGTTTGGAGTTGCCGCTGATCATGAACGCCGGCACGTCCAAGGAAGCAAAGAAGTTCACCGAGTCAAACACCTTTGCTTCAAACGAAACAAATGAGTGGCTTTCCTCAGCGTCGGAAATCAGATCCAGGTCCGTGTTGGAGTGGAAGAACTTGTCCTTGTTGCTGATCAGGTCGTCGTTGGTAATAGTCTTACCGCCGGGCTCCCCGTAGCTCACGCGCGTGGCGCGGCCGCCGGGGATAAACAGCATGTCCCCCTCCTCAATCACGATATCGTCTTCGCCAAAGGAAACCCGACCCTTATGCAACAGAATAAGATTGTTGCCCACGTCGTAGTAGTTGCGCACGGTGAACGGCTGCTGCAACACCAAGTTCTTGGCTTTGATGTAGCGCACGCCGAGCGATTCTATGACTTTATTGTAATCTTCCATATTCAGACGCTGGGGTGGGTGGCTCAGTATCAGCGGGATAAATTGACTCCGCTGTTTAGACAATGCAAAATAAGATATAAAAATTCACAAAAACGAAAACCCAGCCAGAATTTTGGCTGGGTTTTGTGCAAGCTTTCTGACTTTAAGGCAATTCGCCCCTTACTTCAGGATTTCCCGCGAGATTACAATTTTCTGAATCTCAGAGGTTCCCTCGTAGATCTGGGTGATTTTGGCGTCGCGCATCATGCGCTCCACGTGGAATTCTTTCACGAAGCCATAACCACCGTGCACCTGCACCGCCTCTACGGCTGTGTCCATGGCCACCTTTGAGGCGAAGAGTTTGGCCATTGCGCCGGACTTGGCGTAGTCTTGGTGGGCATCCTTGTCGTGGGCAGCCTGCAAGCACAGCAAACGGGCAGCATCGATGTTGGTAGCCATGTCGGCCAGTTTAAACTGAATGGCCTGGTGCTGCGAAATCGGCACCCCAAACGCTTTGCGCTCCTTTGAGTACTTCACCGACAGCTCATAAGCCCCCGAAGCAATACCCAGGGCCTGCGACGCAATACCAATACGGCCACCGGCCAGCACTTGCATGGCGAATTTGAAGCCGAAACCATCTTCACCGATGCGGTTCTCTTTAGGCACCTTCACGTCCGTGAACATGAGCGAGTGCGTGTCGGAGCCACGGATACCGAGCTTGTTTTCTTTCGGGCCGATAACGAAACCAGGCGTATCCTTCTCCACAATCAGGGCATTGATGCCGCGGTGCTTGAGTTCCGGATTGGTCTGGGCAATAACCAGGTATACCGAAGCCGAGGAGCCGTTGGTAATCCAGTTTTTGGTACCATTCAGCAAGTAATGGTCGCCCATGTCTACCGCGGTGGTGCGCTGCATGGTAGCATCCGAACCAGCCTCTGGCTCCGACAAACAGAAGGCACCGATGATTTCACCAGTCGCCAGTTTGGTCAGGTACTTCTGCTTTTGCTCTTCGGTGCCGTATTTTTCCAGCCCCCAGCATACCAGTGAGTTGTTCACCGACATGATAACGGAGCAGGAAGCATCCACTTTGGAAATTTCCTCCATGGCCAGCACGTACGACACGGTGTCCATGCCGCCGCCGCCGTACTCCGGGCTAACCATCATGCCCATGAAGCCCAGCTCGCCCATCTTCTTGATTTGCTCAGCAGGGAATTTCTGGTGCTCGTCGCGTTCGATTACGCCGGCCCAGAGCTCGTTTTGGGCAAATTCGCGAGCCGCGGCTTGCACGGCGAGTTGTTCTTCGGTGAGCTGAAAATTCATGTGGGAATGGGGTAAGGGAGCTTGTGAAATGGCTAGGCTATACCGCTACGGCGCCGCGAAATTAGGCAGCAGCACGGTGGTTATCAACCTTAAAGTTGGATAAAAACCAGCTTTAAATCCCGAAGGCCAATGACTGCATGCATAACAACAACCCTGTAGGGTTTGGTTTGGAATGGCCCGCGACACAGCACAATAAATCCACAAAAAATGCCCGGCTTGGCCGGGCATTTTTTTGAAGAAGAACTGCCCTGATGGGATTAACTGCGGTTGCGGCCGCCCATGAAGATGCTTACGTAATACAGCAGCGTTGCCAGTGAACTTATGGCAGCCACCACATAGGTCATAGCGGCCCACCAAAGGGCGTCCTTGGCCATGGCATGTTCCTGGGTGGTAACAATACCGCGCTGATCAATCCAAGCCAACGCCCGACGGGAGGCATCAAACTCCACGGGCAAGGTCACGAAGCTGAAGATTGTCGTCAAGGAGAACAGCAGAATACCGATACCCAACGGAATAAGCGTGGATTGCACCATGAAGATACCCGCCAGCAAAATCCAAGGCATAAAGCGCGACACAGCGCTCAGCGCCGGTACCATGGACGAACGGAACTGCAGCATGCTGTAAGCCGTGGCGTGCTGCACGGCGTGGCCGCATTCGTGCGCGGCTACAGCCGCGGCCGCAGCCGAACGACCCTCAAACACCTCCGCGCTAAGGTTGACGGTTTTGTCGGCAGGGTTGTAATGGTCGGTTAGGCGCCCCTCGGTAGAGATAACGCGCACGTCGTGAATGTTGTTGTCGGCTAGCATCAGCTCGGCAATCTGTTTACCAGATAAGCCCGATTGTAACCCGATTTGGGAGTATTGGGTGAACTTGCTGCGCAGCCGCCACTGGATGAAGAAGCTGACCAGCATCAGCACGATAATCAGCAAATAAAAGGAGTTCATGGCGCAGAGGAAAAGTGCTTGAAGAAGTGAAACCGCCGGCCGTCAGCTTTGGCCCCGGTCTCGTTTCCAAGCCCACGGTCCCTAAGCCGACTCGCCTAGCTCGAAGCGCCGAATGCGCTCCACAATGCGGGTGGTGCTATAACCCGCTACTAGGGGTACGGTGAGCACCTGCCCGCCGTTACTTAACACAAATTCGTGGCCTACGATTCCGCTAATGGAGTAGTCATCACCCTTCACCAGCACATCGGGCCGTACGAGATGGATAAGATCCAACGGCGTGGGCTCATCGAAGAGCACCACGGCATCTACAAACAAAAGGGAGGCCAGCACCCGAGAGCGTGACATTTCGTCCTGCAACGGCCGCCCAGGCTTCAAACAACTGACGGAACGGTCAGTATTGAGCCCCACAACCAGCGCATCCCCGAGGGCTCGTGCCTGCTCCAAGTAATCGACGTGGCCAAGGTGGAGCAGATCGAAACAACCATTAGTGAATACAATGCGACGGCCCAGTTCACGCCAAGCATCGAGCGTGGCGGGCAGTTGCTCGCGCGTCAGGATCTTATCTTTCGTCGGCATGGGCTACTGACAGTTCGGCTGAATCGGTTAGCACTAACGGGTTGCGCCGGCTCTGAAGCAAGCTGGCTACGAGGCTGATGCTTCCCATCAGGGCTACTAACAGCGTCTGGGCGCCGTGCACGACTAGCGCAAACGCAATGCCTCCTTCTTTCGAGACACCATATACCAAGAGTGCTCCTTGCACCATTACGTGGAACACCCCAATGCCGCCCTGCACGGGGGTTGCCATGCCGAAGGCGCCAAAGGTCAGCACCGACAGACCGGCCGCAACGCCTAGCTTGGCGGTTTCAGGAAAGGCAAAAAAGGCGAGGTAATCCATCAGGAAGTACACCACCCAGGTAAAGATGGTGTGCAGCAGAAATATGCCTTTGTTTTCGACTTTGCGGAAACTGAATACCCCTGCCAGCAGCCCCTGAATAATCTTGACCGCGTGGTTGAAGAAGGCGTATTGCCGAAGCCGGTCCAGGTTTCGGAACATCAATACCAGCAACACAATACCTAAGGCTACTCCTAGCCCTACTACAGAGAGGATTACAGGTCGATGCGCCTCGAACGAAGCGTATCGATCCGTGAATAAGCTCATTACAAAGCCCCAGAACTTATCGAACTCCAAGAGCAGGACTACTCCCAGCAAGCTAAAGAGTACCACCACATCGATAATACGCTCGGTAATCACCGTGCCCACACCTACCTGTACCGGCACCCCAGCCGAGCGGCGCAGCTCCGAACAGCGGATTACTTCCCCCATGCGTGGCAATACCAAGTTGGCCAGGTAGCCGATCATCATGGCGTGGTACACGCGCCAGAATCCTGGGTGGTGCCCCGTGGGCTCAATCTGCATCTTCCAGCGCCAAGCACGGCTGAGGTACCCCAGCACCGACACAAACATGGTAACGCCAATCCAGAAGAAATTGACCTCCAACATGGACTGCCAGATACGGCTCAGGTCTTGACCACGCAGAGCGTATACCATGAGCCCGCCCGATAGGCCAAGCATCAGGGCATATTTGAGAATAGTAAGAACACGCTTCATTGGCGCCAGCAAATCCAGATTGACAACTAAACTACACAACAAAGCCAGCAGTATGGGCTGCTGGCTTCGGAATTAAACGGCAGGATTAGACGAGCCGGTTGTGTTGGTCGGGAAACACCAGCGTGGGCTTATGCTCCCGGGCAATGGCGAAATCAATCAGGCAGTAGGAGAAAATGATAACAACATCCCCAACAGCTACGCGACGGGCAGCAGGCCCATTCAAACATACCATACCCGAGCCTCGCTCCCCTTTGATGGTATAAGTCTCGAATCGTTCGCCGTTGTTTACGTTTACGATTGTGACCTTTTCATTCTCCACCATGTTGGCCGCGTCCAGCAGATCTTCATCAATGGTGACGCTGCCCACGTAATGCAACTCGGCCTGAGTAACCTTGGCGCGGTGGATTTTTGACTTTAAAACCTCAATGTGCATGAGTAAGCAAAGCAGGTAATTAGGCGGCAAAGATACGCAAATTACCCCTGCTCTTCTGTTTGTCCAATGTGCTAGTGCATAACCAGTAATAGGTTATCTATCAGCCGCACCCCGTCCAACCAGGCGGCTAGGCATACTACTACTTCCTGCCCGGGCTCCACCTGAGTGCTTACCGGCTGTAAGGTTCGGGCATCTGCTACTTCCAAATACTCCAGTTCAATCTCAGGAAACTTTGCCAGGTAAGTGGTTGCCGCTCGCAAAGCTGCTTCGGGAGCACCTTGGCTCTGCAGTTCGTTTACGGCTAGCTGCAAGGCTTCGTACAGGCGCGGGGCAACTTGGCGCGAGGCCGGTGTAAGTCGTTGGTTACGCGACGACATTGCGAGGCCGTCGGTTTCGCGCACAGTGGGGCAGCTCACTAGCTCCAGGTCAAAGCTCAAGTCTTGTACCAGCTGCCGCACTACGGCTACCTGCTGCCAATCCTTCTGGCCAAAGTATGCTCGGTGCGGTCGGCAGAGGTGAAACAGCTTACTGACCACCGTAGCCACGCCGTTAAAGTGCCCTGGCCGGTGGGCGCCTTCCATCACCTGTTCCAGTTGGCCAAAGTGAAATTGTAGCGCCGTTGGCCGGGGGTATATCTGGTCTACTGCGGGCGCAAACAAAGCAGTACACCCGGTTCCGCGTAACATTTCGGCATCGAATTCGGGGACGCGGGGATATAATTTGAAGTCGTCGCTGTTGTTAAACTGCGTGGGGTTCACAAAAATGCTTACTACCACTACTTCATTTTGCGCCGCGGCGGTGCGCACGAGCTGCAAATGCCCTTCGTGTAGAGCACCCATTGTGGGTACAAAGCCGATGCTTCGGCCTTCGCAACGCCATTTTTCAGTCCGAGCTTGCAACGCGGCGGCGGTTTCAAGTATCTCCATGTCAGGCAGACGGCCCCGGCAGCCCGGGGTAAGCATAGTGGATTTATCGGACAAAATTGTTTAATTTTGTGCGTCCCAATGGTGTTTCCTTTTCCTAACCTCTCTTTTAATCCCGTATGTCGAAGCTAAGAATACTCTATGCTGCCACGGAAATTAATCCGTTTTTGCAAACGACCCGGGTAGCGGAGTTCCTGCGGCGCCTGCCGCAAGGGATGCAAGAGATGGGGATGGAAATCCGCATTTTTGTCCCGCGCTTCGGCATTATCAATGAACGGAAGAACCGCCTGCACGAAGTAGTGCGCCTTTCGGGTATCAACATCGCTGTGGGCGAAGATGAGAAACCGCTTATCATCAAGGTGGCGTCTATCCCGAATGCCAAGCTGCAGGTGTACTTCATCGACAACGAAGATTATTTCCACCGCAAGTCGGTACTACGCGACAAGAACGATCAGTTTCACGCTGACAACGACGAACGGGCTATCTTCTTCTGCAAAGGTGTGCTCGAAACGGTGAAGAAGCTAGGCTGGGCCCCGGATATTGTGCACTGCAATGACTGGATGACCGGACTAATGCCGCTGTATTTGAAAACGACCTACAAAAAGGACCCGATTTTCAAAGATGCCAAGTCGATTTTCACGGTGTACAACAACGAGTTTGATTACAAATTCGAGGGCGACATCATTGAGAAAGCCAAGATGTTAGACATTGACGACTCGATGCTAGCGGCTTTGCAGTCGGCTGACTTCACGGGTTTTGTCAAGATTGGCATGGAGTACGCCGATTCCGTGGTGCGCTCCGATGAAGACTTTAGCGAAAACCTGAACGCGCTGTTTCAGGAGTATTCCTCACGCCACCGCCTTGGACAAGTGGCTGACGATGAAAACCTGCTCAGCTCATACTACGCCCTTTATAATGAATTGGCCAACTAGGCTATTGACTCGACGGACGTCGGCAGCTCTGCTGTTGGCGTCCGCTTTGTTTTCGCTCGGTTCGTGTGAAGACGCCAATGAGCTAGGCATTGATTTGCCAGGCACTGTACCCGTAGGAGCCATTTACGAGGAATTCCCCGTGGGAAGTGCCGCCACGATCTGGCAGGATTCACTGGCTACTACCCGTCGCGACCGATACTTGGTAGGCCGCCTGACCGACTCTAATACTCGCGGGGTAATAGAAACCAACGCTTACTTGGATCTGATTCCTAGCAACGACACACTCCCTTCGTTCTTTACTGGAGCGCAGTTGGATTCGGTGGTCTTGTTTGCTGGCTTTGACCGAATTTATGGCAGCGCCACCCAGCCGGTGCGCCTCAGCGTGTATGATCTTCAGCAAGCGCTAGACGAAAACACGCCTTATAACTCTAGCTCCAACGTACAACTGGGTCAGTCGATTGCACTTAATAAAACTGCATCCCTAAACCGCCGGGCCCGTGTGAGAGTAACTCCTGCATCGCAAACGGACACCACAACCCGGGTTGTGGATCTGCCACTGCGCTTGCCGCTTTCCGATAATGCTCAGCAGCCAACTGCTTTTGCCACGCAACTGTTTGACCTACTGAAGGCTCAAAACACGCTGACGCAGCAACAGTTGCAACGCGTTTGGAAGGGCATATCAATTCAACCGGCGTTAGGCTTCAATGGGACTGTAATTGGATTCAATCGGTCCACGGAGTCACAGGTATTTGTGTACTACCACATTCCAGCAAGTGGGACTACACCGCGAAAGAGCAGGTTTTATCGCATTTTGTTTAATGACCCCATTGTAGGGGGTAGCGTATCAAGCCCCCGCTATTTCACTGGTATCACTTACGATTTCAGTGCTGCAGGGACTCCATTCGGTTCTTTGAATGGAAATACGGAAGTACCAGCAGCCAGTTCTGGCGGTATTACCTATGCGCAGGATGGAGCGGGCTTGGTGACCAAAATTACCCTTCCGGGCCTCAATACCCTACGTGAACGGCTTACACAGCAAAACATCATTATCAACCGAGCTGAACTAATTGTACCGCTGCAAAGAAGCAGCAACATTCAGTTCGCTGCCCCTACCGCTCTTTACCTTTATGAGGCAGGGGCAAATAATCGGGTGTTGCGGCACGATAATGCCGGCACGCAAACGGAGCGCATCGTGCAATCCGATAATGCCAACCCAAGAGGCACCAATGCCGAAGCACAGTTGCTACTCAGTGCCAATGAGCAACAGTACAGTGTTCTGCTTACCACTTACGTGCAGGCATACACTACTAACCAGCTGAACGGTGCTTTGCCAACCTCTTTCCTGCTGTCGCCCACGCTGCGCCGGTCCGGAACCCTTTCGCTCAACCGGGCCGCTATTGATGCCCAAAACATTCGTCTGCGGGTATACTACACCAAGCCTACACAGTAGTAGTCATATCTTTGCAAAACGGCACGGACTTTGACACAGGGCCGCGCCATTCATCTTTTCTGATCTTTCTTTCTTCTGGACACCCAGTATGTGCGGAATTGTTGCTTACATCGGGCATCGTGAAGCCTGCCCCATTATCCTCAAAGGTTTGCGCCGCTTGGAATACCGCGGCTACGACTCAGCAGGCATTGCATTGCTTAACGGCGAGCTAAACGTTTTCAAAAAGAAAGGCAAAGTAGCTGATCTTGAATCGTTTATCGCTGACAAGAACGTTCATGCCCACGTGGGCATGGGTCACACCCGTTGGGCTACCCATGGTGAGCCGAACGACGTGAATGCTCACCCGCATTATTCCACATCGGAGCGCATCGCCATCATTCACAACGGTATCATCGAGAACTACGCGGCCCTGAAAACGCACTTGATGCAGCAAGGCCATGAGTTTCATTCAGATACGGACACAGAAGTATTCGTTAATCTGATCGAGGAGATTCAGAAGCAGAACAAATGCACGCTCGAAGAAGCCGTACGTTTGGCACTGCACGAAGTAGTTGGGGCTTATGCCATTGTCGTGCTGAGCAAAGAGGCTCCGGATCAGCTGATTGCCGCCCGCAAAGGCTCGCCAATGGTTATCGGCATTGGCGAAAACGAGTTCTTCATTGCTTCTGATGCCACGCCTATCATTGAGTACACCAACGAAGTTGTGTACGTCAATGACTACGAAATTGCCGTTATCCGTAACGGCAAGCTCGACATTCGCAGCAAAGAGGATGTTCAGCAAACGCCCTACATCCAGAAGCTGGAGTTAGCCCTTGATAGCATCGAAAAGGGAGGCTACGAGCACTTCATGCTGAAGGAAATCTTCGAGCAGCCTAAATCGATCTTGGATTCGATGCGTGGCCGTTTGGAAATGGAAGCGGGTCATTTGAACATGGGTGGCTTCCGGGCCTTCGAACAGAAGTTCCTGAATGCGCAGCGCATCATCATTGTGGCTTGCGGCACTTCTTGGCATGCTGGTTTAGTGGCTGAGTATCTCATAGAGGACTTGGCGCGCATTCCAGTGGAAGTAGAATACGCTTCGGAATTCCGCTACCGCAATCCAGTGCTGTCGGAGCGCGACATCGTAATTGCTATTTCACAATCGGGCGAGACGGCAGATACGTTGGCAGCTATTGAATTAGCTAAGAGCAAGGGTGCTACCATCTTTGGTATCTGCAACGTAGTAGGCTCGAGCATTGCCCGTGCTACCGACGCGGGTGCTTACACTCACGCTGGCCCGGAAATCGGGGTGGCATCGACCAAGGCTTTCACTGCCCAGGTAACGGTGCTGACGCTGCTGGCCATGATTATGGGTCAGCGCCGTGGGGCGCTATCGGATCAGCGCCTGCGTGAGTTAATGATGGAGCTGCACACCATTCCGCAAAAGGTTGAGAAGGCCTTGGAGCTGGATACCGAGATTCGCCAGATTTCGGAAATCTTCAAAGACGTTCCCAACTTCTTGTACCTAGGCCGCGGCTATAACTTCCCGGTAGCCTTAGAAGGAGCCCTGAAGCTGAAGGAAATCAGCTATATCCACGCCGAAGGCTATCCGGCGGCGGAAATGAAGCACGGCCCGATTGCGCTTATTGACGAGAACATGCCGGTAGTGGTTATTGCCACCCGCGACAGCTCGTACGAGAAGATCGTGTCCAATATTCAGGAAGTGAAGGCTCGTAAGGGTCGCATTATTGCCATCGTGAGCGAAGGCGACACAGTGATTCCGCAGATGGCTGAATTTGTGATAGAAGTGCCGCATACCTCCGATGAGCTAATGCCCTTAGTATCGGTGATTCCGCTGCAGCTGCTCTCTTACCACATTGCTGTGCTGCGCGGCTGCAACGTCGACCAGCCTCGTAACCTGGCCAAGTCGGTTACAGTGGAGTAAGGCATTTCTGCTTGCTTATTAAAAGAAAAGGAGCTCGGTTGGGCTCCTTTTCTTTTTTAACCCCTTGGCTATAGTCAAGCAAGGCATGTGGAAGCGAGAAGTAACCCGCGCAATTCCTATGCACCGTACTTTCGAGAGTCAGTTGGTAAGCCTTACTTTTCTTATGCCTGCCCCACCCTACGACGATATTCCGCTGGCCTGTCGTCCTTTGCTCGGTAATAGTGTTTCCTCAATAACAAGGTTGGCTCTGGCCGGAGCAGTGGTAGTAGCGTTGCTGCCCTTCTATGCATTATGCGGGTATGCTCACCCCGCTGCCGATGACTTCTTGCAGGCCAATGCTGTACAGCAGTACGGCCATTGGGGCTACTTGGGGCACATGTATCAGGAATGGACGGGGCGCTACACGGCTAGTTGGTGCTGGAGCATGCTAAACCCGGTTTCATATGGCCACATCAATGCCAGTTACGGGTTCGTATGTCTGTTACTGCTCCTTGCGTTACCGATTACATTATATGCTTTACTAAGGAGCCTACTTCGTAAAGCATTTACGTCGGGACAACTATGCTTGGCAAGTGGAGTATGGATGCTGCTAATAACCTTTCAGTTACCAAGCCCAGCTGAAGGGTTTTATTGGCTAACTAGCGGATTTAATTACTTACTACCGGGCTTGCTAGTGTTGCTAGTGTTAGCCGCTGCTGCTCAACACGGTGCAGCAGTTTCGCGTCGGGCTCGGTGCAGGTGGCTACTGACGGCGGCTGTACTAACGGTGATGGCCGTGGGCGGTAATGAAATGGTAGCCTTGCTATTGCTCATGAGCTGGGTGGCCGCAACGGCGGTGTATTCATGGCAGCTTAAGCGCGTAGCGTGGTCCTATGTAGCAGTAAGCCTCCTAACGGCAGCAGCCTGTATTGTGGCTTGGTCAGCGCCCGGTAATTTTGGCCGTATCGCCGGCAACCCCCAGTATTTCAGTCTAGCTCAATGCGGCCTGCTAGCGCTGAAAACCACGGCTTATTACTTCCTAAACTGGCTGGGCAATGGAGTGCTCCTAGCTGTAACACTGCTGCTGGTACCCTTGAGCGCAGAATTGATTAAATGCAGTCAATTGCCGCTCAACCGCCTGACCCGAGCTCCGTGGCTGCTGACCTTGTTGATACTATTAATGCTCGTGCTGAGCCAGGGCCTAGCCTTTTGGGCTACCGGAATGGAATCACCGCCCCGGGCCTGCAACCTTCAGTACTTGTTATTCGTGGTGGGTTGGTTTTTGGCTGCCCATGGGTGGGTACAACACCTGCACCGGGCGCAGTTGGCACTCCCTTATCTAATCCTTCCACGTTACGCCCGCTACGCTTTGCTGGGGTGGCTTCTGCTGGCGTTTCTCACCGACCACAATGTACGGTTGCGCAATCCTGGCTGGCTAAGCTGGCGCGAAAACAGCAACAACACCATCGTAGCTTACCAGGAATGGTTGAGCGGTACTGCCCAGCGCTATGACCAACAACTAACTGACCGATACCTACTTCTACGCACATCGGCGGCACCCGATGTGTGTGTGAATCGGCTTCAGGACCCACCCCAAATTCTGTTATTTCAGGATATTACCCCCGATCCGCACAACTGGGCCAATCTGGCATACGCCACTTTTTTCGGCAAACGCAGCGTGTGCCTAACGCCCCAAACTGCGCCTTAAAAGGTTTCGGCCCGCAAGGACATACGCTTAAGCAACGGGCAGACTCTATACCGCTCGTCGCGGGTATCTTCCCAGAGCATGGTCAATAGGTCGTATACACGGCCGACCCCAATGGCATTGGCCCATTCAAAAGGACCTTTGGGATAATTGGTGCCGAGCTTCATGCCCAAGTCAATATCCTGAACGCTGGCGGTGCCTTCCTGTAAGGTGAAGCACGCTTCGTTGATGATCATGCACACAACGCGGGGCGTCACCATCCCTACGCGGTCGGCTACTACGCGGTACTCTGTTCCTAGCTTAGCGCAGGTAGTGGCTAATACCCGTGAATGAGTAGCATCGTACAGGCTGACTTCCAGCAGCGGGCGGTTGAATAGCGTAGGCAGGCCGCAGAAGCCGAACACCGGGTACGCCGGCTTATCGGTGCCGAAACGGGCAGTAAGAGACTCCGTTGCGGCTTCCACAAAAGCCACAATACCTTCTTGGTCTTCGTACAGTGGGCCATAATTGCCGAAATCGAACACCACCTCTACCGTTGGCAGAGCTTCGTCGAGCAGTGGCATTGCCATTTCTACATCATCTACCAGCCGGGTATTGGCCTCTGGGATAAAGGTATACTGGTGCTGCGGCCCGAATTTATCACGAATTTCGTTTTGCAGTTGGTGACCGTCGAGGATGAGCAGATGCATGGTTTTGGCTAAGTTCAGGCCACGAAAATAGGGCTTAGCCCCGCTTGATCTTTCCTCATGGCAAATACCATCATCAATTCGCCCGAAGCACCGGCCCCCATCGGCCCCTACAGCCAGGCTGTGCAAGCCGGCAACACCATTTACGTATCGGGGCAGATAGCCCTCGATGCCTCCGGCGGTCAGCTCATCGGTGAGGGCGACGTGCAGGCCCAGACGCACCAAGTCATGCGCAACGTGCAAGCCGTGCTCGCGGCGGGTGGTTACACGCTGCAGGACGTGGTGAAGTGCAGCATCTTCGTCAAAGACCTCGGGCACTTCGGGACCATCAATGAGATATACGGTTCGTACTTCGGCGCCGGCCCCTACCCGGCCCGCGAAACGGTAGAAGTAGCGCGCCTGCCCAAAGACGTGCTGGTGGAGATTTCCTGCATTGCCGTTAAGTAGTTACATAAGGCGAGGTTGTGAAGTGACAAGGTACTACACTGCGGAGCTTGACGTTAGCTCCCATAAAAGGGCGCAGTTGCCCCTTCACAAACTCACTTTTGGGCGCATGAAAGAACTCGGACTCGGTTTACTGCTGATTGGGCTGGTGTCGCTGGTGTTGCCGCTGCTGGACATGAAATTCATGTTCCTGACGTGGATCGAACAATGGGGGCCCGCAGTGGCTTGGGGCATCCGAGGCGGCATCACGCTGCTTGGGCTCGTGCTCTGGCTAACCTTTCGCCACCGCGACTAAGCCATGAAATGGTGAAGTGATGGGATGGTGAGTGCTGTTCCGACAGCAAAAATCACTATTTCGCCACTTCACCATTTCACCTTTCGTACCTTCGCGGCGCGTTTTGGCCCTGGCAGTTAGTTGGGGCCCGACATTGTCGTTTCGTATGGAAAGAGAAGTTCGGGTGCGTTTTGCGCCCAGTCCGACCGGGCCGCTGCACATCGGTGGTGTGCGCACTGCGCTGTATAACTACCTGCTGGCCCGCAAAATGGGCGGCAAGATGCTGCTGCGCATCGAAGACACCGACCAAAACCGCTTTGTGCCCGGCGCCGAGCAGTACATCATGGACTCGCTGCGCTGGTGCGGCATCGAGATTGACGAAGGCCCCGAGCAGGGCGGCCCGCACGCGCCTTACCGGCAGAGCGAGCGGAAGCCCATGTACATGCAGTATGCCCAGCAGCTGCTCGACAACGGCTTTGCTTACTACGCCTTCGATACGCCCGAAGATCTGGACGCCATGCGCGCCCGCTTGACGGCTGCCAAGGTGCCCAACCCGCAGTATAACAGCATCACGCGCACCCAGATGCGCAACTCGCTCACGCTGCCCGAAGAAGAAGTAAAGCAGCTGCTCGACAGCGGCGCACCCTACGTCATTCGTCTGAAGGTGCCGCGCAAGGAAGAAGTTCGCTTCAACGATCTGATCCGCGGCTGGGTGGTGGTGCACTCCTCGTCCATCGACGATAAAGTGCTGATGAAGTCGGATGGCATGCCGACCTACCACTTGGCCAACATCGTGGACGACCACCTCATGGAAATCACCCACGTGATTCGTGGGGAAGAATGGCTGCCCTCGGCTCCGTTGCACGTTCTGCTGTACCGCTACCTGGGTTGGGAAAGCACCATGCCGCAGTTTGCGCACTTGCCGCTGCTGCTTAAGCCCGACGGCACCGGCAAGCTCTCGAAGCGCGACGGCGACCGGTTGGGCTTTCCCGTATTCCCGCTGGAATGGCACGGCAAAGACGCCGAAACCGGCGAGCCGACGGTGAGCAGCGGCTACCGCGAGTCGGGCTACCTGCCCGATGCATTTATCAACTTCCTGGCTTTCTTGGGCTGGAACCCCGGTACCACGCAGGAACTCTTTTCGATGACGGAGCTGATCGAGGCGTTCAGCATCGACCGCGTGAGCAAGTCGCCAGCCCGCTTCGACCAAAACAAAGTCCGCTGGTACAACGAACAGTACCTGCGCGCCAAATCTGACAGCGAGTTGGCGGGATACCTCACCGATGCCCTGCAGCAGCAAGGCATCAGCGCGGAGCTGCCGGCAGAAAAGGCTGAACAGATTGCCGGGCTGGTAAAAGAGCGCGCCACGTTCCCAGCCGACCTAGCCCGTGAGGCCCGCTTGTTCTTCGAGCGCCCAGCAAGCTACGACGAGCAAGTAATCAGCAAAAAGTGGAACCCGCAGGTGGCCGAAGCACTAGCGGCCTTTGCTCAGGAGTTGCCCACCGCTACCGACACCACGCCGGACGCCATCAAGGCCTTGCTCACGCAGGTGTTGGAGCGTCAGGGCATCAAGATTGGGCAGGTGCTGCAGGCCCTGCGCGTAGCCGTGACGGGTGCAGGCGCCGGCCCTGATCTGATGCACATCATGAGCATTCTGGGCCCACAGGAAACTGCTGAGCGCATTCAAACCGCTGTGGCTGCTCTCACAGCGCAGGCGAGCTAAGGGACGCTATCTGGAGCAATAGCTTGTTCTAGCTGGCTTCCAGCATTTATGCATCCGAAGGCGGGGCCGTTGCGTAGTTGAGAAGCTACGCAGCGGCCCCGCTGGCTTTTTGAGCTACGGCCGCGTGCGTTCCTCACTTCATAGGCGCGACCGATCATGGCTAAGAAACCCGTAAAAAAGAAGCAGCAGGACCCGGCCAAAAAGCCGCGGGTGCACAAGGAGCTGGAAGGCTTCGAAATAAAGGTGAATCCCTTGGGCGAAATCACCTCTACTTACAGCATCGAGCAGATCAACGAGTTCCTGAACCGCCATGTGCGCGACAAGAAACTGGTGAACCGCGACGGGCAGTTCGGTGAAAAAACCGAGGCGGAAGACGCTTTGCTCGATGATGAAGAGAATCTGCCGCTTGAAGAGGGTGCGCCCGAGGAGCCCGAGGAATCGGAGGAAGACTTTATGCGGCGCACTTCAAGCGAGGCCAAACGCAAGAAAAAAACCGACGATGACGTGGTGATGCCGCCCTCTACCGAAGACGACGAGTAATACGCACTAGTGGTTCTCAGCGCCCGGAAGGGAGCTTGTTTCAAGCAGATGCGAAACAAGCTCCCTTCCGGGCGCTACATGTTTATGTCAGCTTCGCTATACTTGCTACCGATACCAACAACCTCTCCTCATGCAGTCGCACGACGTTGATTACCGCATCATTGGTCACGATATTCAAGTACTGGAAGTAGAGCTCGATCCAGGTGAAACGGTTATTGCTGAAGCAGGTACAATGGTGTACATGGATGAAGCCATTGCCTGGGACACGCGAATGGGCGATGGTTCGGAGCCTGATCAAGGCTTTTTTGGCAAATTACTTTCCGCCGGCTCGCGCCTGATTACCGGTGAGTCATTATTCATGACTCACTTCACCCATTCGGGTCGTTACGGCAAAGCGCGGGTGGGCTTCTCAGCCCCTTACCCTGGCACCATTATGCCTTTGGATCTGCGCACGCTGCCACAAGGGCTTATCGTCCAAAAAGATGGCTTCCTGGCGGCGGCTCGGGGCACTAAAATCGGCATTCACTTCAACCAGCGGTTGGGCTCTGGTTTCTTCGGCGGTGAAGGCTTTATCCTGCAAAAGCTCACCGGCGACGGCAAAGCTTTTATTCACGCGGGAGGGACCGTTATTGAGCGGCAGCTAAACAATGAAATGCTGCGCGTCGATACGGGCTGCGTGGTAGCCTTCGAACCAGGAATTGATTTTAGCGTTGCCCGGGCCGGCAGCCTAAAATCAATGATTTTCGGTGGCGAAGGACTGCTATTAGCCACTTTGCGCGGTACTGGCCGTGTGTGGCTCCAAAGCATGCCTGTGAAAAAATTGATTCAGGCGTTGATGCCCAACGGGGCAAACGCCCAAAAAGAAAGCGGTAGTGTGCTCGGTGGCCTGGGCCGAATGTTCGATGAATAATTCACCGCAAACGCAGCAGGCGGCTGGCCCACGTGGGCCAGCCGCCTGCTGCGTTTGCAGAAGGTTCTAGACCGTTGCTGTTTTGGTAATCGAGGTGTGCCCGAATGATTCGTCGTTCGAACCCATTTGACTGGCAATAATACCGAGGCTAACCAGTAAGGCTACCAATAGAAGGCCAAGCAAACTGAGCACGGAGCGAGTACTTAGCAAGCTTTTGCTTTTGGGCTCTGAACGGCGGCGGTAACGCTTCCGCCGCGAAACATACGGCTGGGAGTCGTTTTGAGAAGCAGTATAAGTGTGCAATGCGGGTGGCAGTTAGAGTTCGATTGATAGAGCAATATATAGTTGGGCCAATGATTAATGCAATGTTAATTGTCACAATAATTTCGGAATTGACTTTCACTGCTTGTTTAGTGGTCAGCTAGTTAGCTAGTCATTCCCACGGGTCATGCGGCGCCCATTGTCATGGAGTCTCCAGCCCGTGTGACGGCCAGTGCTATCATACAGTTGCCAGAGGCCCATCAGTAATAGTGGACCGAATCGGCCCTGGCCAATACCCCCGCCTGCCCACGCTGAATGACTTAGCCGTTACGGTGAAACTAACGCACCGGCAGCAGTTCGTTTCGTCGGTAACAGTCGTCGTGGTCGAGCTGGCCATCGTAGCTGTAACACCACCAATTCCCGCCGGCCGGCACATGCGGTAACGCCCCCGAATGGCCAGTTGGGTATTCGAAGCGTCGGAGTAGCTTACCCAAGGGCCATGCCGGTTCCCCGTGGTTACGGTTTGATTACGCGACCAGAACCCAATGGGCCCACGAGAAAAGGTGTAGCTTGTCAGCAGTACCAGCGAGAAAACAAGTCAAACCAGGCGCATCGGGATAATGATTAGCGCCCTTGAACTCAGAATTCAGTTGACTTAACTACCGCTCAGCTATATCTAACAGCTCATCCATCAGCTCACGCGAATTGCTTAGGCGAGGCACCTTGTGCTGTCCGCCTAGCTTGCCGCGCTTGGCCAGCCATTGCTGGAATGTGCCTGCTGCGGCCACCGTAACCACCGGCGGCTGCAAGGCCAGGTCGCGGTAGCGTTTGGCGTCGTAGTCGGAGTTGAGCTGGCGTAAGGTATCGTCGAGTATTTGCGTGAAGTGAGCGGCATCGGCTGGAGCATGCACAAACTCCACCAACCACTGATGCCCACCGCGCGACCCAGCGCTGGAGCTGAAATAGATTGGTGCGGCAGTATAATCCCGGACCAGAGCGCCGGTGGCCGCCGCCGCCGCCGCAATGGCTGATTCAGCGTTTTCGACTACCACTTCTTCCCCGAAGGCATTTAGGAAGTGCTTGGTACGGCCTGAAATTCGCACCCGGTACGGCGCAACCGATGTGAACCGGACGGTGTCGCCGATCTGATAGCGCCACAGCCCTGCGTTGGTGCTGATGACGAGAGCGTAGCTCGGGCCAACCTCTACTTCTTCCAGGGTGAGCGTACGCGGGTGCTCCCGCCCCAGCTCTTCCATCGGGATAAACTCGTAGTAGATGCCGTGGTCGAGCAGCAGCAACAGATCCTGCGAATCAGGCTGGTCCTGGAAAGCCAAATAGCCCTCTGAGGCGTTGTAGATTTCGAGGTAACGCATTTGTCCCTCTGGAATAAGCTGTTGAAACAGCTCTCGATACGGCCCAAAAGCTACCGCTCCGTGCATGAAGAGGCGCAGGTTGGGCCAAACTTCCGGGATGGACTTGCCCCCGGCCAGTTCCGACACGCGTCGCAACAGCACGATCATCCACGTGGGCACACCAGCCAGGCCCACCACGTTTTCGTGCAGCACATGTTGCGCAATGCGCTCCAGCTTCTGCTCCCATTCGCTCAGCAAAGCCAGCTCCAGCGGGGGCGTACGGCGTGATTCGGCCCAGGCCGGCAGGTGCTGCATGATTACCGCTGATACATCTCCAACGCGCGAGGCGGGGTCGTCGGGGCGGAAAGGATTGGGGCCATGTGAGCCGCCCAAAGAAAGGGTTTTGCCGCGGAGCACACCGGCTTCGGGATAGAGCGTTTGGGCCACGGCCACCATATCGCGGCCGGCGCGGTAGTGGCAGTCCTCCAGGGCTTGGGGCGTCACGGGAATGTACTTGCTGCGGGCGTTGGTAGTACCGCTGGACTTGGCAAACCACTGCACCCGGCCGGGCCACAGCACGTCTTCCTCGCCTTGTAGTACGCGCTCAATCCACGGGTACAGCTGCTCGTAGCTGCTGACGGGCATACGCTGCGCAAATTCCCGGGTCGATATTGCATCTGCGAAACCATACTGCCGGCCCCAATCGGTATGCCGAGCCGTCTGGAGCAGGTTCTGCAGTACCTCGGCCTGCACCGAGTGCGGCTCGGTACGTAACCGTTCCAGCCGCGCCAAGCGAGGCTTTACCATCCAGGTCAGCAGGGTATCAATCACGGATTGGGGCGAATATGGGAATTTGGCTTCGTTGCCCTTAGTTTACTGGTGTTGTAACCATCGGCGCAGTGCAGCTAGCATACGGCGCGTTACTGCTTCGGGCTGCACGAAGACAGGGCAAATTACCGTTCTCCACTCACTCTTGGCGCAAAGGACTGGAAGTTTGATATAGTCAGTGGCCTTGTGCTTCCTCGGATACACGGAAGATCATCACTGACAAGCAGAAACTTCAACCCCCAGGCAGTCAAAAGAAAGCCCTAGGTTAGATTTTCCGCTTCAGCTCGAAGTGCTTGCCCAGGTACACTCGGCGCACCATTTCGTCGGCCGCGAGTTCCTCGGCGGTGCCGGCCTTCAGCAGCTTGCCCTCGAAGAGCAGGTAAGCGCGGTCCACGATGCTGAGCGTCTCATTCACGTTGTGGTCGGTGATGAGAATGCCGATGTTCTTGTGCTTGAGCTTGGCCACAATGCCCTGAATTTCTTCTACCGCAATCGGATCGACGCCGGCAAAGGGCTCATCGAGCAGCACGAACTTGGGGTCGACGGCCAGAGCCCGGGCAATTTCGGTGCGACGCCGCTCGCCCCCGGATAGTACCCGGCCCATGTTTTTGCGCACGTGCGTCAGGCTGAACTCGTTCAGTAGTTCCTCCACCTTGTCGTGTTGCGCTTGCTTGGGCAAATTGGTCATTTCCAGCACTGAGAGGATGTTTTCCTCCACTGTCAGGTCGCGAAATACCGAGGCCTCCTGGGCCAGGTACCCAATGCCGCGCCGGGCACGCTGGTAAATAGGCAAGGTGGTGATGTCTTCGTCGTCGAGGAAGATGCGGCCGGAGTTCGGCTTCACCATGCCCACCGTCATGTAGAACGAGGTGGTTTTGCCGGCCCCATTGGGCCCAAGCAGGCCCACAATTTCGCCCTGCTCTACGTGCAGAGACATGTCGTTCACAACGGTGCGTTGCTTGTATTTTTTGACGAGGTGTTCGGCGCGAAGAATCATCGTAGCGACAAAGGTAAGGCGGCGGCGGAGATGCTGCGCGTGGAGGGCTGATAAGCCTTGGCAACGTTTTTGACGAGCTTTTAGTCCACCTTCAATCCGATTACATGCCCATTATTACTCGTTTTGGCTTCTTTACCGTTATCGGTTTACTTCCAAGTCTCGCTTCGGGCCAAGTAGTCACCGACCCAAGCCAAGCCTCTGCCGCCCGCGACTCGGTGCTACTCGCAGCCAGTACCATCCGGCTCGATCTTCAAAGCCGCACCCTCAGCCTCCAAAACCAAGCGCCGCACTTGGGTAAGCGCCGCGTAGTACCGCGAGGCTATGCGCAGCCAGCAACCTTGGTAGCTACGCCCACGGCTCTGTTGAGGGCAGGAAAGCCAAACGAGTCTTGCTGTGGAAGCACGTACATCGTACGCGCCGCAACGGTGCCACTTTGGATGTTTTCAATGGCTACCAAAACAAGCAGCGGGTGGTGGAAGAAATGCGGCATAACGGCCAGCTCACCTACCTACGCGTTACGCGCTACAAACAGGTGCCCTACGTGACGGCGCCGGTAATTGCGCAGCAAGGGTGGCTCAACGGCAACGGGCACGTCCGTTGGGGCGGCATCTCCTACATCATCCCAGCCTTTGTCAAACTGGGGAATTAGGCACCCTTCTACCGGTGCCTTAGAAAGCCTGGTGCCAGGTCAGGATTCCCGCCGAGCTATCGACATTACCTTTCCCGCTTTTCTGCAGCAATACTCCTCTTCTATGCCTACTCTTACAGATCGTTGCATCCGCCTGACGCTTGCTACGCTTTTCTTATTAGGCGCTGCCTCAGCCAGTCAAGCCCAGGTAGTTACGGACCCCAGCCGCGTGACTTCCGCCCGCGACTCGGTTGTTCAATTGGCCAACAGTACCCGCCTCGCCATCGAAAGCAAGGCTACCGGCTTCAGAATAAAAGCTCCACGAACGGGGGTCCGTCGGCAGGTGATACGCGGCCACTATACAGCCACTCCGGCCACCAACAACTCAGCTAAGAGCAATGAGCAAAACGCGTGGAAGCTCACCCGCCGTGTCTTTCGTAGCGGGGTCGTACGGGAGAAGTATGTTGGATTGGACCAAGCTGGCCGCCGCGTACTCCAGGAAACCCGCCACAACGGAACCACTACGTACTTATATGTTAGCCAATACAAAGCTGGCCCAGGGCCGGCAGGTTACTTGCTGCTTCGCCGCGGTATAGTAAGTAGTAGTGGTTACGTACGCTGGAATAAAGAGCTTTACGCTTCTCCGAGCCCAAGTAAATTGTAAAGTCTATAAGCCACGTGCCCAGAAAAGCCCCCGCTGCGGCAGGGGCTTTTTTGGGCACGTGCAGGTCCAGCTAACTTTTGCTACCCAGCATGCTGCGCCGCAAGGCTTGCTGCACCGGAGCTGCCGTCGGGCTTACGTCAAGCACGTTCCGCAGCTCTACGTCGTACTCGCGGGGGCGGCCCGTGACGTCCTGAGTAGTACTACCGCGCCGGATGGTCATGCGCACGGCATCGTCCGAAGTAGGTTCTACCAGTGGGCGAAGCTGCTGCTCGGCCGTTTGCAGGGTTACGGCTTTGCCGTTTACGGCCACTATTACGTCGCCGGACTGCAGCCCAAAGGCATTGTACTCAGGCTTAGTGTCCTCGACGGAAAACTCCTGCTTGCCCTCGTTGTAGCGAAATCCGAGCTTACCGAAAGCCTTGATCTTAGCCGGCGCCTTGTCGGCGTAGCGCCAACCGATTTTGTCGAGGTATTCCGCGAGGGGAAGCGGCTCCTTGCCAATGACGTACCGGTCGAAGAACTGCTTCATATCGGGGTGCGTAAGGGCCACCACTTCCGGTATTAGCTGGCTATCCTCAAAGGAGCGCGTGGGACCGTACTTATCCCGCAAGGTCAGCAGCACATCGCGCAGCGTTTTCTGGCCTTGCGTGAGCTCCTGAATGCGGATGTCGAGCAGCAACCCGATGAGGGCGCCCTTTTGGTACACGTTGGCGTACATGTCGTCGTAGGGCTTCTCCAGAATGCGCTGGCTCATCTCCGTGAACGATACCGTGGGGTATTTGGCCGTACCCTGAATCTTCTCACGGATGGTTTTGCGAAACTCATCTTCGGTGGTCAGACCGGCCCGCACCTGTACAAGGTGGGCGAAGTACTCCGTCACGCCTTCGTACAGCCACAGATGCTGCGACATTTTCGGGTCGCGGAAGTCAAACTCACCGATTTCGCGCGAGTGAATGTTCAGCGGCGCGAGCATGTGCAGAAACTCGTGCGAGGCCACTTCGCGCACCATCTCATTGAGCTCGGCTTCGGTATTGCGCTCGGGCAAGAAGTAGACCGAGGAGTACGAGTGCTCCATGGCCCCGTAGCCGCCGTTTTTGCGGTTGACCACCGGCGAGGTCTGAAAATCGGGGAAGTACATCAGGAAGTGGTACGAGGGTACCGGCATCTTCCCGAAAAACTGGCCCAGCGCCTCGGCCATGGGCCGCATGAGCTGGCTGATTTGAGCGGCTTTTACTTTGCCCGTCTCCGATACCACCGACACCCCAATGCGGGCGCCTCCTACCGCGAAGCTCACCGTATCGGCCTTGCTGTACATGATGGGGCCGTCGGCCAGCGTCACGTAGCTGTCGGCGGTGAATACGTCTTGCGTGGCCGTACGCTGCACCGGCAGGGCCGTGGCGGCGTACAGTTCCGGCGTGTGCTGCACCGTCACTTCGTACGGCAGCATTTTGTAGCCTTCGAGGTAGCCGTACAGGCCGTAGTGGTTCAGTACGAAGTTGGGGTAGGCCGACTTCGCATCGAAGTTAGTTCCGCCGGGCTGGAAGATGTAGCTGTCGTCCTGCTTGGCGTCCCAGGTATCATCCACCACGTATTCCAGGCGGGCCAGCTTTTGCGCCTTCTCGATGGTGAACAGATTTTGTCCCTCGCGCTTCACCTTGAGTTTCTTGCCCTTGTCGTCGTAGGCCACGAAGCCCTGCACGAAGCGGCCGTAGTCTTTTTTGGAGTACGAGCCGGGCACTACGCTGGGCATCACGTAGGTTACCTTGTCTTCCTTGACCGGCGGCGTATTCACCACAATTCGCAGCTGATCCGTAGCTGCAGCGGGCTGGGTATCGACGGTAATGCGGTAAGCGCCGCTGGTGGCCGTTTGGGCTTGCGCACTCAAAGCAAACAATCCGCCGAAGCTGGCGGCTAACAGGATTGATTTCATCAATCGACGAACAGAAATGAAAAACGAAGAATTCAGGTAAGCCTCGGCTGGCCTGTTCCGTGCGAATGTAGCAGTTCGGCCGTGTCGGCTGCATCACAACGTGACTATTCCTCGTCGTCGCTTTTCAACTGAGGCTGGAGAGGAAACGTAGCAGAAGTTCAACCAACTATTTCGCAAATGGCTACGGAATCATCTGCTTTGGCTGTGTGGGCCCCGCGCCTGCGTAGCATCCTGCGTATCGTGGCGGGTTTTATGTTCATGCTGCACGGCACCCAGAAGCTATTTGCTTTTCCGCCGAGCGAAAAAGGCCCAGTGGAGTTGATGTCGCAAATGGGGCTGGCAGGGGTCCTTGAGTTCGGCGGCGGACTATTGCTGCTGTTAGGGCTTTTTACGCGGCCGGTTGCCTTTATCCTCTCAGGCCAGATGGCTGCGGCTTACTTCCTGGCGCACGCACCCCAAGCGTTGCTCCCGCTCGAGAACGGCGGGGAACTGGCGGCGCTGTACTGCTTTCTGTTCCTTTATTTTGTGGCCGCCGGCCCAGGCCCGTGGAGCCTCGATCATCTGCGCCAACGCCCGCAGCACCGGGTATAAAAAGGAGGCGGCCGAGAAACTACTGTTTCTCGGCCGCTATGCCTTAATCAGCGGCTATTACTCCCATCCGATATCCTTCAGCCGCAGCTGCAGCGTTTTCTGCCCGCGCCACTCGTTCACGTCTATCGTGTAGCAGAGGTTGAACGGCTGGCCTTTGGCAATGCGGCCGTAATGGTCGGCCAGCCCGAAGCCTATGGCCTCAATTTGGTTGGAATCTTCCTGCATCACGGTCAGCTTCAGGTGCGAGTTGCCGACCACCTTCACCGAGCCGGGCACGGCATACACTTCGCAGGCTTCAAACACGGGGCTGCCGTTGCCAGGGCCGAAGGGCTCCATCTGGCGCAGCAGGTTGAAAAAGCTCCAGTTTACGTCGCGCAGGCGTAGCGGCAAGTCTATTTCCACGGGGGGAATCAGCTGCTCGTCCTTGATGCGCGAGGCCACTATTTCCTCGAAGCGGCGGCGAAATGCCGGCACGTTTTCGAGCGGCAGCGTAAGGCCCGCCGCGTACATGTGCCCGCCAAACTGCTCCAGCAAATCGGAGCACTCCAGAATAGCCTGATGCACATCGAAGCCCACCACGGAGCGTGCCGACCCAGTGGCTTTGCCATTCGACTCGGTCAGAATCACCGTGGGCCGGTAATACTTATCCAGGCAGCGCGAAGCCACGATGCCGATGACGCCCTTGTGCCAGTCCTGCTTGAAGAGCACCGTGGAGCGGGCATTGCGCAGCTCCATGTCAGTCTCGATCATCTGCAGTGCCTCTTCCGTGATGCGCGTATCGAAGCCGCGGCGCTCGGTGTTGGTCTGGTCCACCACGCTGGCGGTGGCCAGGGCCTGCTCCGCCGTTTCCGACAGCAGCATGGCCACGGAGCGTTTGGCGTCGCCGAGACGGCCGGCCGCGTTGATGCGCGGCGCAAACCCGAATACCAGACTGCTGACCGTCAGCGGACCTTCGCGCAGTCCGGCTAGCTGACGCAGCGCGTACAGGCCCGGGCGCGTCTCGATGGCAGGGTCATTGAGGCGCTTCAGTCCGTGGAACATCAGTACACGGTTTTCGCCCGTTATCGGCACGATATCGGCCGCGATGCTTACGGCCAGCAGGTCCATCAGCTCCAGCAGCGGCGCTTCATCGAAGCCTTGGCTGCGGCATACCGCCTGCATCAGCTTGAAGCCGACGCCGCAGCCCGAGAGGTCTTTGTAGGGGTACGGGCAGTCGGCGCGTTTGGGGTCGAGCACGGCCACGGCCGGCGGCAGTTCGTCGCCGGGCAAGTGGTGGTCGCACACGATGAAATCCACGCCCTTCTCACGGGCGTAGGTGATTTTGTCCACCGACTTCACGCCGCAGTCCAGCGCCACGATGAGCTTGAAGCCGTTGGCTGCTGCCCAGTCGATGCCTTGCGTGGAAATGCCGTAGCCCTCCACGTAGCGGTCAGGGATGTAATAATCGATGCGCGCCGGGCCGAACAAGGTTCGCAGGTACGAGTACACTAACGCCACGGAGGTGGTGCCGTCCACATCGTAGTCACCGTACACCAGCACCTTTTCTTCCGCAAACAGCGCGTCGGTGATGCGCTGCACGGCCCGGTCCATGTCCCGCATAAGCATGGGGTCGGGCAGCTCGTCTACGCTAGGCCGGAAATAGGCCTTGGCCTCCTCATAGGTGCAAATGCCGCGTTGGCACAGCAGGCTGATAACGGATTCGTTGACGCGCAACGCGGCAGACAGGTGCCGGACCTGTTCCGGGTCGGGAGCGGGCTTACGAATCCAACGTTTCAGCATGGGTGGGGAGGGCGTTATCTTCAAAAGTAAGAAGAAAAAGGCGTCGTTTGTACTCCCCTCCCCTGCCTTTCGACCCTGGCTGGCGTAATTTCACGCTCTTAATCAGCCTTTTCTCTGCTTCATGAAACGCCTCCGCGAGTTCTACCAACGCTATCAGCAGTACATCCTCACGGATGGCCTGATGTACTTGGTGTTTATCGTGGCCCTGGCACTGATGTTCGTGTTTTTCGGCTGAGTTTGCGCACTGGCACCGCCAGCCGCTACTGCGGCACGGCGTCGCCGCGCAGCCGGCGCACCCGCTTGCGTGCCTCGGCTACGTAGATGCTGCCGGGGTATTTGGTCAACAGCTTGGTGTACAGCTCCTGCGCCCGGGCCCGGTCCTGCCGGTTCTGCTCCTCTATTTCAGCCGTCAAAAACAGCGCGTCGTCGGATAGCACATCGTACTTCGGATTCTCGGTAATACGCTGCAGCGTCTGCACCGCTCCTGCATAGTCACCAGTGCGGCGCTGCAACTGGCCCTTTAGGTACCAAGAATCATCGGTAAGGGCGTGGCCTGGGTACTTGGTTAGCAGCTGATCCAACGCTTGCACTGCCTGCGGCAGCTTGTTCTGGAACACCAGCAGCTCGGCCGCCGCATAATCGCGCAGGGCTACTCCGGCGGTATCCATGGCCGTATTGTCGCCGATGTGCAACGAGAGCTGCATGGCATCGTTGGCTATTTCGCGGCTGGTGGCCTGCTTCAGAATATCCAAGTGGGATTGCGCCAGCTTAAAGTCACCGGCAAAGTAGTTCAGCCGCGCATTGCGCAGCTTGGCCTCGTAGCCCAACGGTTGGTCCTTGCGCGACCGTTCTACCTGCGAGTACAACAACGTGGCTTCCCAAGGCTCGCTCCGCAGGATATAGATGTCGCCCAAAGCAATTTTGGCCTCATCGACGAGTTGCGGATCGGCTCGCGGCAGGTCTACTACCTCTTGCAGCAGTTTCATACCCTTATCCTTTTCGTCGAGCTGAAAGGCGTATAGCAAAGCCATGTTGCGCAGTACGTCCGCCGTCTGGGCGGTGCGCCCAAGCTCGGTCAGCAGCTGCTGATAATCAGCAATAAGGGCGCGAAGCTTGGTTTGGTCTACCGGGTAGGTATTGCGTACCTGCTCTTCGCGCGCCTGAATCAGCCGCTGCCGGGCCAGCTGATAAAACTGCCCGCCCCGGTATTCGCGGGCGATGTACTCATAAGCTTCGATAGCGGTATCATAATCCTTATTGCGCTGCGCAATGGTAGCCACATCCATCACCCGGCTGCCCTCGGTGCGCTGGCGCCGGTCGAGGGCGCGGGCCTGCAGCAAGGCGCCGCTAAAGTCGCGACGCTGCTGGTAAAGCCACAGCAACAATTCACTCCAGGTGGCTTGCTCGGGCTGTTGCTGGGTACGCGTGAGCAGCAGCTTTTCAAGGGTATCGAGGTCCTTGTCGGTCTGCATGCTGTTCTGCAGCATGTTGCGCACAAAGGGCAGCTGTTGTGGGTCCTGCTCGGCCAGGCGCAGCGTTTCGCTGAGCAAACCAGCCGTCTTTCCCGTGCGGGTGTACAGCTGGATGAGCTGCGGGCTGTACTCGGCGTCGTTTTTGGTCAGTACACGGCCGCGCAGGTAGGTACGCTCGGCCCAGCGCGGCAGTTCGCGTTGCTGGAACTCAGTGGCGACGGGCACCACCTGCTCAGCCTTCAAGGAGGCCAGCACTTTCTCATACTGCTTGCCAGCGGCCGTAGTATCGCCGGCGGCCGAGTATACACCGCCCAGCAGCACGCCGTAGGTTGGCTGGCCAGGATTGCGCTTAGTAGCCTTTTTGATCAGCTTCTCGGCGTCCTTGTGCTTCTTTAGCTGCAGCAGGGTATTCACGTATTCCGGCAGCACCTCAGCCGAGTATTGCTCGTCAGTCGGCAGGTTATCGTACATCGCCTCGGCTTTCAGCCAGTCGCCTTTGCGGGCGTATTCGCGGGCCAGGCCCAGCGGGCCGCTCTGCTGGCCTAGCACGGGTCCGGCAGCAAGCAGCAGCCCCACCAATCCTAAGCGGCTCTTCTTCCACAACGCAGGCAACAGGCTCATAGAAAGCAGGTAGGTTCTATCGACAACAAACAAAACGGCTCTGCGCGCTCAACACTACTAGGCAGGGTTTCATTCAAGCTCGGCCGCTGAAAGCCAAAGACATGACTCGGCAGCGCCCGTTGCGTACGAAAAAGGGCCGTATCCCGGAAAGATACGGCCCTTTGGCAGTTACGGTAATCGGCTGCGGCTTAGAAGAACTTCACGCGCTCGTCTTTCACCTCCGCTTTCTGACGCACAGCTTCGTAGATAGCGCCGTTGGCTCGCGCACTGCGCATAGTTTGCAACTGGTTGCGCACAGCCTTGAGGTCTTGCGACGGCGTCGTAGGCTCGTTTTTGCTAACCAGCTCTACCACCAGCACGCCCTGCTCACCCTGGATGGGCGCCGAACGCTGCCCCGGCTTCAAGCCGAACGTAGCACCCACAGCCACCGGCTCGTTGCCCAAGCCCGGGATTACGCCCTGACCCAGCGTTACGTCGTTGGCCTCGCGCACCTGAGCGTTGGCACCGTAAGCGGCAGCCATTTGCTCCAGCGTGTTGCCCTTAAGCTTGGCCATGATCTGCTTGGCCTTTTCCTCGTTGCGTACGAAGGCCGATATTTCCGGCTTCACAGCCGCTACGTCAGCAGTACCTTCCTGGCGGGTTCCCGTCAGCACGGCAATGACGTACTGGTCGTTTACCTGGAACACTTCCGATACTTCGCCGGTCTTGGTGTCTTTGTTGAAGGCCCAGCGCACCACTTCGCGAGCGTTTGGCAGCGTACCTACTACGGCGTCGGTTTTGCCTACGCCCTTGGCTTCCTGCTTCTGCAAGGTTTTGTCGGCCGCTACGGCTTTGCGGAACGATTCCAGGTCGCCAGCCGCAGCCTTGAGCTCCTGAGCGCGCTGGTAAGCAGTTTCGTTGGTAGCGTCAGAAGGCACGATGCTTTTCTGTACGGCTGCCACGCGGTAGGTCTGGCTGGTCTTCGGAGCCGTCACCTTCACGATGTGGTAGCCGAAGGAGGTCTTCACCAGATTCGGCAGCAAACCAGCCGACGAAGCTCCAAACACGGCTTTCTCAAACTCCGGTACCATGCGGCCGGTAGTAAACCAACCCAGGTCGCCACCTACCGGCGCAGTGCCGTCGGTGCCGTGCTGCTTGGCCAAGTCGGCGAAGTTGGCGCCGGCTTTGATTTTGTTCAGGATGTCCTGCGCCTTGGCTTTGGCCTGAGCATCAGCGTCCGGAGTAGAGCCTTCGGGCTTGATCAGGATGTGGCTGGCGCGGGCCGCTGACACAGCGCCAGCTTTGGTACCCGTGATTTTGTACAGCGAATAAGTACCGTTTTCGGCGAAGGGACCGTACACCTGGCCTTCCTGCAGCGGCAACTGCTGACGCAGCTTCTCGGGCAGATCAGCCGGCGATACAAACTGCCCGTTGTAGGGCTGATCGGAGTTCAGGCGCACAAACAGCGAGTCGTTCGGAGCAGTACGGAACTGCTGCGCCAGCTGATCCATGCTCTGGCGCACGGAAGTGCTGTCTTCGGCCGAAGGCGTCACGTTCACCACTACATACTCCAGGTCGCGGCCATCCTGCACTTTGTAGCGGCTCTTGTTGCGGTTGATGTAGTCCTGCAGCTGCGAGTCTGACACTTTCACGGCCGAATCGGAGATGCTGAAGTACGGCACGAACAGATAGCGCACATTGGCGCGGCTGTTTTGGGCAGCATCGAAGCGCTGGGCTTCGGCTGTGGTCACGTACTCCGTGTTGCGCAGCAGCGCGTAGTACTTGCTACCCAGGCGCTCCTGTGGCAGGTTCTGCTCGAAGCTGTACCAAGCAGCTTGCTGCTGCGGGGCCATTTTGTCGAGCGAGCGGAGATACTCAATTACCTTGGCGCGGTCGAACTGCCCGGTTTGCGGATCGGTGAAAGCCTGCTTGATGGTCGGGTGAATGTTTTTGCCCTGCACCATGTCGGTCAGTTCTTCGTCGGTCACTTTCAGGCCCAGTTCTTCGAACTCAGGGCGGAAAGCCCGCTGGAATACCAGCTGGTTCCAAGCTTGGTCGCGCAGGCTTTGTAGTTCCTGCTCGGTGGGTTGACGGCCATTCTGCGCCGCAAATGCGTCTTTTGACTGTTCCAGAGCGGCGTTAAACTCTTCCAGGCTCACGTCTTCCCCGGCTACTTCGCCGACGCTGGTGTCCTGACGGTTAAACAAGCGGTTGTTTCCCCCGATCAGGTCGCCGCCCACGATGAAAAGCAACATCCCGACGGCCACGGTGCCGACGGCCCAGCCTGATTTTTCGCGGATGGTGTTGATTAAAGCCATTTAGTTGAAAGTAAGCAGCAAAGAATACGCGGAAAGACGTGCAAAATAACCCCTTTTGCCCCAATTGACAAAAGTACCGCCGCTAGCGCCGTTTGCCAGGCTTGCTTTGGGCCTTACGGGCCGGTGCCGACTTGGCAGCTGGAGCAGGCGTTTCAGGTTCAGGTCGGCGTAAAGCGCGATGTATCAGCAAGAAAACAGCCGACAACGCGAAAAACGTGTAATTACCTGGCAAATCGTTTTCTACAATGGTGCGGTGGATTCCGATAACCATCAGCACCACCGCTAAAGAAAACAGCACGGTACGGCCCAGGTCACGATCGAAGGCAGGCAGCTTCATGAGCGTTACAGCTTAACGTTGGGGCGTATCGGCCCCTTCTTCCACGGTAAACACGCCCGTGGGCTTCAGGATTCGGTAGCGCGAGAAATCTTCGTTGGCTTCCAGGCCATTACCCGTCAAAATTTCGGTGGGTGTCTGTACCCGCACTTGGGTTTCTTTTTCGGTGTATATGCGGCCGCGGGGACGGTCGTAAAACAGCTCTTCCGTATTCAGGCTCTGCTGTTTTTCCTCATTGCGCACGCGCACGTCGCCGCGCACCACGTAGCGATTGTCGGCGCGGGTAAACTTGCCGTAGTTACCTCGGAGCGTATTCACCACGCTTAGCCCATCCTTGGCATAGAAGGTAATATCCATGCCTTTCGGATACACCAAGTCGCCGTTTTCGTAGGTTTCCTCCAGCTTCGACGTGAGCCGTACCTGCAGCCGTGCCGAGTCACTGAAAAGCGTCGTCACGTTGGCAGTAATCATGGTGGGCCCGGCGTATTCTACCTTTTTCTTGGGCGCATCTACCTTATCTTGGCAACTGCCGAGCATAAGTCCCGCTGCCAGCGCGGCGACCAACCAGTATTTGGCGGCTAACGCTTTCACAAGTACTATTCAATGCGGCGCTTGAGGAACCACCGGCTGTTGAGCGAGAAGCCCAGCTGCGCCTTGATGTAGTTTTCTTTGATGCCGCCCTGTTCGTTGTTACCGCGTTGGCCATAGGTGAAGGCCAGGTTCATGTTGGTCGATTCCAGCGCCGACTGCGTCGGGAAGGGGAAGCTAAAACCCCAGCTCACGGCCCGATCATAGAGCGTCTGCCCGCCCGGCCGGTACGGGAGCTGCGCCGCGCTCAGACCGAAGCGGTAAGTTACCCGCTGGAAATAGTTCGTAACGGAGGTCGGATCCGGCGAAATCTCGCCGCCTACACCCACCCGCCAAGTATCATCGAACGTAACACCCTGTAGGGCGTTAGCATCGCGAAACTTCGACCACTGACGCTGCGAGAAGTCAGCGCTGACGCTCCAATTCTTGTTGTTATCGAGGCTCACTCCCACCTGCACAGCCGCAGGGAGCGTGGTATTTATAGCCACGTTGTCTTGCAGCAGCAACGGAGCCAGGATGGGGTTGTTGCTACCATCCAATATTGGGCTGCCATTGATGTCGAATTGATCTTGCTGCACCGTACGGCGGCCGCTCAGATCAGACTGAAAGCTGTACACCGCAGCCAGGTTGCCCGACAATTTGCTTGACAGCTCCTTTCGGTAGTGCAAGCCCGTTCGGAAAGCAAAGTCGTTGAACTTGGTGCGCTCGGTGGTGCCGGCTTGCCTTGTTATTTCATCCGAGTAGACGAGGGTTGAGGGATTAGGAACCACAATCGATAGCGTGGAGCGCTCAATCGCACCGAATACGTACGAAGCAGTTACACCGGCGGTCAACCCTTTGGCAATTCGCACCCCTTGGGCTACGTAGGCCTCGCTAAGCCCACCGGAACCTGTGTACTGGGTCCGCACCTGCGCCGTGGGGTCGCCTGTTACGGCGCTCAGGGAAGAAGACTGATAATCCACAGCAGTTATCGGCTTCAGACCGGCCGCCAGCCCCCAGCGCCGCGATATGGGCACTCCAAAGGACAGATAGCCCAGCGTGGCATTGCCGGTACGTTGCGAGGCGCTGTTGCTGCGCAGCTGCTTGAGCTGTCCAGCCAGCACAGCTTCGTACGTCGTGCGGTTGGTGTAGTACACCAAGGCCGGGTTCAGATCATTGATCTGCACAGCGTTTGGGGCTGCTAAGCCCACACCACCCATGCCTTGCTGCCGGACACCGCCGGTATTCTCGTTAAAATCGCCTAGGCCCAAGCGTGAGTACGGCGAGTTGCCGAGCCCCTGCCCTGAAGCTGCTGAAGTGGCCCCCAGCAAGCTCAGCAGAGCCAGTGCGGTCAGTTTATTACCCGACATTATGCACCAGTATTCGGTGAAGCCCGAGCAAAACCAGCTCGGAAATGACAAAGATGCGGCCTTTGAGCCGCGATTCAAAAAACGCAGCGTCGCCCCCGGTCAGCACCACCGACAAAGTAGGGTACTGCGCACGGTAGCTCTCGATAATACCGTTGACTTCAGCTACGGCTCCAAGCAAGGCGCCGCTCAGCATGGCCGAACGGGTATCAGTTCCACAAACCACTAGCGCCGCTGCCTCCTGCACACTGGGGAGTGGCAACTCGGGCAAACGGCCCGTAAAGGCGTGCATAGCCTGTAGGCGCATGCGCAGCCCCGGTGCAATGCTACCTCCTTGGTAGGTAGCATCCGGCGTCACTAAGTCGCATTTGATACAAGTACCAGCATCCACCACTAGCACCGGGCAGTTGGGCAACAAGTGGGCCGCTCCCACCGCTGCAGCCAACCGATCAGCCCCCAAGGTGTGTGGCGTAGCGTAAGCATTGGCGAGCGGTACCTGGCTTTCACCAGGCCGAAAGGTAAGCAGCCGGCCAGGCACCATACCAGCTAGCATCACGACCCACTGCTCAGCTGGAGCAGCCACGGAAGCTATTAGCATATGCTCTGGCTGCACCTGCTGCACTACCTGCACCAACTCATCGGGCATGGCAACGATTCCAGCTTCGACTAAAGCCGAACCTTGAAAGCCGCCGTACTTGGCCGCTGTGTTGCCGATATCGAGGACGAGTGTGGTCATGTGTAGAAAAGCGGCCCGGCCGGTTTAGGACCAGGCCGCTTTCGTAAGAGCCCAGCCGGAGCGGCTGGGGTTGCGTGCCTACATGAAATATTTCAGGCGAATTACCTCTTTTTCGGTCAGATAGCGCCAGTGGCCGCGGGGTAGGTCCTTTTTGGTCAAGCCAGCGTACTGCACACGGTCCAGGGTCTTCACATCGTAGCCCAGGTGCTCGAAAATGCGGCGCACGATGCGGTTGCGACCGATATGGATTTCGATGCCCACGAAACGCGGGTTACCGGCAACTACTGCTACGTCGTCTACTTCAGCTTTGCCGTCTTCCAGCTCGATGCCAGCTGCAATCTGCGCCAGGTGCTCGTCAGTAAGATCTTTATCCAGCTCCACCTGGTACACCTTCTTGTTGCGGTGCGAGGGATGGCTCAGCTTCTGGGCTACCTCCCCGTCGTTGGTAAACAGCAACAGGCCGGTGGTATTGCGGTCGAGGCGACCTACCGGAAAGATGCGCTCTTTGGAGGCATTCTTTACCAGATCCATCACGGTCTTACGGCCGTCGGGGTCGTCGGTAGTAGTCAGGAAGTCCTTGGGCTTGTTCAGCAGCACATACACCTGCTTCTCGCGCTTCAGGTTGGTCTTGCCGTAATGCACCGTGTCGGAGGGCTGCACTTTATAGCCCAGCTCGGTTACCACTTCGCCATTCACCCGGATTTCTCCGGCTTCGATAAGCGAATCGGCCTCGCGACGCGAGCAGATACCCGCATTGGCGATGTAGCGGTTCAGCCGGATAGTATCATCCGTTTCTTGCTCCTCGCGGCGGCGCTTGTTACCACGGGTTTTATCTTCCTCGTAGAATTTCAGGTTTTTGTACGACGGAGCCTCTTGAAGTTCGTCGCGCTGCTCGTCGCGTTTACCACGCGGCTTACCACCCAATGCTTCCGGACGCGCCTGGCGACCAAACACGGCGCGCTCCTCCCGGTTATAGCGCTCCGGCCGAGGCCGCTCATTGCGCTCGGGACGGTCACCACGCTCTGGTCGCTCGTCACGCTTAGGACGCTCAAAACGGCTATCCCCACCAAAACGCGGACGGTCATCGGCAGGACGGGCGAAGCGGCCGGGTGCATTTGGACGCTGCTCATCCGAGCGGCCGAAGCGGCCAGCACCGGCTGGACGGCGGTCATCACTGTTGAAACGGCGGTCAGTATTACCACGTTCAGGCCGCTGCTCATCGTTGCCAAAGCGGCGACCAAAACCGCGCTCTTGCCGCGAATCTTCACTTCCAGGCGCACGGGAGCCACGGGGCGGGCGAGAATCGCCACCTCGAGCATCACTACCGCCTTCAAAACGGCGAGCCGGCCGTTCTTCACGACTAGGGCGCGATTCGCCGCCAAAGTTGCCGCCACTGCGGGGAGCACCGTAGCTCGGACGGCTGGCACCGAAGCCTCCGGGACGGTCGCCACCAAAACTACGACGCGGCCGGTTCTGGTCATTGCCTTCTGGCCGACGGTCAAAGCTGCGACGCGGTGCGTCGTCGCCTGAAGAAGGCCGATCAAGACCTTTGAAGTCCGGTTTGTTTAAGCGGCCGCGCATGAAGTCTGCAGCATCGTCACTTTCAGCAGGCTTGCTGTACGGACGGCTCGGACGGGCGTCGCGGCGGTCGTCGTTTGGGCGACCAGGCCGGCGGTCATCGCCGCTACCGTATGGACGGTTGCTCGGGCCGTTGCCGAAGCTCGGCTTGTTGCCACCCGCAGGACGACCAAACGGCGGCCGCGAAGGAAAATCGTTGCCACCTTCACGGCGGCCATACGACGGACGGCCTTCGTCGGAGCGCCGGTCGTCGGGGCGACGATTGTCACCAAAAGAGTTGAAAGGTTTCCCGCCGCGCTGCGGAGCGGATTCGGGGCGGCCTGGGCGACGATTGCCGGGGCCAGAGGGATGCTGCTTCTTACCCATAGTGGGAATATGTCAGACGCACGGCATCGCTGCCGGGCTGTGTTGTGGCTATGTATGATGTCCCTAACGTCACCGCTTAGGTTTTGGTGCGCTTAGCAGGCAACCAAAAAAGCGCCCGAATCTGCAGTTCGGCCTCCCTCACGCTGGAGCGGAGAACCGACCGTGCAAATTCGGGCGGCTGATTATAAACGGCGCGTTAGTCGCGACGAGCCATTTTGGCTTCGATGGAGTGCTGCGTGTGCGGCACAGCCCGCAGGCGTTCCTTTGGAATGAGCTTGCCAGTTCCAATGCAAACGCCATACGTACCGTTTTTGATGCGGATCAGCGCGTTTTCCAACTGTTGGATAAACTTCATCTGACGCGAAGCCAGCTGATTCAAGCTTTCCTTTTCAGCGGTGTCGGCGCCATCCTCCAGTACCTTCGACGGCGAGGCCGTGGTATCGGTACCCGAATCGTTGCGGCGGCTCAGTGTTTCTTTGATGAACGTTACTTCCTTCCGGGCGGCAGTCAGCTTTTCCTGAATAATGGCTTCAAATTCGGCCAGTTCTTCCCGGGAGTAGCGTAGTGATTCTTCACTCATGGTGGGCAGGAAAAAGTTGTAAGCGGTTGAATTTAAGATTCTTATCCAGCGCGTCCTGATCGTAAGACACCGATAGTTAAGTATTTTGGCAACACTTATCGGCAAAAATTAGTGCCGAGTAGCGTTGGCCCTCATCTTTACTCCGGGGTATCGACTGACCTTTCAGCCCGGCTTTCCAGCCGCAAAGCTACGGTTTTGGACGCATTTTAATCGTTTGGTACTGATAAGCTTCAGAAGCCCAGCATGTGAATAGCTGTCACGGCTGCTTCTACTCCCTTATTGCCATGCTTACCGCCGGCCCGGTCCCAGGCTTGGGCTTCATTTTCGGTAGTCAGTACACCGAAGATTACAGGCTTATTGAATTTCAATCCGACGTTCATCAAGCCGTTGGCTACGGCATGACTAATAAACTCGTCGTGACGAGTCTCCCCCTTGATGATTACCCCCAGGCAGATGACGGCGTCTATCTCTTCGTGCTGCGCCAGTAGCTGAGCGCCCAGCCCCAATTCGAAACTACCGGGGACAGTGTTTCGGTAGATGTTCTCCTCCTTGGCCCCGTGCTTGAGCAGTGTCTCGTATGCGCCTTGGCAAAGGGTATCGGTAATAGCCCGGTTCCATTCGGCTACTACCAACCCGAAGCGTTTGTCACTGATGTCAGGAAATTGATCGGACGTGTAGTCGCTTAGGTTTTTGAGAGAAGTAGCCATTGCGCGGGGGTCAGGGTTATTGGATCAATGTGCAAATATCTACTTCTCCCAGCAGAACCTTTATGCCACCATGAAAAGGCAGCGCCGTTTCCCGCGGTGCGGAAAACGGCGCTGCTCTTGCGCTGTTATGCTAAACCTACTTGCTTCCAGCAGCAGCCTTAGCCCGTGCCTGGAAGATCTTGGCATCGTTTATTTCAGCTGCCGTCGGGTAATTGGCAATGATCTTGGCGTAGGTTTCTTGGGCCTTGCCAAAGTCCTTCTGCGTTTCTTGGGCAGCGGCTAGCTTCATAAGGTAACCCGGAGTGAAGTAGTCGTTGGCTTTATGGTCAGCAGCCTTCTGGTAGTAGTTGGCGGCTTCCTGATACTTCTTCTGCTCCATATAGGCGTCACCAGTCAAAGCGTAAGCCCGAGCCTGCAGCAGCAGGTCATCCGAGCTGAAGTCTTCGAGGTAATCGATGGCCTTCTGGAATTCGCCGTTTTTAAGGGCGGCAGCACCGGCGTAGAAATTGGCGAGGTTACCTGCTTTGGTACCGCTGTACTCCTTAGCCACGGTTTCAAGGCCTTCGTACTGACCATCGCCTTTCAAGGCGGTCTTCAGCGAATCAGCTTCCCAATAGTTTACGGCCTGGAACATGGCCGCCTGGGCTTTCTCGTCCTGCGACTTCCGCCACGTGTAATAGCCAAAGCCAGCTACTACCGCCAGCACGATGGCCGCGAGCAAGCCGAACAGGAGGTTCTTGTTCCGACGAACGAACTCCTCCGACTCGCCCAGGCGCGCTGCCAGCGCGTCTGGGTCTTCAAGCAGGGGGTGTTCGACGGGCGCGTTGGGGTCCTGCTGACCCGGCTCTGACGGCTGCTGCGGCGCTTGGTTCGGGCGCGACAGCGGCGAGTTGCGCGTGTAGGGAATCTTCGACATGAGAGAAGAATGGGCGACCAATCTGCTGGGTCACCCGGCTTTGGCTTAAGCGGTAGTTACTCGCGGATGTAAGGATAATCCCCCTGCACGTACACGTCCTGGAACAGCTCCTCGGCGGGTGGGTAAGGAGAGTTTTCGGCAAACTCTACCGATTCCAGCACCACCGCTTTGATCTTCTCATCAATGGCGGTCAGTTCCTCTTCGGTAGCATACTGTTGCTCTAGAATCACGGCCCGCACGTTCTCGATAGAATCGCGCTGACGGTAGCCTTCCACTTCTTCCTTGGTCCGGTACTTAGCCGGGTCCGACATGGAGTGGCCTTTGTAGCGGTAGGTCTTGAACTCGAGGAAGCTCGGGCCTTCGCCGGCGCGGGCACGCTCGGCGGCGCGGGCTACGGCACGGTGCACTTCCTCTACCTGCATGGCATCCACCGGCTCCGAAGGCATGTCATACGCTTCGCCCAGGGTGTACAGCTCGGTAACGTTGGAGGTCCGGCTTACCGAGGTGCCCATGGCGTAGCCGTTATTCTCTACTACGAAAATGACCGGCAGCTTCCACAGCATAGCCATGTTGAAGGCCTCGTGCAGGGCACCCTGGCGCACGGCACCATCGCCCATGTAGCAGATGCAGAGCTTTCCGGTCTTGTTGTATTTCTCTGCGAAGGCAATGCCGGCACCTAGTGGAACCTGACCACCCACGATACCGTGGCCGCCCATGAATCCTACACTTTTATCAAACAAGTGCATGGAGCCGCCTTTGCCCTTTGAGCAACCCGTTTCCTTGGCAAACAGCTCAGCCATGATGGCATTGGCCGTCGTGCCAAGTGCTAGTGGGTGCGCGTGGTCACGGTACGCTGTAATCCACTTATCTCCTACCTGCAAGGCTGACACGGCACCAGCTACGCAAGCCTCTTGGCCAATGTATAGGTGGCAGAAACCTTTAATCTTCTGCTGGCCGTATAGCTGACCAGCCTTCTCCTCAAACCGGCGCATGAGCATCATGCTCTCGTACCAGTTCATGTAGGTTTCTTTGCCAAATTCAGCGTTGGCGCCTTGCGGCGAAGCAACTGGCGCAGCCGTTTCAGCCTGGGGCTCCTGCACCGGCTGCTGTGCTTTGGATTTGGCTTTGCCTGTCGAATTGGTTGCCTTTGAGGCAGCCTTTACCTTCGTATCCGCCATTGGTAGCTCTTCTTGTTCGGGTTTTGGAATGCGAAAGTACGTAAAAGCATTGCAACTCCGAAACCTACGCTTTTCATGACGCTGGACTCGCTGCAACTCCTTTTTTTCAAGAACTACGACGAGGCCAGTATCACCCTGTCGCCGCACATCAACTGCTTTCTGGGAGAGAACGGTAGTGGCAAGACCAACCTACTTGATGCTATTCATTACCTGTCTCTGACCAAAAGCGCCTTTTCGGCTGCCGATGCTCTGTGTCTTAAGCAGGGAGCCGACTTCTTCCTAGTTAAGGGAACATTCAGCTTACCCCTCTCTCCCGCCCCCGACACTATACAGTGCAGCTTACGGGCTGGGCAGAAGAAGATCGTCACCCACAACAAGCAGCCTTACGACCGCCTCTCCGACCACATTGGGCGTTACCCGGTGGTACTCATCTCTCCTTACGACACAGACCTTATAAGACAGGGCAGCGAGGAGCGCCGTAAGTATTTCGACAGCTTAATTTCGCAGCTCGACCATTCGTACCTGGAGCTGCTCATTCAATACAGCTTCACCCTTAAGCAACGCAACGCCCTATTAAAACAGTTCGCTGAGCGGCACACCTTTGATCGGGATTACCTGCAGGTGCTCGACGAACAACTCGTAGCCTCGGGCACCGAATTGATAACCTTACGGCAAAGGTTCCTGGAGCAATTTACCCCGGTGTTTCAGCGCCACTATCTGGAATTAGCCGATAGTCGAGAGGCCGTGAGCCTGGAGTATAAGAGCCAGCTCTCCGGCCAGGACTTTGCCCAGCTCTTGCGGCTTAATGAACGAAAGGACTTAGCTCTGCAACGAACCTCGGTGGGGCCGCACAAAGACGACTACGTGTTCCTGATGGATAACGTGGCCGTCAAGAGCTTTGGCTCCCAAGGTCAACAGAAGTCCTATGCCATTGCGCTTAAGCTGGCTCAATTCGAAATTATGGCCAGTAGCAAACAGCATAAACCCTTGTTGTTGCTAGATGACATCTTTGACCGCTTGGATGAACGCCGCATCACCCGACTGTTGCAGCTGGTGGCCAACCACACGTTTGGGCAAGTCTTCCTGACTGACACTCACCTCGAGCGTACCGATCGGGCCCTTGCAGGCCTATCCGAACAAGTGGCTCGCTTCCGCGTTGAAAACGGGACCGTTCGGCCACTTTAAGTCCGTCTGACCCTACCTTTGTACTCGGCTTTAGCAGTTTAGCTAATGCCTATCTCCGCGCATATTTTATCATTTTCGTCTTGAAATCACGCAACGCATCCGATTTTTCTCGCAAGGCTGATGTCGTTCCGCTGAAGGAAGGTATTCAAGCCTTGTTGAAGGCCTACCGACTCCAGGGCAAGATGAATGAGGTGTACGTAGTGTCTTCGTGGGAGCGAATCATGGGCCGCGCTGTGGCACTCAAAACCCAGGAGGTGTACTTCCGCAACGGAAAGCTTTTCGTCCGGCTTTCGTCGTCGCCGCTGAAGCATGAGCTATTTATGGCGAAGTCCCGCGTGGCCGAAATTATTAATGCCGAAGTAGGCGAAGAGTTAATCAAGGAGATTGTTTTTCTCTAGGGTGCCTCTACCCCTCTCTTTGTTTCCTCGCAGCTCACCTAACTGGTGAGCTGTTTTTGTTTTTACTCATTATAGAGATGAGAGTTTTTAAAGCGGCAAGCCGCTGGCTGGATTTAGTAGAGAATTAGGCTATCAGATTTATCACGAACCACATCTTCAACCACCCTCTTTACGAGGCTTAAGAATAGCGCAAACTCGACTGTTTGCCTCGGTCTTAACTCAGCAGGCGATGAAGCCTTTTCACGATCAACTTAGATCGTCGCCTACCGGGCTTATGGGAGTTATGCCATTTTCTTCACCCTTTATATCTGTTTCCCTTCTCTTATCTCATCCGCGCCCTATGAGGGTAGCACTTCGCTTAAGGCTTACCTGGATTCAAACTTAGAGCTGATTTTACTGGCACTAGAGCCGGGTGGCTTACCGCTGAGTTGCAACACTTAGTACTCCTGTGGTACTGGCGGCGTACAAGTGCATGAAACAAAATGTTCCACGTGAAACATCACATGTTCACTTAGGCCCATAAACTTTTAACAACAGGTCATTATATGCTTCTAACAGGGCTATGTACTTCGCCTGAAGCGCCAACAATGACTTTGTACAGTCCTGATCTACAGATTGTAACGATACAGCTCTATTTACAGAAACAGATGCAACACTATTTGTAACTGGTGTAACTGTAAAGGGTAATTGAGACTGAACAGGTGTATCAAAATCATTTGTAAAATCGTGCTGTATTACCTCCCCTACACGCTTAACAAAACTGTAATCTAGTGTAGCTTCTTTAAATTTACGGTATATCGTCGGACGTGTAATACCCAGCTCTTGCACGAGGCGGCTAATAGAAATACCGCTGTTTTTGATTACTTCTTGCAGGATTTCGCCTTGGTGAGCCATGGAATGGGGACGTAAAAGAGCAGGGGTGTAAAGATGACAAAAATGTAAGATGTATCAAAACCATAGGTACACATTTTAGTGACACACTTGGACACTGTAACTGTAATTTCAAGTACGTGTAACATTGATACAGACACCAATTACAGTTACACTTAACAAAGATGACACAATACACTTGTATCATTACACGCTTTGACATACTGTTTTGGCGCTGTGACTCATCTATATGACCTATGATGGCGGCACAACTAGAGGACTGTATTATGTACTGCATCCGCGGCTCTGAAAAGACGCTATACCCCCTTCCCTATTCAGCTGCGCAGATTACCTCAACTAAGGCAAGTTGACACTGAAGTAGCCTGCAGATGTTACGCTGAAAATACAGCCGATGCTCGGTCAGGATAATCGGTGGTGATACCCGATACACCCCTTGCAGCTAAGTCGCGCATTAGGGCTGCGTCGTTTACCGTCCAGGTTACAACAGGCAGTTGCTTCTGGGAACAGAAGTTGAGCAGCGCGTCGTCGATGAGCCCATAATCCGGGCCTAATACATCGGGCACAAAACCCAACCGCTCAATATGCCGCTCGACCGGTTCAGCATCTTCAATTAGCAAGCAGACCGGCAAAGCTGAGTGCTGCCGAACGGCCTCCACCACGCGGTGGTCGAACGACATCAACAGCACTTCAAATTCGTGGCCAGTAAGGGCCACACATTCGGTCAGCTCCTGCAGCACACGCGCCACGAACTGCCGTGGCGAGGGATGATAGATGCCATCGGTGGCAGGGCTGCTTTTAAGCTCGACAGAGAAAATAGGCACGGCTTGCTGCACCTCGCGACAGCGACGGAATACAGCCATAAAAACGTCTTTCAGCAAAGGCTTATATGCTGACCCCAGCACTTGCTCGGGGAAGCTCGGATGGCGCTGGCTGCCGCAGTCGCAACAGCGGATGTCAGCATAAGAGTGTTGGTAGAGATTATATGACAAGCCCTGCTCCGGGGTGAGCTTATGCCCGTCTGGGTATAGGCAAATAGCCGCATTCAGCCATGCCTCATGCGACACTACCACTTCATGGTCGGCCGAAATAATGACATCCAATTCTAGTCCATCGACACCCCATTCCAAGGCGTGTAGGAAGGCCGGCAGGGTATTTTCGGGTCGTAAGCCTCGACAACCACGGTGACCATAGATACGAGGGCGGTCGGACAGAGCGGCGAAACGAATCATGGATCTGATACGAAACCAGCAAGCAAAACGACCGAACTACTGCAGCAGCGGTCTTTATACAAAGCTTGAGCGGTCTGTCGGCTTGTAGTGCTACACCATCGCGTATCTGCGGGTGAATGACGCTAAACCATAATCCATACGCAGAAACGTGTAGAGACGAGTCGGCCCATCAATGGATAACCATACTAGACTGCCCTCAAAGGTCTGTTCAGAACGTGCATTGAGGCGGACCGGACCCAACCGCTATTTTTGAACGATAGACCAATCGACGTTCACAACTCAATAACTCATGAAACGCCTCTTACCCATTATTCTCTTGGTAGTAATTGTAGCGGCCGGCTACTGGTATTACCGCATGCTTACCACCGGGCCTAAGTTCGCGCTGGGCCAGGCAGCCAAAGCGGTACACGACCACGACATAGCCAGCTTCGAGAAATACGTGGACGTGGAAAGCGTAACGGGTAGCCTAGTAGATCAGGTAGCTACCCAGGGCTCGGCGCTGGGCTTGATGGTGCCGGGGGGCGGCTTGATGGCGAAGAGCGTGCTGGGATTGGCTAAGCCGCAGCTAACCAAAGCTGCCCGCAAGGAAGTTCAGCGCTTCGTGGAGACTGGTTCGTTAGAAGCCGCGGCCGATAACCAATCAGAGCGCGTGGTGAGAGTGTCGATAGCCGGCTTGGCCAGCAAGGTAATCAGCCCAGAGAGCAGCTTTAAGGGAGTGAAGTACGTGAACGAGCAAGGCGAACAGGCACTGGTAGGCTTAGAGTTTACTCAACCGAAGCTTGATACCACCATGGTACTGGAAGTGAAGATGCGCGACCGGGGCGACTACTGGCAGGTAACGGAAATCACCAACTTGGGCGAGACGCTCCGCCACGTAGCCCGGATGGAAAAGCAAAAGCTGCTGAACCGAAACAAGTAGACAAACGAATTCACTTGTCAGCTTAACTTAACGAAAGAGCCCCCGGTAGCACTTGCTACCGGGGGCTCTTTTAATTAGGAAGAACTAAAGGCTGACCTAGGTATTTGACTTACCCCGACCCGCCATGAGGTAATAAAGAATCAGGCCCAGCAACGGTAGGAACCAGATGATGGCAACCCAGAGTATCTTCTTGCCAAGCGACCAGGGCTGACGGAAAATGTCAATCAGGGCCAGAATATCAAGAATCAGGATGATGCCGCCGAAGATGGTGAGGCTGCCGGTGTCATTGCGGCGGCTGCAGGCTGTGAGGCTCATCATCAGCAGGGTCATCAGACACGCTGCCACAGGGCGAAGCGAGAAAGAAGGGAGTCGGTTCATGTGGTGTTTCGGTTAATAGGGAGCATTATTTCTGCCTCTCTTTACGAAAGCACCCAGCAATGGATATATAACAAGTATATATATCCACCCAAAGATTTGATTTACAGATACTTATCTGAAATCTGTCGCCAGAATTCAATCCCAGCTTCTGGTCGCATGAGCATGGTAAGCACTACTCCGTAAAGGGCGCCATAAAAGTGGGCGTCGTGGTTGATGTTGTCGCCGGAGCGGCGACCTTGGTAATAGGAATAAGCGAGGTAGAGGAAGCCGAAAATGAATGGCTTGATCGGAACAGGAATAGGGAAGATGAAAATACCGCCCGTAACAGGATAGAACAGCACGGCCGCAAAGATGACCGAAGCTACCCCACCCGAAGCCCCGAGGCTGCCGTAGCGGGCATCGCGACGGTGACGGAAGAAGGTGGGAATATCCGATACGATGATGCCGCCGATGTAGAGCAGCAAGAACACCAGCGTGCCGTATAGGTCGCCAAACTCTACGCTGAACCGCTCCAACACGAGTTGGCCAAAGGAGAAGAAGGCAAACATGTTGAAGAAAAGGTGCATCAGATCGGCGTGCAGGAAGCCGGACGTGAGGAAGCGGTACCACTCGCCGTGCTTGCTCACACGGTGGGGACTAAAGATCCAACGCTCCATGAGCGACTGGTTTGACCAGGCATAGATGGAAATGCCGGCGGTTAGGACTACCAGAATCAGGACAAGGTCAATCGGGAAAGGCATTGGGAAAAGATTAGGGGCTTAAGGAGAAGGGAACAGAAACGAAACAGATTCCGCCAGCAAAAAGACTAGGCGCAGCCAAACCCTGTACCGGATGGCAGCCTACTGGCTACCGGCCCGCGAGGTATTATAGCTACGCCTAGCGAAAATGGGTGATGATGCAACTAGTTCTCGCGCTCCATCAACTGCAAGGCCAGACCGCGAAGCAGCTGCTTGCGTTCGGCTGGGGCCTGAACGGCGTCCAGATGAGCCAGCGCATCCTGGAAGTAATCGTTGATAAGCGCCTCGGTACGGGGGCGAATACTAAGTTCGTCGTAAACGGCTTTTACGGCCGCCACCTTGGCTTCGGCAGTTTCAGGGGCGCCGTTGCCCATCCACTGCTGTAGCGTGGCTTGTTGGGCTTCGTTGGCCTGTTCCAGAGCCGTAAGCAGCAGGTAGGTCTTCTTATCCGATACGATGTCGCCGCCGACACGTTTTCCGAAGGTGGCAGCGTCGCCGTACACATCGAGCAGGTCGTCGCGGAGCTGGAAGGCAATGCCCACGTCCACGCCGAAGCGGTAGAGGTGGTCGGCATCGGCCTGGCTGGCGCCGCCGAGGCGGGCCCCCAGCTCCAGGCAGAAGCCCAGCAACACGGCCGTCTTCAGGCGGATCATATCGAGGTACTGCTCGATGCTGACGCGGGCTTCCTTCTCGAAGTTCATATCCAGCTGCTGGCCTTCGCAGACTTCGGCAGCCGTCTGGCTGAAGCGGCGCAGGGCCTCGGGCAGCAGCGCAGGCTCGATGCCAAAGAGCAATTCGTAAGCGCGCACCAGCATCACGTCGCCCGACAGGATGGCCACGTTCGGGCCCCACTTGGTATGCACGGTGGGCTGCCCGCGGCGCAGCGGTGCCTGGTCCATGAGGTCGTCGTGGAGCAGGGTGAAGTTGTGGAAGACTTCGGTGGCCAGGGCCGGCCGGGTGGCGCGCTGCCAATCATCGGTGAAGAGCTGGGCACCGAGCAAGGTCAGCAAGGGACGAATGCGCTTACCGCCCATGCTCATGGAGTAGCGGATGGGCTCGTAGAGTTCCTGGGGCTGGTCACCGTAGTGCAGCTCGGCCAGGGCAGAAGTGAGGGCGTTGGAGAAAACAGTAAGGTCCACAGAGGCGGCTATATGTCAGCTGCAAGGTACGACGCCAAGGCGGCACGGGTGGTTGCATGCGGGTGTGGGCATCGTAGCGCGGACTCTACAAGTCCGCGCTACGATGCGCTACACGCAAACGGCCCCGCTGGCAGTGCCAACGGGGCCGTTCAAATTTCAACTCAGCGCTTAGCTGTGGAAGCGGCTGCGGCCTTTCTTGCCACCGCCCGAGCCGCCACCGGCTTTGGGCGCCCGGCTGCCGCCCGACTTACCGCCGGAACGGCTGCCTCCGCCGCCACCTGAGCCCGAGCGACCCCGGCTGCCGCCGCGCTCGTCGCGGGCGGCGTAGCCATCGGACTTGCTGCGGCCGGCGCGGCGCTGATTGTTGCCGAGCGCGTCGGTTACCAGTTCCAAGTCGATGGTACGGTCGAGCAAGTTGGCGGCTTTGATGACCACCTGCACCGGGTCACCAAACTTGATGATACGGCCGGTGCGCTGGCCGATCAGGCGCATATTGTCCTTGTCGAAGTCGAAGTAATCCTCCGGAATGCTGGAGAGGCGGATCATGCCTTCGCTCTTGGTTTCGCCCATCTCCACGTACATTCCAAACTCGGTAAGGCCCGAGACCACGCCCGTGAACTGCTCGCCCACGTGCTCGGCCATGAACTCCACCTGCTTGTACTTGATGCTGGCACGCTCGGCCTGAGCAGCCCGCTTCTCACGCTCCGAGGAGTGCTTGCAATCGGCTTCCAAGGCCACGGCATCGGCACTCTTGGCGCCGTGCAGGTAGTCCTCCAGCAGGCGATGCGCCATCATGTCGGGGTACCGGCGGATGGGCGAAGTGAAGTGCGAATAGTGGTCGAAAGCCAGACCAAAGTGGCCCAGCGGCTCGGTGGTGTAGATGGCCTTGGACATGGCGCGCACGGCCAGGGCCTGAATCACCGATTGCTCGGGCTTGCCTTCCACCTCGGCGGTGAGCTTGTTGAGCTCCTTGCTGACGTTGGTGTTTTCACCGAAGTTGAGCGAGTGGCCAAACTGGCGGGCAAACTGCGCGAAGTTCTCCAGGCGGTCGGGGTCGGGCGCATCGTGGGTGCGGTACACCATGGTGAGGCGCGGCTTGCGCGGCTTCAGGCGGAACACGAACTCGGCCACCTTGCGGTTGGCCAGCAGCATGAATTCCTCGATCAGCTTGTGCGCGTCCTTGCGCTCCTTCACGAACACGCCCACTGGCTTGCCCTTCTCGTCGAGCTTGAACTTCACTTCCGGCGCCTCAAAGCTGATGGCACCTTTGCGGAAACGCTCGGCCTGCAGGCGCTTGGCAATCCGGTTGAGCAGGTTTACTTCCTCGGCGTAGTCGCCCTCACCGGATTCGATGCGCTCCTGTGCCTCCTCGTAAGTGAAGCGGCGGTCGGAGTGAATCACGGTGCGGCCGTACCATGCGTCGTAGAGCTTGCCATTCTCGTCGAGCTCAAACACGGCCGAGAAGGTCAGCTTATCCTCGTTGGGGCGTAGCGAGCAGAGTCCGTTGGAGAGGCGCTCGGGTAGCATCGGAATGGTACGGTCCACCAAGTACACCGAGGTAGCGCGGTGCTTGGCTTCCTTTTCCAGGCGGGTGCCGGGCTGCACGTAGTGCGTCACGTCGGCGATGTGCACCCCGATTTCGTAGTGCCCGTTCTCCAGCGTCCGCAGCGACAGGGCATCATCGAAGTCCTTCGCGTCGACGGGGTCGATGGTAAAGGTGGTGATGTCACGGAAGTCGCGGCGCTTGCTGATTTCTGCCGGCGTGATGGCCGCCGGAATGGCGTCGGCCTCGGCTTCTACTTCCTCCGGGAATTCGAAGGGCAGACCGTACTCGGCCATGATGGCGTTAATCTCGGCCTCATGCTCGCCGGCGGGCCCAAAGGTGCGCACCACCTCGCCCACGGGCTGGCGGCCGGCCTCGGTGGGCCACTCGGTAATCTTCACGAGCACCTTGTCGCCGTTCTGCGCTTCGCCCAGCGCGTGCGGCGGCACGAACACATCAAAGTAGAGCTTCTTATAATCGGGCTGCACGAAGCCGAAGCCGGCCTGCATCTGAATGCGGCCTACTACTTCTTCCTTCACCCGCTCCAGGATTTCCACCACGTCGCCGGTCGGCTTCCCGTCGCGGTTCTGGCCGAGGCGTACGCGCACGGTGTCGCCGTCCATGGCAAAGGCCAGGCGGTCGGTGAAGATGCGCAGGTCCTCTTCCAGCTCCTCGCTCACGATGAAGGCAAACTTAGCGTTGGCCAGGTCTACCGTACCCGTGATGGTAGGGCCAGCCTTATAGCCCGACTCGCGCCGCTCGCGGTACGAACCGGGGCGGTGGCTGCGGTCGGTGGTGCCGGGCATATCGAAGCCGGGTGTGCGGCGTCGGTGCACGATGGGGCCGTTGGCCTCCAGCTCCTCGGCGGGGTTTTCCAGCGGACGACGGTTGCGAGGCTGGTAGCCGGTAGCGGCGTCGCCGGGACCGGCCTCGGTACCACCGCGGGGGCGGCGCGGGCCGCGGTCTTTGGCAGGCACGTCGTGGTCGGGCCGCTCCTGTTGGGCGCGGCCGGGAATTTCCACAAGGCGGTAGTCGTCGTTTTGGAGCAGGGCGATATGCCCGCTTTTCTTGAGTCCCTTCAGGGCCTCGAACAGGCTTTCGCGCTGCTCTTTCTCTACCACGCCAAGACGGCGCGCCAGCTGGCGGTAATTAAAAACTTTGCCGGGGTTGTCGGCGAAAATGCGGAAGACTTGCGTCTTGTTGATGACGGCCGACGAGGCGGCTTCGTCACGGCGGCGGGCCGGGTCGCGCTTAGGGCGCGGGGCATCCGAGTCGTTGTTTCTTCTCATATTGAAAAGGGTCGCCGCCGGGCTGCTTTTGGGTATCTCTGACGGGCGGCGAATTAGCTGAAAAAAGCAGGCCGGTACGCACCACGTTTGGGGCGGGCCTGCGGGAGTAAATATGCGTTTTAGCTGGTTTTGGTTACAGCCAAGCGCTGATTTGTGGTCTAGTGTTCGAGTACCGACCGACTTAAGTTGTGCGAAAGAACAGAACTTCTGAATATTTAACGTGAAGCTGCGCTTTGGCGGGGATGATACGCGGAGTAGAGAGTAGTTGGTTTTGGTGATTTTTAGGCGTTATACGCTGCGCTTGGGGTTAAGGGCGTGCGGGACATAATGTTGAATAAATAGATAGGCTTAGAAAGGCTGTAATACTCTAGCGTGGACTTCAGTCCACGTCTATCAACCGAACAGCCTCATGGCGTCAACCGTGCGATGATATTGTTCTAGCAAACGCAGAATGAAGTTCGTGCTACGCCAGTTCTCGCCGGGCCACGGCGGCGCGGATGTCTTCGGGCGTGTCCTTCGGAATGGCCGAAAGCAGGCGCTTGGTGTATTCATGCTGCGGATTCGTGTACAGCTCGGCCGCTGGGCCCTGCTCCACAATTTTGCCCGCGTTCATCACCAGCAAGCGGTCCGACATGAAGCGGGCCACCGACAAGTCGTGGGTGATAAACAGGTAAGTAATGCCAAAGTCGCGCTTCAGGTCGTTGAGCAGGTTGAGTACCTGCGCCTGCACCGAGACGTCCAGCGCTGACACGGATTCGTCGCAAATGATGCACTTCGGCTGCAGGGCCAAAGCCCGCGCAATGCAAATGCGCTGGCGCTGGCCACCGCTGAACTCGTGGGGGTAGCGCAGATAATGCTCTTCCTTCAGCCCCACGGTGCGCAGCAGTTCCAGCACGCGGGCTTTCTGTTGCTGACGCGTACCGCCCACATTGTGCACGCGCATCGGCTCCAGAATGGCTTCGCCCACGGTCAACATAGGATTCAGGGCGGCGTAAGGATCCTGAAATACCATCTGAAAGTCGCGACGGCGACGGCGCAGCTCCCCGGTTGGCAGCTTCGCCCAGTCATCCCCATCGAACAGAATTTTGCCCGACGTTGGTTCCACCATCCGCAACAGCGTGCGGCCAAGGGTGGTCTTGCCGCAGCCCGACTCTCCTACCAAGCCCACCGTTTCGCCACGGCGAATATCGAAGCTTACACCGTCCACGGCGCGCACTACCTCAGTAGCGCGGCTGAAAAATCCTTTACGGATGGGAAAATGCACGTGCAGGTCCTGCACCCTGAGCAACACCTCTCCCGCAGTGCCAGCAACCGCGGCTCCCGGCCCGGCATCAGGCCGCACATCGGCAGCGGCGACTTCGGTGGGCGCAGTCGAAACCGGTGGTACGGCAGCACTGGGCATAGGCACGCCGGTTTCCATCAGTGGGGCCGTTTCAAAGCCTACCAAAGCATCGGCCGACTGTGGAACATCAGGATGTTCCACGGGAAACAATTTGGCCGTCTCAGTCTCATTCTGAGAGTTTGCACCGACCAAGACAGCGTCTTCGTTAGCAGGGCTTTGCAGCGAAACCGCTCCAGTGCTAAAAAAGTCACCAGCGGCGTCTTGGCGCATGAAATCGGCTACCGTCGGCAATCTTTTTTGGCCTAACGATAATTTTGGTCGGCAAGCCAACAGGCCTTTGGTGTAGGGATGCTGCGGATTGGTAAAAATGTCGAGCACCTTGCCCTGCTCCACCACCTTGCCTCGGTACATCACCAGGATGCGGTCGGCTATTTCGGCTACCACGCCAAGGTCGTGGGTGATGAAAAGCACGGCGGTGTTGCGTTGCCGGCGCAGGTCGTCAATGAGCTGCAGGATGCGGGCCTGCACCGTCACGTCGAGGGCGGTGGTGGGCTCATCGGCAATGAGAATGGCGGGCTGGCAGGCCATGGCCATGGCAATCATCACGCGCTGCTTCTGGCCGCCGCTGATTTCGTGGGGGTAGGCCTTGAATATTTTCTCCGGCCGCGGCAGCTGGGCTTCGGTGAATAGCTCGATGGTGCGAGCCGCCGCCTGCTGCTTGCTCAGCGAAGTGTGCAGCAGCAAAGCTTCCACCACTTGCGCCCCGCAGGTGTGCACGGGGTTAAGCGAAGTCATCGGCTCCTGGAAGATGAACGAAATTTCGTTGCCCCGCACGCGCTGCAGTTCTGGCTCGGAGAGGCGCAGCAGATCTACCTCGCCGCCCAGGGCCTCCGATTGAAAGCGCGCTTCTCCCCCACTCAGCCGGCCCGGCGGCATCGGAATCAGCCCCAGCATGGCCAGTGACGTCACCGACTTGCCCGAACCCGATTCGCCCACGATGGCCACCGTCTCGCCGGCGTGCAGCTGAAACGACACGCCTTCCACGGCCCGAGTAAGGCCGTACTGGGAGGCAAAGTCGATGGTCAGGTCGCGGACGTCGAGAAGGGGCAGTTTCATCAAGGCAATTTAGAGCTTAGAGCAGCAGAATTGGGAAGTAGAACGGTGTCTTAGTGTGGGTAAATAGGTGGTTTTGCGGCGGTGCAATGCTCAACAGGTACTGTCCAGACCTCCAGATTTGGGCTTCCGTTTCCGCCTTTGGGTGTGCGTAGCTGTGATTCAAGACCAAACCAAACTGCTAAGTGACCTTCTGGCAACCTTGACATTCAATCATTAGCAACACCGATGACAGCCCCAACCAATCCATCTACTTCAATAAAGTCGCCAACTTTAACGTCTTCAAGGCGCATAAGCAGCAGCAAGTGGATAGGGTCGCACTTACATCTTAGTTGCAAGAACGGTAGAATCTGGCGCAAACAACAACAGCCCGCACCAGAGTGGCGCGGGCTGTTCTATGTTCAGCTTTTAAGATTGCTTAAGCCACCTCCGTTGCCTCCGCGTCAAGCCGGGTCTGATTCGTTTCGGGCTGATTTTCAGCCTTCTTTTCTTCGTGGTGCTGAAAGAATTTGCCCTGATTCAGCAGGATGAACACCACGCCCATGAAAATGGCCGAGTCGGCGATGTTGAAAATGGGCCAGAGCGAGAGGTGCATATTGCCCACCAGCGGCCAGGAAGCAGGTAAAAAGCCCTCGTAGATATCGACGTACAGCATGTCGATAACCTGCCCGTGCAGCCAGGGTGTGGGGGCGGTGAAGGGGGCGTTGTTGTAGATGATGCCGTAGAAAATGGAGTCAACAAGGTTGCCGATAGCGCCGCCCAAAATAGCCGCGATGCACCAGATAAGGCCTTTAGGGGCGTGGCTTTTCCACAAGTGGTAGATATAGTAGGCGATGCCCGTCACAGCCAGCAAGCGGAAGAGCGTAAGCATGACTTTGCCATAAGGCGCCGGCAGTTCCACGCCGAAAGCCATGCCGGGATTCAGCGTGTAATGCAGCTTAAACCAGTCGCCAATCAGGGGGATTTCGCCCGGCATGCCCGGCTGCATGTAGGTGTGCGTGGCCCACTTCGAGAGTTGGTCGACGACAATTACCAGCAGGGCCAGCAGGTAGTATTTCCAGTATTTCATGAATTCGCTGATTTGGCGGCTCCGACGGAATTGCACTGCGCGTAGCATACAACTGCACCCCTATCTTATACCAACTGAGCACAAATTCTGGTGGAGCTTTGTGCCGAGAGAATTAGCCTTGCGGGGCCTGATTTGTGAGTTTTGAACCGTTTCAGACTACTCCGGCGGCGTTTTGTGCGCCGGTGTGCCGGAAAGCAAATTTAGCGGAAGCTGCCGCGAAAAAATCAGAACGCCATGTTGAGCTTGCCGAGACATCTCGCTGGATAGTAATCTTCTTGTTGAACAGTAGATTAGCTACCTGGAGTCAGCACGCGAGATGTCTCGACAAGCTCGACATGACGTTCATGAATTCAGCTTACAAACTTTTCACAGCTTCAATCTGGCTGTTCGACTTTGATCCAAGCTACAGCCGTGTAATCATCAAAATCGAGCACTGTGCCACGAGGATTCTCCTCGCCACGAACTTCCAATGTCAAAGCTTGTATTTCAGTGCGGATGTAGTCGCCGAAGGTTTCGACAGCTTGAGTTAGCTCAGGCTGGTTAGCATAGAGTAGAACATGAACTTTATCTTGCACTTGCAGTCCCAAATCTTTGCGCAGGTTTTGTAGGCGATTTACCAACTCGCGGGCCACGCCTTCGTGGCGCAGCTCGTCGGTCAGGGTCACGTCGAGGGCTACGGTGAGCGGGCCGTCGGTGGCCACGAGCCAGCCGGGCAGGTCCTCGGTGCGGATTTCCACGTCCTCGGGCGTGAGCGTGACTTGCAGCTCGCCAGCGGTTACGGATAGCCCGCCTTCCTTTTCCAGATGGCTGATTTCGTCGTCGGTCATGGCCTGGATGCGGGCCGCTACCACCTTCAGATTCGCCCCGAATTTCTTGCCCAGCACCTTGAAGTTGGGCTTCACCGACTTCACCAGTACGCCGCTGGTATCGTCGAGGAACTCGACGTGCTTCACGTTTACCTCGGCGCAAATCAGGTCTTCTACCTTGCCAATCTGCTCCCGCGTGCTCTCAGTGAGCACCGGCACGAGGATGCGCTGCAGGGGCTGACGCACCTTCAGCACCGACTTCTTCCGCAGTGAGTGCGTGAGCGAGCTGATGCGCTGAGCCAGATCCATACGCTCTTCCAACGCCTTATCGATCAGGCTTTCTTCGGCCTGAACCAGCAACGACAAATGCACCGATTCAACGGCCAGCGGCGTGTTTTTCTCCATGGCCTCGGCGCGCATGCCGTCGGTCATGTTCTTGTAAAGCCACTCAGCGAAGAAGGGCGCTACGGGCGACATCAGCTGCGCCACCACCACCAAGCACTGCTGTAGGGTTTCGAAGGCAGCTTTTTTATCGGCCGTCAACTCGCCTTTCCAGAAACGGCGGCGCGAAAGGCGCACGTACCAGTTGGAAAGCTGGTCGGTGACGAAATCCTGGATGGCGCGGGCCGCTTTGGTGGGGTCGTAGTTGTCGAAATGGCCCTGCACTTCAAGGATGAGCGACTGGAGCTTGCTCAGGATCCAGCGGTCCAGCTCCGACAGCTCGGTCAGGGGCACGCGGTCGAACTCGCGGGCCTGAAACTCGTCGAGGTTGGCGTAGAGGGCGTAGAACGAGTACGTGTTGAAGAGCGTGCCGAAGAAGCGGCGCTGCACCTCCGTGATGCCCGCGAGGTCGAACTTAAGGTTGTCCCAAGGCTGGGCGTTGGCAATCATGTACCAGCGCGTGGCGTCGGGGCCGAACTTGGCAATGGTCTCGAAGGGGTCGATGGCGTTGCCGAGGCGCTTGGACATCTTGTTGCCGTTCTTATCCAGCACCAAGCCGTTGGCAATGACGTTCTTAAAGGCCACTGAGTCCTCCAGCATCACGCCCAGCGCGTGCAAGGTGAAGAACCAGCCGCGGGTTTGGTCGACGCCTTCGGCAATGAAATCAGCCGGGAAATTGCGGCGGAACTGGCCTTCGTTTTCGAGCGGGTAGTGCCATTGTGCGTAGGGCATGGCGCCGCTGTCAAACCACACGTCGATGAGGTCCGTTTCGCGGTACATTGGCTGGCCGGAGGGCGAGACGAGGAAAATGTCGTCGACGTAAGGCCGGTGCAAGTCCACTTTCTCGCCGTTGGCGTAGGGGTTGTGGGTCATGATGTCGGCCGCTACCGCCTTATCAATCTCCTGCTTAAGCTGCTCCACCGAACCGATGCAGATTTCCTCCGAGCCGTCCTGGGTGCGCCAGATTGGCAGCGGGGTGCCCCAGTAGCGCGAGCGGCTTAGGTTCCAGTCGACGAGGTTTTCCAGCCAGTTGCCAAAGCGGCCGGTGCCGGTGCTTTCGGGCTTCCAGTTGATGGTTTTGTTGAGCTCGATGAGGCGGTCCTTCACGGCCGTGGTCTTGATAAACCACGAGTCGAGCGGGTAATAGAGCACGGGCTTGTCGGTGCGCCAGCAGTGCGGGTAGGTGTGCTCGTATTTTTCCACCTTGAAGGCCCGGCCGCGCTCCTTCAGCCGCACGCTGATGTCCACGTCGAGGGTGCGGTAGTCAGCAGCGGAGTCGTCGTGACCGTCGTAGTTCTTCACCCAACGGCCGCCGAATTCGCCCATCTGGGGCACGTAGCGGCCCGTACGATCCACGATGGGCCCGGGCTTGCCGTCGTCGCCCATTACCAGCAGGGCCGGAATGTCGTTTTGCTGAGCTACACGGAAGTCATCGGCGCCGAAGGTGGGCGAGATGTGCACGATGCCGGTACCGTCTTCGGTGGTCACGAAGTCGCCGGGAATGATGCGGAAGGCCCGCTCCTCCCCTTCGAAGGCCGGGAAGCCGTTTTCGTGGCCGAAGAGGCGCTCGTAGCGGATGCCGACGAGGTCAGCGCCGCTAAACTCGGCTAGCTGGCGCCAAGGCAGCACCTTGTCGCCGGCTTTGTAGCCTTCCAGCTCGGCCTGCGAGCCCTTTTCAGAGAAGTGACGATTTACCAAATCCTTGGCCAGCACCACTACCTGCGGCTCGTGGGTGTAGGGATTGAAGGTGCGCACCACGGCGTAGCGGATGTTCTTGCCCACGGCCAGACCGGTATTGGCTGGCAGCGTCCAGGGAGTGGTGGTCCAGGCGAGGATGTACACCGGGGCTCCATCGGCCAGGGCGAACAGCTTTTCCGAATGCTCGTTCTGCTTTACTTCGAACTCGGCCACGATGGTCGTGTCCTTTACGTCCTTGTAGGTACCGGGCTGATTCAGCTCGTGCGAGGACAAGCCGGTGCCGGCCGCCGGCGAGTACGGCTGAATCGTGTAGCCTTTGTAGAGCAGGCCCTTGTCGTATAGCTTTTTAAGCAGCGCCCAGCAGCTTTCGATGTACTCCGGCTCGAAGGTGATATAGGGGTCGTTGAGGTCGACCCAGTAGCCCATTTTCTGGGTCAGCTCGTCCCACTGGTGCTTGAAGCGCATCACCGTCTCGCGGCACCGCTGGTTGTACTCGTCTACCGTGATTTTCTTGCCGATGTCTTCCTTGGTGATGCCCAGTTCCTTCTCTACCTGCAGCTCGATGGGCAGGCCGTGGGTGTCCCAGCCGCCTTTGCGGTTTACCTGGAAGCCCTTGAGCGTCTGGTAGCGGCAGAAAATGTCCTTCACCGTGCGCGCCATCACGTGGTGAATGCCCGGGGCGCCGTTGGCCGAGGGCGGGCCCTCGTAGAACACGAACGTTTCGCGGCCCTCGCGGGTGCTCACGCTCTTCTCAAAAATGCCGTTTTCCTGCCACCAACGCAGGATGTCGCTGCCCACCTGGGCGTAGTCGAAGGGCTGCTTGTATTCGGGGTATTTCATCGGTCAGAAAAGTGCCTTATAAGGCCTCATTCCTAGCTCCTCTCCGAAAAGAAAGGGCACTAATGCTGGTATGTAGCTCTAGTGCGGCGCTAGGAAAGTCGGTTATCGAAAGCAAACAAAAGGAAAGGCAAAAAGGCTCAGAAGCAGAGAGTAAGACTAAAAGCGTGGCCCCTCATTTCCTTCGGAAAGGGGGCCGGGGGGCGTGGCTTTCACGGTCATGCGCTCCAAGTTTAGCTCCAGGTCGTCGTCTTCTTCGTGGTACTGCTCATCGTAGTGCTGAATCAGCGACTTATCGATGGGCTCATCCTTGCCGTGCTCAAAGGTGACGAGCAGAGCCGGCAGCAGAATCAGGTTAGAGAAATTAGTAATCAGCAGGCTGGCCGACATCAGCACGCCCAGGGCCTTCGTGCCACCAAATTCACTGAAAGCGAAGATGCTGAAGCCCACGAACAGCACGATGCTGGTGTAAATCATGCTAGTACCGGCTTCCAACAGCGAGGTGCTGATGGCAGCCTTTACGCGGCGCCCGTTCAAGGCCATTTCCTGCCGGAACTTGGCCAGCAAGTGAATGGAGTTGTCGCCGTCGATGCCGAGGGCAATGCAATAGATCAAGGCAGTAGCGGGCTTCAGCGCAATGCCGAAAAAGCCCATCAGGCCGGCCGTCAGCAGCAGAGTGAACAAGTTTGGAAGCAAGGCAAAGACCACAGAACGAATCGAGCGGAAGAGCATCAGCACCACCAAACCCACCAGCGCGAAGGCCAGCACGAGGCTTTCGCGCAGTGTGCCGATGATGAATTCGTTGCCTTTGGTGAAGAGGATGGTGGTGCCCGTCAGCTTCACATCCATGCCCGTACCGTTGAAGATTTCCTTGATTTGCGGCTCGATTTTGCGGGTCAGCAGGGTATCGAGGTTACGCGAACCGATGTCGGCAATCTTCAGCGAGATGCGCGCCTGCTGGCCTGTGGAATCGGTGAAGGAGCGCAGCAGCTTGCTATCCATACCACTGCCTTCCTTGCCTTGGGAGCGGGCCAGGTAGCTCAGGATGAAGTTGCGCTCGGAGTTGTCGGGCAAGCGGTAATACCGCGGGTCGCCGTTGTAGAAGGCCTGTGTGGCAGCCTTCAGGAAGGTCACGATGCTGATGGGCGAAGTAAGCACCGGCTGGGTGCGCAGGTAGTTCTCGAGGCGGTCAATGCGCTCCAGGTTTTTCAGGCGCAGGATGCCGCGCTTCTTGCCCGTATCGATGACGATTTCCAGCGGCATCACGCCGTTGAAGTGCTGCTCGAAGAACTTCAGGTCGGAATTTACCGAGGAGTTGCGCGGCAAGTCGTCCACCATGTAGGCTACCGACTGCACCTTGCTGGCCCCCAGTACTCCAAGCCCAGCCAGCACCAGCGTAATGGCGTACACCAGCCCACGGCGCTCCAGCACGAGGTAATCGAAGAACTCCAGCAGCTTGGTTAGCGGCTTGGCATCGAGGTGTTCCAACTGCTTGGGCGTGGGCGGCGGCAGGTAGGTAAAGACGATGGGAATCAGGATAATCGAGATGAAAAACGCCGCGAAAATGCTGATGGTAGCCACCCAACCGAACTGTGAGAGAATGGCAATGCCAGTGAAGCAAAACACGAAAAAGCCAATGGCCGTCGTGGTGTTGTTCATCAAGGTCACCAACCCGATTTTGCGTAATACCCGCGTCATGGCCAGCACCTGATTGCCGGATTTGCGGTAATCGTAGTGGTAGCGCGAGAGCAGGTAGGTGCAGTTCGGAATGCCGATGACAATGAGGATACTGGGAATCAGGCCGGTAAGCAGCGTAATCTTATACCCCAACAGCACGATGGTGCCCACGCACCAGATAACGGCCACCCCCACAATGAGCAGCGGAAACACCACCGCCGACCACGTCCGGAAAAAGGCAAACAACGTGACGCTGGTGACCAAGGCGGCCAGCAGCAGGAAAAACTTCATCTCGCCGGCCACCTTGCTGGTCATGGTGGAGCGCACGTAGGGCAGACCGGCGTAGTGCAGCCGAATGCCGGTTTTCTTGGAGAAGCGCTCGGCGTGGCCCAAAATCTTGCTCATCACGGCTTGCCGGCGCGAGGAGTTAAGGTACTTGGGGTCCATGGTGAGGGCCAGCAGCGTGGCCCCGGTAGTAGGACTAATGAGCTGCCCTTTGTAGAATTCCTGCTGATTGACCACCCGCATCAGCGAGTCCAGTTCGGCCTGCGTCTGCGGAAAGGTGCGGAAGATAGGTGCCGTGGCAAAGCGCTGCCCGGCGGTGTCCTTGGTCAGTTGAATGAGTTTGGTGACTGACAACACGCCGCTGACGCCTTCTTCCTTGCCCAGCGTATCGGTGAGGATACGCAGCTCGTTGAAGTTGCCCAGTCGGTACACCGAGCTGTCCTGCATGCCCAGCACCAGCACGTTGCCATCTTCGCCGAAGGTCTTTTTGAACTCCTGGAAGTAGATCATGTCCGGGTCGTTGGGACTCACGACCTGGGCAAAATCATAGGTCATTTCCACGTCTTTTGCCTTCCAGGCCATAAACGCGGTAATGATGGCCAGCAACCCAACGAGCAGGCGGCGGTTCTTGATAATCAGCAGGGCAAGCTTACTCCACATTAGCGCATCAGGAAAATTGCAGCAAAGGTACATAAACCCCTCGGGGCTATTTTTTCAAGTTGGATTGTACCTAGGAATGAAAATTCATAATCGCAATAAGTATTTGTAACTCACCAGGTTGAAAACCCCGTATAACGGCGTAGTTTTCTGCCAGTCGATGCAACCCACCCTTGTCACGGCGGCTCGTACCATACAATGACGTTATATTCTTCGCAGGATGCTTCGCTGACTCTGAACGCGGCTTCCAACACGCTGCATCTGAGTTTCAACGCCACGTACCTTGATCTTTCTTTCGGGCAGGCATACCACTGCGCATTGCAGGAAATGCTGACCAACAACGTAGGGAAGCTGCTACTGGACCTGAAGCGCAACACCCCCTCCACCGACGACCACGAGCAATGGCTCCTGGAGTCGCTGCACACGCATGTACCCGCCCGCCCGGCCCAGCCGCTATTTATCGCGGCGGTGCTCAGCGAAGGTCAGTACCAGTACCAGATCAGCAACTGCCCAGCCAGCACCACCTTTACGCCGGGGCAACTTCACCTCGCGCCGCGAAGCTCCGGCTTGGCTTAGCAGTCAATAAGCACGATTCCCAACGAAAAAGCCCCGGACTGTCCGGGGCTTTTTCGTTGACGACTACATGGGAAAGCCCGCTCCCATCAGCGCGTAACCTCCAGCCAGCCCTTCCAAGTCTCGCCGTTGCGAGCCGTGAGCTGGTAGTAGTACAGACCAGTCACCACGTTACCGGTGCCCCAGCCGTTGGTGTAATTCCGCTGCTCGAATACCTTCTTGCCCCAGCGGTTGAAGATTTGAATATCCACGGGCTCAAAAGTCACGAACGGCTTAAACGTGTCGTTCTGCCCGTCGCCGTTGGGGGTAATGATGTTGGGCAGGCTGAACAGCTCTACTTCGATATCAAACGTCTGAGTCACGGAGCAGCCGTTACCATAGGTAGCGCGTAGCGTCACTTGGTAACGGCCTAGTCGGGTGTAGGTGTGCGTAGGCGATACGGCAGTGGAGCGCACATTGCCGCCAAAATTCCACTCAAAGCCCGTAGCACCTTGGGTGGTATTGGTAAATACCACCGGTTGGTTTACGAACGTCTGCCGTCGGTAGGCCACGTTGAGCTGCGGTTGGGCAAATACGCGGACCTGCACCGTGTCGCGGCTGACGCAACCGCCGGCTCCCGGGGCAGTTACCGACAAAAAGTAATCCGTAGTCACGGTAGGCGCCACCGTCAGCAGTTGGCCGGTTACTACACCACCACCAGTACTGGCGCTCCAGGTGTAGGTAGCTCCAGGCAAGCCACCATCAGCCGCCGCCAGTTGCACCGTGGTGCCGGGACATATGGTCTGATCAGGCCCAGCCAAGGCCACTGCCCCTTGCTGTACCTCGATGGTATCGACGGCCGTCTGGCTTTGCAGGCAGGCCGTGGTATCGAGCACCGTGAGGGTGACGATGTAGCGGCCGGGAGCAGTGAACGTATGCGCTACGGTGCCGACCTGGGTGGTAGTGCCACCGTCACCAAACGACCAGCGGAAGGCGTTGCCGGCCTGCGTACTCGGGCGGAAATACACTCGAAAAGGCGAGCAGCCGCGTTGCACGCGCGGCCCGGTGGGCGTATTGGAAGGCACAAAACTAGCGCGCAGCTGCAGGATGTCCATCTTGAACGCACCGTTGTTGAAACCGCTGCGGGCCGACGAGGAAAAGGCATTGCTAGTGGTGGGCATGCCCCCGCTCACGCACACCGATTGGTAAATGATGCCTTTTTTATCAAAGCGCGACGTGCCGCCATCCACGTGTGGGCCGTTGTTGCCGAAGTAAGACCCATAGACCAGGCCACCGGCGTTGGGCGACAGCTGCATCAGGTAAAACGAACCGCCCGTGGAGGTACGCTGCAACGCATCGGGCGTGGTGGGCGCGCTATCGACGCTGCCCACGGTAAACGAGCCGCCCCACGCCGAAAGCAGAATCTGCCCGCAGTTGTCGACCAAAAAAGCCGTGGGTGACATATTCACTCCACTGCCCGAAGCAGTACCCAGCGTGGTGGAAAACTGGGTGGCCGATAACTCATAGTTCAGCTTGTGCACGAACAGGCGGGCATTGGTATTGGCGTACACGCCCGGCGTGACGGGGTAGTTGCCTTCGGTCTGGCCCAGCACGTACACGTTGCCTTCCTGATCGAGCTGGACAAAATAAGCCTGCTCGTAGGCACTGGTGCCCAGAAAGGTGGCCCGCTGCACCGCCGAGCCATCGGCCGCTACGCGGGCCACAAAGCCATCGGTGGTGCCGCGTGAGGTAGCGTACAGGCCCCCGGCGCTACCGGCCATACTGCTGCTGGTGGTGCCGCCGCTCACCACCACGTTGCGCAGGCTATCGAGCTGCAGCGAATAACCGGCTTCTTCGCCCGCCCCGCCCAGGTATGAGGCCCAGGTAAGTGTGCTGAGGTTGGGAGTAAGCTTGGCCACCACGGCGTCGCTGCTGCCGGTCAGGCTGCGCTGGAAACCGGTGGCAGGAAAGTTAACCGAGCGCGTCACGGCGGCGCAGTAGATGTTATCGTCGCGGTCCACAATGACGTCGCCGCGGTAATCATCGCCGTAATTGCGCCGCAGGATGCCGAGGATTTGTCCATCGTTGCTGCTGCCACCAAGGTAAGTAGAAGCCAGCAGCGCATTGCCGGCCGCATTAAGCTTGCACAGCACGATGTCGGTACCACCGTTGTAGGAGTTGTCAAACGCGTTGCCGGCAATGGGAAAGCCGCCGTCGGAAGTGCCCATAATCACTAAGTCGCCCCGGTTGTCGACCACCATGCTGTGCGGGTGGTCGTTGCCACTGCCGCCGATGTAGGTAGCGTACAGCAGGGAAGCCGCGCCGCTGGTGGCCGCGGGGTCGAACTTCATAATACCCATGTCCCGCGCACCGCCAAAGCTGACGTCGTAAGCGCCGGTGGTGACCGGGAAACCTGTGTTGAATACCACGCCGCCGGCGTATAGATTGCCGGCCGGGTCGTAGGTGGCGGTGTAGCCGTAGTTGTTGCCCGTGGAGCCGGAGTACGACGAATACACCAAGACCGGGTCGATGACAAGCGGCAGGCGCCGGTTGTAGCCTTTGGGCAGCGCAAACGTTACGGTGCGTCCTTCAACCCGAAACCGGCAGGCTACTTCGCGCCGCTTGCCGCCCACGAGTTGGTAGGCCACGGGACGCCTTTCCAGTACCTCGCCTACCGAGGTACCAATGCGCAACGTGCCATCATCGGCCACGCGCAGGCTTTCGGCGCCGTCGTAGCGCAGCCGAATGCGGCTGGGGTCGGCACCGGCAGCTAGCTCAAAGTCGTATTCCAACTCGTCGGCGCGGCTGTACAGGCGTAGGCTGGTGCCCGGATACAGGTGCCGGTAGCGCACCTCGGCGTAGGCTGGCACCTTGGTGGCCCATTTAGCGGGGTCGTCACCCAAGAAGTAGTTGCGCTGCGTAAGAGCTGGAGTGCTGGCGACCAGCTCAGCCTGCTCATCGGCTCCCTCAAAGGTTACCGAGTAGGCATGGGCCTTGATGCGGCCATCGGAGGCTTTTTCCGGGTGATGCTGCAGCTCGTCGACTGCCGCCGCATCGTAGAGGGCGTGGGTCAGGCGGCCTTTTTCAAGGTAAAGCCGGCCCATCGGCAAATCCACGGCGTACTGCACGCGCTCGGGCCACTGCTTTCGGTTTTGTACAAACTGCCAGTGCGGCGGGCTGGGTGTGGCTACCGTACCCGCCCGGGCTGCTCCCGGTTGGCTGGCCGCCGGCTGGGCATTGGCTGGCGGAACAGCTGCCAGCCAATGCCCAGCCAATACGCAAGCAGTAATTGTCAGGACGCGGCGCGCCCACTGGGTAGTTGTTTGCATAGCTTAATGGATAAGTGAAAGCAGAAACGCGCAAGCGCGGGTAGCATTGCCTCTGAAAAACAGCAAGCCGTCGGGGATAGACGAGCAAATAGCTTGCCCTCCCCAACGGCTTACATTAAAAATCTAAAATAATTTATACTACCAGGTGCTACAGCTGCTCAAAGATTCGGGCAAAGCTCACAGCATCACCGATATAGCTACGTAGATCTGCGATGGGCATGCGCGTCTGCTCCCGCGAGTCGCGGTGGCGCACCGTTACGGTGTCGTCCTCCAGCGTCTGGTGGTCGACGGCGATGCAGAACGGCGTACCGATGAGGTCCTGACGGGTGTAGCGCGTGCCGATGGAGTCCTTTTCCTCCACCACTAGGTTGAAGTCGTGGCGCAGCGCGTTATAGATTTCGTTGGCCTTGTCGGGCAGACCGTCCTTTTTTACCAGCGGGAAGATGGCGGCCTTGATGGGCGCCACGGCCGGGTGCAGGCGTAGCAGCTTGCGCGTCTTGGTTTGCTGCTTGTCGCCTTCGCCCTCGGTGATGGTTTCTTCTTGGTAGGCCTGGCAAAGCGTGGCCAGAAACAGACGGTCGGCACCCACGGAGGTTTCCACTACGTAGGGCACGTAGTTTCCGTAAGGCTTGCCAGTTTCGGGGTTGATATCGTTGTCGAAGTACTGCTGCTTTTTCCGGCTCAGGTTCTGGTGCTGGGTCAGGTCGAAGTCGGAGCGGGAGTGGATGCCCTCAATTTCCTTGAAGCCGAACGGGAACTCGTACTCAATGTCCACGGCCGCTTTGGCGTAGTGGGCCAGCTTTTCGTGGTCGTGGAAGCGCAGCTTATCGGCGGGTAGGCCCAGCACTTCGTGCCAACGGCGGCGCGTTTCTTTCCAGTGCTGGTACCACTCGCCCTCGGTGCCTGGGCGCACGAAGAATTGCATTTCCATCTGCTCAAACTCCCGCATGCGGAAGATGAACTGCCGGGCCACAATCTCGTTGCGGAAGGCCTTGCCGATTTGGGCAATACCAAACGGCACCTTCTGGCGCGCCGACTTCTGCACGTTCAGGAAGTTCACAAAGATGCCCTGCGCCGTTTCGGGGCGCAGGTAGATCTGCGAGGAGCCCTCGGCCACGGCGCCCACCTGCGTGGAAAACATCAGGTTGAACTGGCGCACATCGGTCCAGTTGCTGGTCTTCGATACCGGGCAAATGATTTTCTCATCGATGATGAGCTGCTTCACGCCGGCCAGGTCTTCGGCCGTGAGCAAGCGGCCCATTTCGGCTAACAGGGTTTCGGCCCGGGCAATTTCGCCATTGTTCTCGTACTCGGCGGCCTTTTCCTCCAGCAGTACGTCGGCGCGGTAGCGCTTCTTGCTGTCGAGGTTATCAATCATCGGGTCCGAAAAGCCATCGACGTGGCCGGAGGCTTTCCAGGTAAGCGGGTGCATGAAAATGGCCGCGTCGATGCCTACCACGTTTTGGTTGAGCTGCGTCATGGCCCGCCACCAGAGCTGCTTCAGGTTGTTTTTCAGCTCCACGCCGTTGGGGCCGTAATCGTACACGGCGGCCAGGCCGTCGTAGATTTCGGAGGAAGGAAATACGAAGCCGTATTCCTTGGCGTGCGACACGATGTCGGCCAGCGTGCCTTCGGTCGTATTGGCGGCGGATTGTTGCGTCTGCTTGCTCATGGGTTGGTATAGACGTGAGAAGTCAGAAGTGCGAAGTGAGTAGAGCGGTTGGCGCTAAAGCGAATCCCCGGCATTCTCCTCCTGCCTCTGAAATCAAGACAAAAGTAGGACGAAGTAGCGGAAGCTTTAACCTATTCCGCAACGGCCCGGTAGGCGTCAGGGCTCGTTACCAAGCTACTGCGGCGCCGAAAGCGTAGGTTTGCAGTATCAAACTTTTCCCCTCGGCCTGGGTACAAGGCTGGTTGCGCGTACTGCGGCGCAGGCCGTTGGAGTAACAATTTCATAATCTTGTGCCCCTTTTCGGCCGGTGTACTTTTGGCCGGCCAAACTTTTGCTCACCAATTTCCTCCTATATGCTTGGCTTAGAGCCTCAAGTGCTCCTGCTACTGCTGGTTTGTCTGGTTGCCGCCTGCGCGTTTGAATTCGTCAACGGCTTCCACGACACGGCCAACGCCGTAGCCACCGTCATTTACACCAACACGCTGCGGCCCTGGGTGGCGGTTGTCTGGTCGGCGTTTTGGAACTTCATCGGGGTATTCGGCGGCGGCATTACCGTAGCCATGGGCATTGTGTACCTGCTGCCCGTCGAAAGTCTCGTCGATCAAAACATTTACCACGGCATTGCCATGGTGGGGGCGCTGATTCTGGCGGCCATCATCTGGAACGTGGGCACGTGGTACTACGGTATCCCGGCCTCGTCTTCGCACGCGCTGATCGGCTCCATTCTGGGCGTGGGCATTGCCTTCTCGCTGCTGCCCGACTCGTCGGGCTCGGCCGTAAACTGGAGCAAAGCATCGGAAACGGGCTTGGCGTTGCTTATCGGACCGCTGTTCGGCTTCACGCTTACCATCATTGTGATGTTTGTGCTGAAGCGCTTCGTACGCTCCAAGGCTATTTTTAAAGAGCCGCACAAGCGCAAGCCGCCACCCCTCTGGATTCGCCTCATCCTGATCGTGACCTGCACGCTGGTCAGCTTTTTTCACGGTTCCAACGATGGCCAGAAAGGCGTGGGCCTGATCATGCTCATTCTGATTGGCATCGTGCCGTTCAAGTTTGCCCTCGACGAAACCCGCAATCCGCTGGAAATGCGCGGTTCGTTGGCGCAAGTGGAACAGGTAATGAGCCGCATCAACCCCGCCGAGCTGGCTCCCGACGAGCGGCAGGCCCTCACGGAAATTAACCAGCAAACCGCTACGCTCGACCGCATCTTCCTCGGCAAAACCGCCGTCGACGAGGTACCGGAGCCCGACCGCTTTGAGATTCGCAAGGCTATCCTGCTTACCTACAACCGCGCCAAGAAGCTCATGAACAGCGAGCGGGTGAGCTTAAGCCCAGCCGACCGCGCCAATTATGACAAGGCCATCAACGACATGCGTGGCTTCACCGATTACGCTCCCTGGCAGGTTTCCCTGATGGTAGCCCTGTCGCTGGGCATCGGTACGATGGTGGGCTGGAAGCGTATTGTGGTGACCATCGGCGAACGAATCGGTAAAGAGCACCTTACTTATGCGCAGGGTGCTTCTTCGGAACTGGTGGCAGCTACCATGATTGGGGTGAGCACCCAGTTCGGGTTGCCCTCGTCCACCACGCACGTGCTATCGTCGGCCATTGCAGGCTCCATGGTGGCCAACCGCGGCATCCGTAACCTGAACCCCGGTATGGTGCGCAACATCGCACTGGCCTGGGTGCTCACGCTGCCCGTGACCATGGCGCTGTCGGGTACCTTGTTCCTGCTGTTCCGGGCGTTGCTGTAAAGTCAGGCCCCTTTTAAAAGCAACAAAAAAGCCGCCCTAGACCGGGGCGGCTTTTTTGTTGCTTGGTTTATCCAAGCTTAATCGTGCCTTAACGTAGGTTTGGCTTTTTCGGTTACGATTGTACTGCTGGTTATTTGTTTTCAGCTACTTATCCACTTATCAACACGAAAAAAGGCTCATTTTGTGGATAACTCCAATCTAAGCGGGCCACTGAACTTCCAGGTCGTCGTTGATAAACACCCCGAAGTTTACGAACTGCAGCTCCCCTTCATCGAAGTAAAGATCAATCATCTCTTTCTCGTAGGATAGGCGCATTTCGCCGGTGTCTACTTTTTCCACCTCGCCATTTTCGTAGCCGTGGCGGCGCATCAGATCCTGAATTTCCTCCAGTGACTTGCCGTGGATAGGCTCACCGTAAAGGCGCATGCCGGGGTGGTCAGTCTCGATGCAAGACAGACGGTAGTCATCTTCGCGGTCGAAGTACAGCGAGTAGCCTTCCTCCAGGTAGTTCCAGGCCTGGTGCTCGAATTCGTCTTCGTCTTCCGACTCTTCAATTTCTTCCGGCTCGCCCATCAGGGCGCGTACTTCGTCCATGCTGGCGCCGAACTTCAGCGGGCCCATGCCTTGGCCCAACACGATTTCGTTTTCTTCGGTGCTGCGGGGATGGGGCGTGTTCATATCAGGAGTCATTTGGGGGTTGGTAGCGAGTAAAGGTAAACGGTGAGAGTTGTCAACTCATTTTCCGTAGCGGGTTTCGAATTCGGCTTTCTGCCGCAGGTACTCGGGGTGGGTTTTGGCTTCGTCCCACTTGGATTTGAAAATAGCAGCTGCTTCGGCCTTTTCCGCATCTTCTGGGTCGCGGGGTAGCTCGGCTCGGCCATGGGCGCCGCTCTGGCCTTTTTTATCGACCGGCACGGGGCCGTCGTACTTTTTGCCGCCGCGGTGATTGGCGTAGCGTCGGGCCCTGGTAAAGCCCATTTGCAGAAACTTGCGTGCCATGTCGGCTCCCACAAAGTCCTCAGCTTCTAAATAGCGCAGAAACAGGCCGTAAATCGACTCGGAGGACTCACGGGCTACGGCGGGCGTGCGGAAGCGCCAGAAGGGCAGGATTTCGCTCTTATAGGGCTGCACGAGCAAAACGCCCTGCTCACCCTTGCCCACACGGTACAGCTCAGGCCGCTGCCGAAAGTCGACTTGGCGAAAATCGAGGGTGTAATCGAACGGCATAGTGCGGCGGTGAGGAGCCTTATACGCAAACCTGCGGCGCAAGGCTTTTTCCACCAGCTAACTTTTTCGGGCGTTGATAAGTCCGGCCCCAAACCCAGCAGCCAAATTTCCAGCCCCGGCACATTTCCAATAGTGACCCCAACCTTCCTCCTTCCACCCAGAAGCTTGAGCAAAGCCAACTTTTCCCGAACTGAGGTTTTCCACCTGCCTAATAACTTTTCACTAAATAAAATTTTAAGATTCTTTTTTGTCTTCAGTTGTTAGGGCGGTGCATAAGTGGATAAGATTTGGGCTTATGCACAGGGCTTGATAACATGTGCACAAGAACGGATTTATACACCGGCTATCCACATAGGGTGTTGATTTCATAGCATTGATTTACTGATAATTAACAGCCTTTTAGACAATCCACATACTTGTGCACAAGGGTGTGAATTCACATCCGAGTGGATAGTGGATAGTGCCGAAACCGTGGGGAAGTTGTCCACGGCTGTCCACACCGCTCGGGCACTGGTATGGCCTGCCGACAGCCAAAAAAACTTATCCCAAAATTCTCCACGGCTATCCACCATTATCCAGTCGTTATCCACGGGTTATCCCCAGGTTACCCGCAGAGGGGGTAAAACTGTCCACAATGCCCTGTGGAAATGTGGATTACGGCTAAAGTAAGTTTCGAAAGCAGCTGATAGTCAAGGTGAAGTTACTTGCAGCTATATTCTACAGCATAAGTACGTGACCTGAACTATTTGTCGGAGCTAGTTCCCTATCCCTGCTGGAGTATCCGCGTTGGGTGAGGTAGGCTAGAGTAGGGTTACACTCGTTAATCGAAAGCTCAAGCCCGTCTTGACGGGCGGGATAAACAACGATTACCAGCCCCTATGTTCTTCGAGCATCTTACTCCTCGGCGGAAGAGAAAGACATGCCCTGGCCGCACTTCACAACTTAGGTAACAAAAAAGCCCCGGAACGGCATGTCCCGGGGCCAATATGGCTATTGGTAGCGGCTGAGCTAGAAGCTCAGTCGCAGGTTTTCAATTTCCCAATTGGCGCGTACCTGCTGCGGCTGGTTGAAAAACCACACCGGCTCGGCGGGTACACGCAGGTTGGGGTCGCCGCCCTGCCAGCGCCCGTCGCCGTTGGCGTCGATGAGGACACGCAGACTGTAAGTGCCTGGCGCGAGGTAGTCGAAGCGGAAACTGCGCGGATTCCGCAGGCTGGTTACTACCTGCTGGTTTTGGTCGAGAAGCTGCAACTCGAAGCTTTTGACCTTGGTTTGAACCGTGCCGGAAAGCGTACCGGTAGTCGACTGATCGGTGACGCGCAAGCGGATAGGGCGTAGGTTCAGCGGCAAGCCCGTGATGCTGGTCAGGGTCGTACTGTCGGGGACAATGCTGATGAAATTGCGGGCCCGCGTATTCAGATTGATGGCGAGCAGCGTGCGGTCGGGACTAAGGAAGCCATCGGCGGGCAGGCGCAGTGGGCGGCGCGTGGTGGAGTCTTCCACCAGGGTAGCGAAAGGCTTGTTAGTTGCCAGGCGCACCGGCTCGTTGAATTGCAGGCGCAGCTGCCCGGTGCGGGCTATTTCGCGCGGGCTGCCTACTACCTGATATTGCGGCCCGCGACGTGGGGGCGCCTGGCCTTCAAAACGCATGTTCACGGTATCCACGCCCACGTTACCGGCACTGTCGGTAGCCGACACCAAGTAGCGGGCCGCTGTTACGGCCGGCGTGCGAAAGATGGTGGCCGTTCGGCCTTTTTCCGTCAGCAGCACTGCTTCATTTAAAGCTGGATTGGCTGCCGCTTGGCCCAAGGCCGCCACGGTTAGCTGCCGCAGGCCTTCGCCGTAGCTAATGCGGTACAGCGTGGGTTGGGTTTGCTGCGACTGGATCAGCGGCCGGCGGGAGTCAGGGCGTACCGTGAGCAGACGCAAGGAATCCAGCCGGGGCCGTAGCTCCACGGGTTGCGGCAGGTATGCAATGCGCTCCGGCTCGTCGTAGCGGCTGTTCTGGTTTTTATCGAGCAGGGCATAGATGCGGTAGCTGCCCTCGCGCAGGTTGCGCAGTTCAAACGCGCCACTCTTGTTGGTGCGACCAATGTAGTACGGTCGGCTGCGCTTGACATCGGCGGTATCGGTAGTTGGGTACAAGGCAATCAGGGCTTCGGCTTCGGGCTGACCCGTAAGCAGCTGGGCTACCGTGCCGCGCACCGAGCCTGAATCCAGAGCCGCACCGGTGCTAAATGCTACCACCACGTTGGGCGCCACATTGCTTTCGGTGATGTCGACCACGGCTTCGTTGAAGTTGAAGACGTAGGTCGTGTTCGGGTCCAGCGGCTTATCAAAGCGCAGTTCAATGGCGTTGCGCTCTTCCCGGATTTTGTAGCGGTTGTCTTCGGCCAGGCTGGGCGTGACGAGCAGGTTCTTCTGCAATTCCTTCAGTTGCACCGGCTCCGAAAACACAAGTCGGATGCTTTGCTGGCTGACGTTGGTAGCGCCGGTTTTGGGCGTACTGCCCACTAGCTTGGGCGCCTCCGTATCCCGAACGCCGCCCTCGGGCGAGCTGATGGCCGCGCAACCGGTAAGTAGCAGCCCCAGCGGCAGTAGCAACGGCGTATTAGCGCGAACGAACATTGTAGAGCAGCAAAGTGGAAATCGTAATCAGGGCGCAAGCCCCCAGAATAGTCCAGCGGGCCCGCTTCGACAGCGGGGCCGGCGTGGGCTCGGCATCGGGCGGCGGCTCAGTCGGCACGAGTGCCTGCACCGAGTCGGGCCTGAATACCGGCAAAGGTATAACGACCGAATCGGCTGGTACCGGTGCCACTTGGGCCGCCGTGGGAACAGTGCCAAGAGCCAGGGCCAATCCAACCGGCGCCGCTACCAAACGCAACCTCCTCCTTAACCGGTATGCAAGCAAGGAAAAGGCAGGCATAGGGCGTAGTGCATTTGAAACCGGTGCGACGTCTCCCCTACCCCAGCAGGCCTAGGAAGCAGCCGGCGCCGCGGCCGATTTAGCGTCTTTGCCAGCTACGAAAATCAGACTGGAGTATTGTCCGCCGTTTTGCGCAGCCTGGCGGTTTGATTTATAGCCGGATTTCAAGGCCGCCAGCATGCCGCCGTTGCGTTCGGCCCGGTATTTTTCGCTGAGCATGCTCACGTAGTAGGCATCCAGCGGCAAGGGCAGCGTGTGGCGCAGCAGCAAGTGATGCTTACGGAAGAGTTTGCTGATGGTCTTGGCCGTGAAGTGGTACAAGTGCCGCGGCACGTCGTAAGCGGCCCACTGCTCGCGGTAGTACTGCGCGTCGGGGCTCTCGGCGTTGGGCACTGCCACGATGAGCACGCCATCGGGCTTGAGCAAACGGGTAAGTTGCTTGAGCGTGCCGTTTAGGTCGTGAATGTGCTCCAGCACGTGCCAGAGCGTGATGGCGTCGAAAGAGCCCGTCTCGAACGACGCCAGGTCGCCGGCACTAATGGGCTGGCCGGTAAGCTGCTCGGCCAGCTTGCGGGCTGTCTCATTGGGCTCCACGCCGGCCACTTGCCAGCCGGCTTTCTGGCAGGCCGCCAGGAAGTAACCGGTGCCACAGCCGTAATCCAGCACGCGGCCCTTGCGCGCCGCGTGCTTATTGAGCAATGATACCTTGCGGCGCACCGTGAAGGTGCGGGCTACCTGATATAGCTGGTTGATCAGGCCCTGTTTGGAGTCGGAGTGCGAAACGTAGTCCTCGCTCTCGTAGTAACGGCCGATGCTCTCGGCGTCGGGGCGCGGGTTGGTGAGCAGAAAGGTGCAGTTCATGCATTGCATGATGGCAAAGCTTTCGTGGCTGACGGAATGGTCTTCCACCACCATCTTCGGCCGAAAGTCACTTTTCCCGCACACCGGGCACTGATCCACGCGTTCGTACGACACCCTCGCTTCTGAAAAATTATGAATTTTTAAGGCTGAATTCTGAATTGCAGCCTCCTCCCGAGTGCTTTTCAGCAACAGGGATGCAAAGCTGCAATTCAGAATTCACAATTCAGCAATCAGAGCTATTTCCCTAAGTACACCATTAGCACCGAAATATCGGCCGGCGAGATGCCGCTGATGCGAGAAGCCTGACCGATGGTTTCGGGCTGAATGCGCAGCAGCTTTTCCCGCGCCTCGTGCGAGAGGGCGGGCATGGCTTTGTAGTCCAGCTTGCCCACGATTCGCACGTCCTCCAACTCGCCCATGCGCTTGGCCTGCTGGTGCTCCTTGTCGATGTAGGTTTCGTACTTCACGTGGATGCTGGCTTGCTCCAGCGCCTCGGTGCCGTAGGTGTTCAGGTATTGGTTGAGCTCCGGCAGGGCGCGCTGCAGGTCGGCTAGCTCCACTTGGGGACGGCGCAGCAGGTTTCCGGCACGGGTTTTCTCGCTGATCGGGGCCGAGCCCAACTCTGCCAACAAGCCGTTTATTTCACCCGGCTCCACCGGCTTTTTGTTTAGGTATTCCAGCACGTCGGCGGTCTGCTGGCGCTTTTGCTCCACGCGGGCCATGCGCTCATCCGAGGCTAACCCCAGCTTATGAGCCAGCGGCGTCAGGCGCAGATCGGCGTTGTCCTGACGGAGCAGGATGCGGTGCTCCGCCCGCGAAGTAAACATGCGGTAGGGCTCGTCGGTACCTTTGTTGACGAGGTCGTCGATTAGCACCCCGATGTAGGCCTCCGAGCGGCGCAGAATGAACGGCTCCAAGTCGCGCACCCGCAGGTGGGCGTTGATGCCGGCCATCAGGCCCTGGCAAGCAGCTTCCTCGTAGCCCGTAGTGCCGTTGATTTGACCGGCGAAATAGAGGTTGCGCACCGGCTTGGTTTCCAGCGTGAGGTGCAGCTGCGTGGGCGGAAAGAAGTCGTACTCAATGGCATAGCCGGGGCGGAACATCTTCGCGTTTTCGAAGCCCTGAATCTGGCGCAGCGCGTTGTACTGCACGTCTTCGGGCAGCGAGGAGCTGAAGCCATTCACGTACACTTCTACCGTGCTCCAGCCCTCCGGCTCCACGAAAATCTGGTGCCGGTCTTTATCCGCGAAGCGGTTGATCTTATCCTCCACCGACGGGCAGTAGCGCGGCCCCAAGCCCTTGATGCGGCCCTGGAACATGGGCGACTTCTCGAAGCCGGTGCGTAAAATTTCGTGCACCTTGTCGTTGGTGTACGTGATGTAGCAGGGGCGCTGCTTGGCGAGACGCGGCGTGTCGAGATACGAGAACTTGCTCGGCTCCTCGTCGCCGGGCTGTTCTTCCATACGCGAGTAATCCAGCGTACGGCCGTCCACGCGGGGCGGGGTACCGGTTTTCATGCGGCCCGTCTCGAAGCCCAACTCGCGCAGCTGCTCCGTAATGCCGGTGCTCTTGCTTTCGGCCGCGCGGCCACCGCCAAAGTTTTTCTCGCCGATGTGAATGAGCCCGTTCAGGAAAGTGCCGTTGGTGAGCACCACCGTCTTCGAGCGGAACTCGATGCCGAGCTGCGTGCGCACGCCCACGCATACGTTGCCTTCCACCAGCAGACCGGTTACGGCTTCCTGCCAGAAGTCCACGTTGCTGATTCCTTCCAGCGTCAGGCGCCATTCTTCGGCGAAGCGCATCCGGTCGCTCTGGGCCCGCGGGCTCCACATGGCGGGGCCTTTGGAGCGGTTCAGCATCCGGAATTGAATCATGGTTTTGTCGGTGATGATGCCCGACTGGCCGCCCAAGGCGTCCACCTCGCGCACAATCTGCCCCTTAGCTACCCCGCCCATGGCCGGGTTGCACGACATCTGCGCGATGGTGTTCATGTTCATGGTGATGAGCAGCACCTTGGAGCCAAGATTGGCTGCCGCCGCCGCCGCTTCGCAGCCAGCGTGGCCGGCACCTACCACAATTACATCGTATTCCTGGGTCAGCATAGCTGGAAGGTTGTTTCGTCGGTGATGAACAGCATCAGACCGCGTTTTGTGCCACATATTTTCGTTAGCCGTCATGCCGAGTGCAGTCGAGATGCCCCGACTGCGCTCGACATGACGGTCCAAAGTGTGGTCGAAAAGCAAAAACCGTTTCCACGCTCGGCGAAAACGGTTTTGATATTTCAATTGACGTAAGGTCTAACCCGCTCAGAACGTGTGCAAAGATACGCAAGTGCCTGCTTTTTTGCGCGACAGCACCCATTCAGCACCGGTGGAGTTTAATTAAACTAATCAATTAACGCTCGTGCTCAGCCTCGTCATTGTACTCAAAACTACTCGGCCAATCGGCCAGCAATTCAGCTGATTGGGCCGCGACCGTATCCCAAGAAAAAGGGAGCCAGCGGCCCGTCACGCAGTCAAATACCTCCGTAGCGGCTGGACAGGCAAAGAGCTTGTAGTCGAATTTGGGGTAATTGTGCACCACGTAGCCAGGATAGTAATACATCTTCCACTGTTGCTGGGCATGGTTGATTTTGAGCAGCATCAGGTATTTGCCCAAGCTGTGTTTGCGGTAGGCCGGGTCATAGAAATTCATGATGCCGGCCAGGCTACGCGAGCCGCTATCGAAGATGCCGGCCGCAATCAGCTGCTTTCCGTCCCGTACTTCCAGCACCTGGGTGGTAAAGGCATTGTGACGGGCGCCAGCCAGCAGGAAGGCTTCTATCGTCTCGGGTGCATCGAAAGTGATGGACTGGCGGTAGCGGGCGTACAGTTCCTCGTATTCATCGGTGAGCTGGAACGGCCGGAGCAGCACGTTGAACGGCTCATTGATGCGCAGCAAGCGGCGCTGCTCGCTACCCAGCCTGACGCGCGTCAGGTCCAGACGCAGCCAGTGCACGGTGTAAACGGTATCGTCGAGGGGCAGAAACCGGCAAGTAAACAGGTTCTGATGCATGCGGTAATACCCTTGGCTTAAGTAAAAATCCAGCACGTCGCCCTGAATCACGGGCGGAGAAGAAGGAGTAGCGGACATAGTAGCTAAGATGAATCCCTAAACTAAGGTTGAATCAGGGATGGTTCAACCAATTGAATGGTAACCGGCAAAAGAAAACGCCCGCGTTTCGGCGGGCGTTTTTGATAGTTAAGGTCGATGTATATGCTTAGAACGCACGCAGCGAAAGGCAGTCGTCTTCCTTCTTGCGCATGGCCGTTTGGCTCAGCAGATCTTTGTCTTTGTAGCCGAGCAGGTGCAGCACGCCGTGAATCATCACGCGGTGCAGCTCGTCGCGGAACGTGACGTTGTGCGTCTGGGCGTTTTCGCGCACCCGATCTACCGAGATAAACACGTCGCCCTCGATGATGTCGGCATCGTCGGCGTTGTCGAAGGTGATAACGTCGGTGTAGGTGTCGTGGTCGAGGTACTCCACATTTACGCGGTGCAGGTACTCATCGGAGCAGAACACGTAGGTGAGCTGCACGATTTTGTGCTCGTGCACGGCCGCCACGCGCTCAATCCATTCGATTAGCGCAGTAGCGTCACCAAGCTCGAAATCCACGTCTTCGACTACGAATTCGATGCCCGGTGCGTCGTGCAGCGGGTCGTAGGCTTCGTCGTGAGCGGGCGGCAGCTGGGTGTCGTCGTGCATGATCGAGCAGAAAAGAAATGAGGAAATCTAGGCTACGGCCTGACCGTTGGCACCGCTCGGGGGCAGGAAGAACGTGAGTTCTACCTTGCGGCCATCATTGGCAAACTCGACCTCATCGGCTAGGTGCCGAATCAGGAAGATACCACGGCCACCGGGATTTTCGAGGTTTTCGGGAGCCGTCGGGTCGAGCAAATTGGTATAGTCGAACCCGGGGCCTTGATCCTCAATCTCGAATTTCACACGGTCCTGATCTATGGTCAGGCACAGCAGCACGTTCTTGTCCTTATCGAACTTGTTGCCGTGGCGAATGGCGTTGTTCACGGCTTCCGTGACGGCCACCATAATATTACCATAGATATCGTCCTCGATGTGAAAGGTTTCCTTCGAGTTGTCGATAAAACTTTCCACCACGCGGATATTCTCGACGAGGGAAGGAATCTGGATTTTAACCTGCTTCATGGAGTGGAGAAAGGGCAACGGGCGTAAAAATAGGCAGCGCTATTTCATTTTCTGAAAATACTCGCTCACCTCCCGCTGATAATACGGAGTGAGGGCCGGCGGTACGGTACGTAGCAACTCCGTCTGACGGTTACGTTCCTGTCGATATTTCTCGAAAGCCGGCGGAAAACCGGGCGGCACCGTGCGCGCCGTCTCGGCTTCGCGCTTGTTGTCGAGGTCCCGCTCCCTGGCCGATTTCTCGGCTTCCAGGAGGCGGCTCAGGATCTGACGTTGGCGCATAACGGTTTGCTCCGTCAAGCGCTTGTTTACGAGGTCCGTCTCGGTTTGTTCCATCATTTTTTTCAGCTCGCCGAGGCCGCCCATGCCCTCCTCTCCTTTGCCTTTTTGGCCGTTTTTGCCCTCTTTGGCCTGTTGCTGCATTTTCTCCAATTGCTGCAGGGCTTCGCGCAACATTTGCTGCTGAGCGGCCATTTTGGCCAGGTCCTCGGAAAGCTGGCGCCCACTCTTGCCGCTCTGCTGCAATTGCTGAATCTGCTCGTTGAGCTGCTGCTGCAACTTGCCCATCTGTCCTACGCCAGGGTTTTGCTGGCCGCTCTTCTTTTTCTTGCCGGGCTTGCCGCTGCCCGACTGGTTTTGCTGGGATTGGCGTTGCTGCTCCTGCATCTGCTGCAAGGCGTCGTTGAGCATCAGGGCGAGGTTGTTCATGCTCGTCATGGCCAGCTGCTGCGAACTGGTGGCCCGGCCCACGTTTCGCTGACGCAGCTGGTCCATGGCTTGGTCCATCTGCCCGTTCATCTCGCCCACTTCGCGCGTCACGAATGACTGCAGCTGGAATACCTTTTTGGCCAGGGCATAAAGCGAATCCTGAATTACCACGGCGTCGTCGCGGAGCTTGCGCTGGTTCTGGCTGAGCTGCACGAAGCGCGGGTCGGATTGATCTACCTGCCTGAACTGCTTCATCAGGCCTTCCTGGTCGAAGGACAGTTTCAGCAGGTTTTCCAGGATGTCGCGCAGGTCATCGATGTTCTGCTGCTGCTGATCCGACTCTTCCTGCTCCATCTGCTGACGCATTTTCTGCGCCATGTCCTTCATCTTCTGCGCCGCGTCCTTCTGGCTTTGGGCCGCCTTTTGGTTTTGGTTTTTGCCCAATTCCTCCTGGCTTTCCTGCATTTCCTGATCAATCTCCTGCTGCTGTTGCTGCATTTGATCGAGGTTGTTCTGGTTGTCGAGCTGCTGATCGAGCTTCTTGGCTTCCTGCAGCTCTTTCTTCACATCTTCGAAAGCCTTTTGGGCTTCCTGCTGCTGCTGCTTGAGCTGCTCGTTTTCCTGCTTGCGCTGCTCGGGGCTTTTCTCGGCGGCCTTTTGGGTTTGCTCCGCCAGCTTCTGCTCCTGCTCGGCTAGCTTTTCCAGTTGCTCGGTCGCGTTTTCCATCTTCTGCTCCAGCTGCAGTTGCTTGAACAGGTCCATGGCGCGCTCCAGCTCCTTCTGCATGTTTTCTTCCTTGTTCTCAAGCTTATCGAGCAGCTTTTGAATCTCGCCCTCAGGCGCCTTCTGCTGTTGCAGTAGCTTTTGCAGTTCCTCGTACAGCTTCTTGGTTTCGGGGTCCATCATGGAGTCCATGAGCTTCTGCAGCTCCTGGGCCTTTTCCGCCAGCTTTTGGCTTTGCGGTTCCATCTGCTCCTGCTTCTGCTGCAGCTGTGCAAACATCTGCTTCATCTGCTCGAGCTGCTGGTCCATCTGCTGCTTTTCCTGCAGCATTTGCTGCATCTCCTTGCGGTCGGAGTAGCTTAGCTCGCGTTTGGTTTTGAGCTTTTCTTCGGCTTTGGCCAGTTCCCGCTGCAGCTTCTTGCTCTGCTCCTGAGCGCTGGTCATCTTGTTTTGCATGGCCTGCGACTCAGCATTCAGCTGAGTGCGCATTTCGGCCCGGCTCGGCAGGCGGTAAGTCAGCGGGCGGGTGCGGGTGCTTTTGGGGCCTTTCAGGCCGTCGTTGTCCCACACTTCCACGGCGTACTCCAGCTGGTCGCCGGCCTTGAGGCGCAGCGAAGCCAGGTCCCACTGGTGGGTATACGTCTGGGCGGGGCTGGCACTGGCCAGGGCCATGGGGGCGGAGCGCCATTGGCCCGGCTGCTGCGCCGTGCCTACGCGGTAGTGCAAGGCTAGGCGCGTCAGGCCGTAATCGTCGCGCACGGTGCCAGCCAGGGCTAGGTAGCGGCGCGTAGCCGTATCGGCAAAGGCTTCCACGGTGATGCTGGGTGCTTGGTCGGGCACCACGGTGAGCTGGTATTCGATGGGGTCGCGGTTGGGGCTGATGGCGTTGCGCAGTTGCACGCGGTAAGGCTGGCTGCGCACGGCCGGGCGCGTCACGGTGAACTGGTCGTCGGCTACGGCCTGGGCGGTTACGGTTTCGTTGGGCTCCAGAAACTCCAGCTTTACTTGTTCGGTTGCGGCGGTGTTGAACTGCCAGGTCAGGCGCGTGCCTTCGGGTACGGTGAGGTTGCCTTCATTGGGCAGGCTTTCGGCCGGCCGGCGCAAGTAAGCGGGGTATTCGGCGCGCACGGCGAAGTCGAGCAGGTTGGGCCGCTCCAGCACGCGCAACTGGTAATCATCGGAAGTAAAGCCCGCGGCGGCCAGCTGAAACTGCGTGCTGCGCTGCGGCTGCTGAAAAGTAAAGGCAAAGCGGCCTGGCGCCACCTTGGTCAGGCGCCGCTCACGACCATCGAACAGCACGTTGATTTCGTTGGGCACTGCCATACCTTCCACTGTGACTTCCAGCTTGAAGTCTTCGTTTTTAAAGGTCTGCAGCTGTTTGTTTGCCAGCACAAAGCGGAAGGGCATCGGCCGCGCATAAGCTTTGTTGTAGTGCAGAATGCGCTCGGTGCCCTGCACAAACAAGCTGGGCCACACCAGCAGCAGCACGGCAGCCAAGGCAGCCGGCACCGCGGCGTACTTCCACAAGGGCCGGGTTTCTTCCTTGATGCGAATGCGCTCGGCAAACTCCAGGCCCGACAATTGGCCGGCGCGCTGATCGAGGCTGGCCGCAATCAGGGCGTTGTCGCGGGCCTGGCCTTGCAGCTGCAGAGCGTTCAGGAGCTTGTCCTGCACTTCCGGAAATAGCTTGCCCACGTGCTGTGCGGCCTGCTCATCAGAAAGCAGGCGGCGCAGGTTGGTAAGAGCAGCTAAGGGCTGCCAGATCCAGTGAATGAAGGCCCAGATCGTCAGTCCCAAAAAGCCGAACAGCAATCCACCCCGCACCCAGGTGGGCAGGTAAAGAAAGTATTCGAGCAGATTGAAAACGACAAACAGCGTGAGCAGTAACCCACCGGCCACCAGAAGGCCGCGTACCAGCAAACTCAGATAAAACTTCCGTTTGAAGTCTTCCAGATGCTTGCGTACGGCCTGCCAACTGGCAGGGGCGGATGAAGAAGTAACAGATGGCGTTGCCGGCATGGCAGAACTTCGCGTCGACTAGGTGAAGGCAGAGTAAGATACGGCGAAACCGCCGGGCCGGGCCCATCCGACCCGTGCCGCTGAGCTTCTTTAACCACCACCGGCCCGCAATAAGTGCCGAACCAAGGCGCAGTTGTAGCGTAGGATCGGCTACTGCAGTTCCACGTAGGCCGGGCAGTGGTCGGAATGTACCGCATCGGGTAACAGACCGGCCGAGACAAGCCGGGGTTGCAAGCTGTTATCGGCCAGTAGGTAATCTAGCCGCCAGCCCACGTTGCGCGAGCGGCTGCCGGCGCGGTAGCTCCACCAAGAATACTGATGCGGCGCTTCGCCGTGGTGGTGGCGAAACGAGTCGGTGTAGCCGTCGGCCAGGAAAGCGGCAAACCAGGCCCGCTCCGCGGGCGTGTAGCCGGGGCTGTTCTGGTTGGCCTTGGGGTTGTGCAGGTCGATGGGTGTGGGGCAGCAGTTGAAGTCGCCGCAAATAACCAGCGGCGGTACCGAGTGACGCAGGGCCTTCACGTAGGTAGAAAACCACGCCAGCCAGTCGAGCTTGAACTGCTGCCGCTCCGGTCCGCTCGTGCCCGAGGGCATGTACACATTCAGCACCGAGAAATCGTCAAAATCCAGCCGCAGGACGCGGCCTTCGTGGTCATAGATTTCACGGCCGCAACCCATCGTCACGGCCTTGGGCAATTGCTTGGTGAAGGTGGCTACACCGCTGTACCCCGGTTTTTGGGCTGGATACAGGTAGGCATGGTAGCCAAGGGCCTCAAAGCCCGCCACATCCAGCGCCTCGCGGCCCGCTTTGATTTCCTGCAGGCAAAGCACATCTGGCTGGGCTTCCTGCACCCAGTCAAGCAACCCCTTGCTCAGGGCCGAGCGCAGGCCGTTGACGTTGTAAGAAATGATTTTCAATGAGAAGTATTAAATAAAAACTGCCTGCTGAGCTTACCAAAGCATCTCTGCTACTTTGTCTGATACTAGTCTCAACGAAGCAGTAGAAATGCTTCTGTAAGCTCAGCGGAACGTTCTATAACTTGACATTCAGATGCCAGAAGCTTTTGTGCTTTGAGCAGCAGTGCATCAAGCCACTTTACTCATTTTCTTCTTGAGCAAAGTACTCCAGCATGTGCCACTTTAGCATCCGCTCCTGTTCTTTCAAATTGGCAAAAGGGACGGGCCTGATGAGGCGGTAATGGGGCCAGCCCTCTTCGTCCAAGCGCTCCAACTCGTAGTAGCCCGATAGGCTAAAAAGTTTGCAGGTGGCAATGTGCATCAGGTCCTGCTTCTGCTCTTTGGAGAACGGCCCAGCGCCCTGGCCCAACTCCTGTACCCCAATGAGCAGCAGCAGGGCGTTGAGGTCGGGCTTTTTGCCGAATCGTTCCTTCATTTCCGACATCAGCAGCCACCAGCGGTGCTCGAACTGGGCCTCCGTTTCCTGCGGATCCAGCATGGATTAAGCGGTGTGCTCGGCGTGAGGCGCCGTGGGCGTAGCCGATTCTTCCTTCAGGGCTTCCCAGTACTCCACGGCCCGGCGGAAGTGCGGAATCACGATGCTGCCGCCGATGAGATTGGCAATGGCAAACACTTCATATACCTCCGCATCGGTGAGGCCTTCTTCGTAGCACTTGCCAAGGTGATACTTGATGCAGTCGTCGCAGCGCAGCACCATAGAGCAGGCCAAACCCACGATTTCCTTGGTCTTGACGTCGAGGGCGCCGGCTTGGTAAGTATTGGTATCAAGGTTGAAAAAGCGCTTGATAACTTTGTTATCCGCCGCCATGATCTTTTCGTTCATGCGCGAGCGGTAGTCGTTGAATTCGGTGACGAGGCTCATCCGTGAAATGGTGAGATGGTGAAAGGGGAAGTTGAAGCCAAATGCCTGATTGCATCAATGGCTTTCTGCCTGCAAAGGTTTACATTCAGCAGCAATTATGACGCGCTAACGCTATCATAGCCGTCAATTACTTATTGATTGAAACCTTCTATTTCGTCCATTCAGCGTCTTACCGATGCTTCGCACAGCCCTATCCGATTTCGTTTCACTGATCTTTCCCCGCACCTGCCTGGCTTGCCAGCAGTCTTTAGCCCGCGGCGAAACGCACCTGTGCACCAGCTGCCGCACCCAGCTTCCGTACACCGATTACCACCGCCTCTCCCCTACCGATAACCCGCTGGCGCGACGCTTTTGGGGTCGTGTACCCATGCATTACGTACTCAGCTACCTGCGCTTCCTGCGCCGCGGCCGCGTGCAGCACCTGTTGCACCAGCTCAAGTACCAAGGTCAGAAGGAAGTGGGAACTGCTTTGGGGCAGATGTACGGGCAGGAGTTGGCCCAGGCCGGTCTAGGCACCGACATTGAATTGATTGTTCCCGTACCGTTGCACCGCCGCAAGCTGGCCAAGCGTGGCTACAACCAATCCGACACCTTCGCCCAAGGGCTGGCCGAAAGCTTGGATGTGGCTTGGTCGCCGACGGTGCTACGCCGCACCAGCTTCACCACCACCCAAACGCGCAAGAGCCGCGCCGAACGATGGCAAAACGTAGCCGAAGTGTTCGACGTGGCCGACCCCGAAGCAGTGCAAGGCAAGCACATACTGGTAGTCGATGATGTGCTGACCACCGGCGCCACTTTGGAAGCCTGCGCCATCAAACTGCTCGATGCTGGTGCCGCGGCTGTGAGCGTTGCCACCATTGCTTGCGCCGAACATTAAGTGAAGTATAAGATCAGCCATTGATAACGACCAGCCCAAACGCAAAACGGCCCGGACTGCAGTAGTCCGGGCCGTTTTGCGTTTGGGCTAACCCTAAGGCTTACTTGTTCGAGCCGGGGTTGATCATGGCGCAGCGGAAGCCGATAGAGGCCGTAGCCGAGTCTTCAGCCATGAAGCGACGCGTACCGGGCGAGAGCCAGTAAGCTACGTCCTTCCACGAGCCGCCTTTGTAGACGCGTACGTGGTCGTCGATCAGCGACTGGTAGCCTTTCTTGTCGTACTTCTCCGATTCGTCCAGCACACCGTTTCGACGGAAGGGGTTCAGGTCTTCCATGTCTTCGAACGACAGCGGACGGTATACGTCCTGTACCCACTCGTTTACGTTGCCAGCCATGTTGTACAGGCCGTAATCATTGGGCGGGTACGAGTAGATGTACTCGGTAATCATTGCGCCGTCGTTGAGCGAGCCGGCAATACCAGCGTAGTCACCGCGGCCGCGCTTGAAGTTGGCCAGGAACTGACCCATCTTCTTGCCGTAGGGGTTACGCACCTGGCGGCCATCCCACGGATATACGCGCTTGTTCTCCTGGTTCTCGTTGCCGGTTTCCTGGGTGCCGATCATAGCCTGAGCAGCGTATTCCCATTCGGCTTCGGTGGGGAGGCGGTAGTTAGGCAGGGTATTGCCGTTCTCAATGGCAATCCGCACTTTGCCTTCGCCGTCGCCTTCTCCTTCGGTTGTGCCTTCAGCACCGTCAGCAGCAGCGCCTTTTTTCTTTTTGCCGAATAGTCCGCCGCCCTTCTTACGTCCGCCGCCGCTTTCGCCGCCATCGGATTGCATAGCTAGGTTTTCGTTCACCTTGGCCGTACGCCAGGTGCAGAAGTCATTGGCCTGCAGCCAGCTGACACCCACTACCGGGAAATAGCGGAAGCCAGGGTAACGCAGGTAGTAGTCAACGTAAGGGTCGTTAAACGACAGGTCGCGGGCCCATACGGTGGTATCGGGCAGGGCTTTCTGGTAGAACTCCTCCGACGAGTCCTTCCGCACGTAGTGCAGGTACTCCAGCCAGTGGATGTTGGCAACTTCAGCTTCGTCCATGTAGAACGAAGCTACTGTAACGGTGCGCTCGAGGTTGTCGTGGGTCATGGCCACGTCTTCTTCACCGGAGCCCAGCACGGTGCGGCCGCCCTCGATGAAAACGAGACCTGGACCTTCAGGAATGCCTTGGTAGTCAGCTACCTTCATGCCTTCCTCGGTGTTGTACTCAATGCCGGTGGTCGAGCTGTACTTGCCGGGCTTCTGAGCCGACGGCGGACCGCTTTTGCAAGCCGACAGGGCGCAAGCGCCAACGACGGCCAAACGCAGGTACTTGGAAAGATTCATACTTGTTTACGTGGAACTCCTTGAGCGAAAAAGGCTTGAGAAAGGCAAACTGAACGCAATACTACGAGTTTTCAAAAGGAGGGACAAGGGGGAGCAGCGTAATTTTTGCGTCTTAAACGTCGCTTCGCGGCTTCGAGCAAATCAATCTTTTCTAAACACAATGTTAGCTCGTGGGCGCCTCCTACTTCGCGGCTAAACCGGCTGAGACTCACGTCGTAACTGTAACCGAAGCGGAAACCGTTCCACGCCACACCCAGCAGCGTTACCAAGCTCTGTTGGGCTTTGCCCGGACCGGGCAAGGAGCCCCGCCACAGCACTCCGGCCGTGAGTGGCGTGGCAGTACCGTAAAGACCTATTTCAGCCCGCTCCGAACCGCCCTGATAGGTATAAGCGGCCGTGGGCGAAAGACTAACCTCGCGGTACTGCTGCTTAACGCTGTTGCGCACGAAATAGTATTTGTAGCCACCGTGTGCCGCTAGGCGAAATGGGAGTTTAGTGTTCTGAAGCTGACCAAATTGGGGCTGGTTCAGGTGGTGCATGGCCAAGCCGCCCCAAGCATTGCTAGTATACAGCAACCCCCCGACTCCCAGGGTGAGGTAGCGTACCGGGTCGTAAAGTTGCGCAAGGTTTTCGCCGGAGGGGCCGAGGTTCTGGCCGTCGTCGGAAAGCTGGTCGCCGAAGAGCAGGTTGTTGTAGCTGATGCGCTGGGAGCCGTACGCGGCGTGGGCGCCGGCACTCACGTACACATCTTGGGCCAGCTTAGCGCGGTAAGCGTAAGTAAAACCGGCCTCCAAGCGCGTCAGGTCAAGGCCGCCACCGCGGTCGGCGTTGATGAGCAGACCCACGGCACTTCGCTGATCCTGGAAGCGGTAGTCGGCGGCTAGCTGGCTGGTTTGCAGCGTACCGATGAGCGTGGGGTACTGGTTGCGGTACGCCAGTGTGACGCTGGCGTCGCTTATGAGGCCCGTAAAGGCCGGGTTCAGGTGCAGCCGCGTGGCGTACGGCTGCGAAAAATAAACGTCTTGGGCCTGTGTGGTGGGTGCCACGCTTAAACCCAAAAGCGCAGCCGCCATCCAACGGCGCAGCCCGGCGGTACGGGCGCGCTGACGTAAAACAACGGGCAGGAATATGGCACACATAGGCGGGTGTACTAACGGCCGGAAGCCCGCGTTTGGTGCGCGGGGGTGGGGTGGCGGAACTAAAATTGCAAATTCGCCCATCTTAGACTTGTCACCTCAACTAATCGGACGCCCCTTCACGCCGCTTGTGGCTTAGTCGTCAATCATTTATCACATGCGAAAATTTTTTCTAGGTCTGCTGGTTTTGCTGGTGGTGCTGGTGGCAGCCGTCGCGCTGATGCCGATACTGTTCAAGGACAAACTCAAGGCCGCCCTCGATCAACAACTTGCTCAGAAGCTTTCGGCACGGGTAGAATACCAGCCGGAGAATGTCAGTGTGAGTTTGCTGCGCACCTTCCCCGATCTGGACCTGAGCGTGGAGCAGTTGCGGATTATCGGGCAGGATTCGTTTGCGCGTGACACGCTGGCTTACTTACCCCGGCTTGATATCGGCTTGGATCTGATGAGCGTTATCCGCGGGGAGCAAATCAAGATTAATTCGGTCAGCCTAGAGCGGCCCGACATTCACGCTCGAATTCTGAAGAGCGGGCGCGCCAACTGGGACATCGTCATTCCCGACTCGACGCTGGCCGAGCAGGGCAAAGACACCAGCGCCATTCGACTGACCATTAAGGGCTGGAAGATTGATAACGGCCGCGTACGTTACGAGGACCTGACCATCCCCTTCGGTATGGAGATGCGGGGCGTGAACCACTCCGGTTCCGGCGACTTTGCTTCAAACATTTTCGATATGAAGTCGCAGACCTCAGCCGAGGCCCTGACCATGCGCTACGATGGCACCGCCTACCTCGACAAGAAGCAGCTGACCGCCGACGTGACCATGGGCATGGACCTGGACAAGATGCTCTTCACTTTCAAAGACAACCAGGTGCGGCTGAATGATTTCCCGTTCAGCTTCCAGGGCGCCATCGGGTTGCCGAACGCTACGGACATTACCTACGATCTGACTTTTAAGGCCCTGCAAACGGATTTCAAGAACATCCTGAGCCTGGTGCCGGGCGTGTTTACGAAGGACTTCAAGAACCTCGAGACTAGCGGCAAAGTGGCGTTCGACGGCTACTTCAAGGGTGTGCAGAACGAAACGCGGATGCCCGGCTACGGCCTGAACCTGCAGATCAACAACGGCATGTTTCACTACCCCGACCTGCCACAAGCCGCTCGCAATATCAACGTGGACATGACGGTGGACAACCCTTCGGGCTTCACCAATAATGTGAAGGTAAACGTGAAGCGCTTTCACCTCGATCTGGGCAAGAATCCCGTGGACGGCAACGTATCCATTGACGGGCTGGAGCCCATGAAGATAGACGGCCGCGTGAAGGCCAACGTGGATCTGGCCGAAATGACCAAAGTGTACCCCGTACCGGATATGGTGCTGCGCGGGCTGTTGGCCGTGGATGCCACGGCCAAGGGCTCTTACTCCAAGACGCAGATGCCCGTGACGCAGGCCGCACTACGCCTGACCAACGGTTACGTGAAGTCGAAGGAATTCCCGGCGCCCATTGAGAACCTGACGTTGAATGGCACCGTGGTGAACACCACCGGCCAAGTAAACGACACGCGCATCGATATTCCGCAGTTTCGGATGCTGCTCGACGGCGAGCCGCTGGAAGGCCGGGTGGCGGCCCAGAACATCGACAAGCCCGTATTCGACGCCAACGTGAAGGGCGTGGTGGACCTAACCAAGCTCACCAAGATTTTTCCGCTGGAAGGCATGACGGTGACTGGCCGCCTCAACGGCAACATCGCCGCCAAAGGCAGCATGGCCGATATCGAGGCTGAGCGCTACCAGAACATCGTGGCTTCGGGCACAATGCAGGCGCAAAACGTGACTTACAAAAGTGGCGACCTGCCCCAGGGCCTGAAAGTAAACCAAGCCACGGCTACGTTCAACAATGCGCAGATCGTGCTGCAAAACATGTCGGGCTTTCTCGGCACGTCCGACTTCGCGGCTTCGGGCACGATTACCAACTACATGGGCTACCTGTTTACGCCCGGCCAGCCCCTGCGCGGTAATCTGACGGTGAATTCCAGGCGCTTCAACGTGAACGAGTGGATGGTGGACGAAGCCAGCGGCAAGCCTACCACCGGCGCTGCCACCGCTGCCAAGGCACCCGCCACGCCCGCTCAGGCCGACGGCGTGCTGCAGATTCCGAAGTTCTTCGACCTGACCCTGAACGCCAACGCTGACCAAGTGGTATACGACAACCTGAAGCTGGAAAACCTGAAAGGCACCGTAGCGGTGAAGGATGAAGCCGTCAATATGAACGGGTTGACCTTCAACACCCTGGGTGGCTCCTTCGCTACCACCGGCAGCTACAGCAGCAAGGACCTGCAGCACCCTAAGTTCTCTTTGGGGCTGAACATCAAAAACCTGGACTTCCAGAACGCCTTCCGCGCTTTCAACTCGGTGAAGACGCTGGTGCCGCTAGCTTCGCAGGTGGAGGGCATCTTCTCCACCAACTTCAACGTGACCGGTGAAATGGGCCCCGATATGATGCCCGTGTACAGCACCCTCACCGGCAAGGGCCTATTTGAAGTAGTGCGCGCTGCACTGGGCGCATCACCCGTAATGACCAAGGTGAGTAACCTCACTCAGCTCGATGAGCTGAAGCGCTTTGTGGTGGAGAACAAGGATGTGGCTGCTGAATTCTTGAACGGTAATTTCATCGTGAAGCCGTTTGAGTTCAACGTCGGTCAGATCAAGAGCACGGTGGGCGGCTCCTCCAACGTGGCCGGCAACCTGGAATACGTAATGGCCCTGGACGTGCCCACCGGCAAGGTCGGCAATGCCTTAAACGCGAAGCTTACTCAGCTGACTGGGGTGCAGGACATCAAGGGGACCGAGCGCGTGACCATGGGCCTGAAAATCGGCGGCTCAATGACTAACCCGACTGTGAACCTGACCACCGCCGGTGCCAAGGCCCAGGCTAAGAATATCGTGCAGAGCGTGGTGCAGTCGAAGGTAGACGACGCCAAACTTCAACTACAGGCCCGGGCGCAGGTGGCGCAAGACAGCGCCCGCCGCGAACTGGAACGCAAGCAACTGGAACTGCAGGCCAAAGCGCAGCAGGAAGTGGAGAAGAGGCGCTTGGAGGCCGAGGCCAAGCTGAAAGACAAGGCGTCGCAGGGCTTAAACAACCTGCTGAACCGTGGCAAGAAGCCCGCACAGCCTACTTCAACTCCAGCTCCAACTCCGGCTACCCCCGCCAAACCGGATTCAGCGGCTACTGGTAATTAATTTTTGAAATCAACGAAGCTGGTCCGGCCCGTGGGTGAAAACCGACGGGCCGGTTTGTTTTTGGCTTTCGTCGATGCAGGTAGCTTATTCATCGACCCCAAAGTGGTATTGGCAACGGCGAGGGATGGTTGCGTGTGGCAGCAAAATGGTATATTTCTTGCCGTGTACCTTTTGTTAGGTTCTTACGTACTAGCCCCGCTTGCACTTTTTCCCTACTCGTTTTCCTCCACCACATGAAAAGAACTTTTCTCGCTCCGCTGGCGCTGCTCGCCGTGCTGGGGCTCGGCAGCTGCGGCAAGGATGCCAAACAGGCCAAGCTGCAGATTCGCCTGACCGACGCCCCGGGTGATTTCCGGGCCGTCAACCTGGATTTGCGTCAGATCGAAGTCCACCTGAAGGATGAGAATGACCCGAACGGCTGGGAGAACCTGCCCTTCACGGCACAAAGCATCAATATTCTGGAGTACGTGAATGGGCGTTCGGCCTTGCTTGTCGATACCGACTTCAAGCCTGGTGAGATTAAGGAGATTCGCCTCGTGCTCGGCCCAAACAACACCGTGACGACCAAGACCGGTACCTACGAGCTCAAGACGCCCAGTGGCCAGACTTCGGGCGTGAAGCTGAAGCTGCAGAATGTGGATCTGAAGGCCCGCGAGACCTACCAACTGCTGCTGGACTTTGACGTGGCCAAGTCCATCGTGGAGCGTGGCAACGGCTCGAACCGCTTTCTGCTGAAGCCCGTCATTCGGGTGGTGGCGCAGGACCTGAACGGCATGCTGCGCGGCGTGGCTTCGCCGGCTGCTGCCGAGCCACAGGTGCTAGCCATCCGCTCTTCCATCACCGTGCCTGACACCTTCAGCACCCGCGCCGATGCCAGCGGCGCCTTCCAGCTGATGAGCTTGCCCGCTGGTACTTACACCGTGAAGCTGTTCCCGACGACGACCGCGCCCACCAATCAGGCCGCTTATCGTGAGGCTACGCGCACGGGAGTAACTGTGACCAACAACAATACCACCGACCTCGGCACTATTTCGGTGCAGTAGGCAGTCCGGTTAAAAAGCAAAAAACCACGCTGAGGCAACTCAGCGTGGTTTTTTGCTTTTTAACCTCACATCATTCTGCGCAGGCAGGGCACGTCATCAGTGATTGATCGGCACCTCGATGATGAGAAACTGCGCTTCCGTCTGGCACTCGATATCGAACCGCTCAGCGTCCCACAAGCCCAAGGCTTCCCGCTTGGGCAGGGCCTCGTCGCCCACGCGCAATTCGCCTTCGATGACGAATAAGAACACGCATTTGTTGAGCGGGTTCAGCGCGTAAGTTACTTGCTGGCCGGCCTCAAAGTAGCCTAGGCTGAGCTTGGCGTTCTGGTTGATCCAGCAGTGGGCCTGCCCTTCTTCGTTGGATACCACGGTGGTAATCCGGTTGCGACGCTGCTCGCGCGGGAAAGAGCGGCGTTGGTAGCGCGGGTTGATGTTCTGCAGCTTAGGTTCAATCCAGATCTGCAGGAAATTCACCTCGTCGTCGCCCACGTTGTGCTCCTCGTGGCGCAGGCCCGAGCCGGCACTCATGATCTGCACCCAATCCTGCTCCACCACTTCCTTGTAGCCCAGGGAGTCGATGTGGCTCATCTTGCCCGCCAGCATCACCGAAATGATTTCCATGTTCTGGTGCGGGTGAATGCCAAAACCGCTCCCGGCCTTCACAAAATCATCGTTGAACACGCGCAGCAGCCCAAAACCCGCTCGCACCGGATTGGGGTACGAGCTGAAGCTAAACGTGAAATTGCTTTGCAGCCAGCCGATGTCTTTCAGGCCGCGCTCGGCGGCCGGGAAACGTTGAATTTGCATGAAGTCGGGGCGTTTGGGGAGTAGTAAGGTGCAAGTTGGAAGCGCAGCGCTACGCGGGCAGGCTGTTTTCGAACACGAACTCGTCGAGCGGCTTGCGGCTGCGCGGCGTGGTTTCGCGCGAGCGGAACGGCTCCTCCAGCCGCTCGGCTTCGCCCACGTAGCCTAGGGCCAGCACGATGATGGGCTCTACGTCGTCGGGCAGCTGGTACTCGCGGCGTACTTTCTCTTTGTCGTAGCCGCCCATGGGGTGGCCGTGAATGCCGAGCAGCGTAGCCTGCAGCAGCAGCGTGGCGTTGGCCATGCCGGCATCGTGCTGGTACGAGGCGTTGGGCTTGCCGTCCTGGGCGTAGGTCTTGCGAGCCAGCGCCAGCACCAACACGGCGGCATCCTGGGCCCAGGGCTTGTTGCCGGGCAGCAGGCAGTCCCAGAGCTTCTGGAAGGCCTCGGTCTGGTGCTTATGGGCGTAGATGTATTGCCAGGGCTGCTCGTTCATGGCGCTGGGTGCCCAGCCGGCGGCCTCGAACAGGGTATGCAGCACTTCATCGTCGATGGGCTGATTGGTAAACGAACGGGCGCTCCAGCGGTGCTTGATGAAGTCAGCCACGGGAAAGCGCGTTTGAGCGTGCTTAATGGACATGCGGAATGTTGAGAAGTGAGATGTAAGAAGTAGGAACTGGGACAACGGTAGTAGTCCGGCATCTGACGCGGTTCTTTAGGCGCAACGAGCACCGGAGTCGACTTCAGTAGGCCGTAGCCCTAAGGGTAGATAAGGCTTGCGGTCCAGGTCCCAAGTAGGTTTACCCGTTAGGCCAATTGCTTGATCAGCTCCAACAACTCCTGCTGGGTGCTTTGGGTGCGGTCCTTGGCGTACCAGCTGTGCAGCTGAGTGGCAAATTCCTCAAAAGGCAGCTGCTCGGCTTTTAGACGCAAAAAGAGCTCCTGCGCCGGTGCCGGGCGCGGGCCCCAAGTAGCGACTTCCGTTAGCGTATCGGCACGCAGCACGATGAGCTTGGGAATGGAGCGGCCGCCGTTGGTGAGGTAGCGGTCCATTAGGTCGAGGTTTTCGTCGCGCAGCAGGTAATGAGTGGTGAACCTGCCGTGGCTGCTGCGGGCAATGGCCTCTAGCGTGGGCACAATCTGGGCCGCATCGCCGCACCAGCCTTCGGTAAGTACCAGCCACACGTACGACTGCTGCAGGCGGTCGAGCTCCAGCTGCAGCTCCGGCAGCACGATAATCGTTTTATCGATGCGCGACATCCGCTGCTCGTTGAGCTTGGCATAGTGCAGCAGCGACTCCGACTGGTTTTCGCCGGTGGTGCGGCCCTGGGCCAGCAAATCATCGATGAGCTGGCGGTACGTGGCGTAGGTATGGGCGGAGGCTAGCCGTTCGGGCGTTATAACCGGGGCAACGGAGGTGGCAGACATGGTTGTCAAATAAAATTCAGCAAAAAACCCCTCTGAGGTAGAAGGGTTTTGAAAACGCAGCAAACCAAACCGATGGTTTCGATTCAGGCCTGCCCGGCCAGCTCGCGGCAATAGGTGATAAAGTCGGTATTGATGGGCTCCAAGCCGTTGTTGCGCAGATCAGTAGCCACCTGGGCACGGTGGTAATTGGCGTGCACGCACACGTGCGTCAGGATGTCCGATACTTGGCTGTCGTAGGCGTTGCCCTGCGAATTGGAGTAGCTGATCATGCGCGTCATTTCCGCGTCGTCGGCGTCCTGCATGTACTGATGCAAGGAGGGCGAGGTCTGCTGGTGCAACTGGTGCAGGCCCTGCAAATCATGCTCCTGCCACACTTTTACCGGGCTCTGAGTATTAGTGAGGCGGGCCAGCCAGATGGCCTGCGCGTTCAGGACGTGGCTAAACAAGCGCAGGGCGCGCTCTGGAAGTTGCTGACCGCCGGCCACAATGCCGTCGAGGTGGTTGAGCAGCTTGGCATTGGCCCATACATTGTAGGCGCCTAGCTTTTCGATGGTGTTAATCATGGGTAAAAGAGAAGTGAGTGTCGAAACGGGAGAACTGTGAAGCGCGTCATCGTCGAGCGGAATCATCCCTCTCTCCCGTCTTGATACTCATGTCTAAAAATTACTGTCGCGGGTCTTGCCAGACCAGTTGTTCGTTGGTGCGGGTTTTTTCAAAGTCGGCGCAGCGTCCGTCGCCGCGGCCGGTGATACCTCCGTCGGGGCGGCACAGTACTTTGCCGGTGTTGTCATAGAGCGTGGTGAACTGGTCGCAGCACGGGGCCGATTCGTAGAACACGGTCTGGCCCTTGTACTCGTAGCTCAGGATGCGAATAGGCGGATTCTCAAGCTTGGCCGCCAGGTGCGCGCTGATTTTCTGCTCCAGCCAGGCCGGACGTTTGCGGCTGTCGAAGGGCATTTGCCCACCGGTCGGCACCGGCGTGGTGGTGGGTACCGTGGTGGGGGCTGGCGTGGAAGGGTTACCGGTAGCCCGCGGCGCGGAGGTATCGGTGGGGGTGTTCACGTCGACGGTCCGGGCACACGACCCGGCTAGCAACAGCATTCCGGCGGCAAAAGCGGCAAAGCAGCGCATAAGCATCTTAGGAAAGGGCGGCAAATGTACACAACTTGCCCGCCCGATACCGGACGGGTTTGCATTATCACTTTTCGCATACGCAATTAGTACCTCCATGGCTGGCTCTGACCCCCATCGTACCCTGAGCAAATTCCTGTCTCTGGTGCTTCGCCATCAGCCCCAAACCATCGGGCTGACGCTGGATGAAAACGGCTGGGCCGACGTGGCTGCGCTGCTTACTGGCCTGAATGCTCAAGGACACCGCACCGACCGCGCACTGCTGGAGGCCGTAGTGGCTGGCAGCGACAAGCAGCGCTTTGCCTTTAGCCCCGATGGGCAGCGCATTCGGGCCAACCAAGGACATTCGGTGGCGGTGGAGCTCGGCTACGCGCCCCAAACGCCGCCCGAAGTGCTTTACCACGGCACGGCGGAGCGCAACCTCAGCCTTATTCAGGAGCAAGGGCTACTTAAGCAGCAGCGCCACCATGTGCACCTGTCGGCGGATACCGATACGGCCCGGCAAGTAGGCCAGCGTTACGGCCGCCCCGTGGTGCTCACGATAGCAGCCGGCGAAATGGCCCGGCAGGGGCATGTGTTTTATCAGTCCGAAAACGGCGTGTGGCTGACCGATGCAGTGCCACCGCAGTTTATCCAGCTTCCGTAACCGTCGCCATAGGAATAACGCTCGGCGTTACTTCGCTATAAGGGCCCATAGCGGCGGCCCAAATACCAGCAGGCCCACCACGATGGCGGCCAGTGAAGCCAGCAGCACGGCGCCCGCGGCCACGTCCTTGGCGCGCCCGGCCAGCTCGTGAAAATCCGGCGACACCAAGTCGACGAGGCTTTCCACGGCTGTATTCATCAGTTCGGCCGTCCACACTGCACCGATGGCCAGCGCCAGCAGAGCCCAATCGTGGCGCTCTACCTGCAGCCATAGGCCCAGCGCCACCGTTACCACCGTAGCGAAAGCATGGAAGCGCAGGTGTGGCTCCGATTGCAGCGCTTCGCGGATGCCCTGAAAGGCGTAGCCGAACGAGGCTACCTCGTGTCGCCAGCGCGAGCGGTGCCGCTGCGGAGCCTTACCCACGGCCGTCGTACTCGCGAAACACGGACTGACGCAGCTTGTCCCACTCGGAGCGTAGAATGCTGAAGTACATGGTGTCGCGGCGCTGACCGCCTTGCGTGAAGCAATGGCTGCGCAAAATGCCTTCCTGCACGGCCCCCATGCGGCGCATCGCCTCCTGCGACTGACGGTTGCGTGCATCGGTCTTCAGCTCCACCCGCTCGCAGCCCAGCTCTCCGAAGGCGTATTTGAGCAGCAAGTGCTTGGCGGCACGGTTCACGCCGCTGCGTTGAAATTCTTTACCAAGCCAGGTCCAGCCGATTTCGATGCGGCCATCGGGCAGGGCAAAAGAGCCGTAGCTGGTGCTGCCGGCCAGCTTGCCAGTTTCCAGATCGATAATGGCAAAAGGGTAACGGCGGCCTGTCTGCCGCTCCTTAAGTGACTGCGCCAGGTAGCCGGCCAGGGCCATGTTGTCGCGCGGAGCCGGAGTAAGCGTATAGCGCCAGATGTCGGCATCGAAAGCAATCTGTTTCAGGGCCTCAAAATCCGAAGCTTCCAGTGGCCGTAGCCGTACGCGGCTGTTTTCGAGCGTAATGCAACGCGTGCAATCCATAATCCGGTGATAATGCAGACTGTAAAGATGCGCAAAAAGGGCCGGCCCGCGCCTCCTTACCGGTCCTAAAAAAGCCCCGACCTGGCAAGCAGATCGGGGCCACAACTAATCAGGGACAAGAATAGAGCGGACTATTTGCCCACGATGTCGGCCTTCATGGCGTCGAAAATGGCGCTCAGCTCTTCCTTTTCCCGGCCGGTAATGTTGTTGGCGCGCATGGCGTCATCGGCTGCGGCGCGCCATACGGCAAATTCGTTGTCGGTAATGAGCATGCCGCGGTGGGCAGCCACCATGTTCATGCCGCGGTACCGCAGCGGGCCACCGGAAGCCTCGCCTACTTGGTCAATGAAATTGGCACGCAGGCGGGCCACGCGGGCCGGGTCATTGGCGGCTAGCAGGGGCTGGTGGGTGCGCAGCATCACAGAGTTGGGCTCGGCGGTTTCGGCCACTACGTTGGCCATGAGCTTGTCAACGAAGTTACTGACGCCATCGAGCCCGCCCATGCGCTCGTACAACGGTGGTTCTGGGTCGTCTTTTTTGCCGCACGAGGTGAAAACTAACGTTCCGGCAAGCAGCAGTGCCAAGGAAAGCTGGGGGCGAATCAGCGCCATGAAATGAAAGAATAAGAAGGGGAAAAAAGCAGTGCCCTCGGCCGAAGGCACCGCCGGATGAATCAGACGTGGATGAACAGGCGGCGCAGGTTCAGGGCAAAGCGAAGGCGCTCCAGCGCCAGTACATAGCTGGCCGGTACCGGGCACTGACGGGCATCGGCGGGCTCCGCTACCTGCCGAACGGGCTCTACCGGCAGCGTGCCTCCCACCGAAAGGATGCGGCCCAACTCGTCCTCCGATACCTCGTCTTCGTGGTACATCAGCGTTACCAGTTGAGTGCGGGTATTGAAGGAACACGCCGTGACGCCGGGTACCGCGTTCATCTGCTGTTCCAGCACCTGGGCCTGCTGACGCGTTTTTACGCCTTCCAGGCGCATCAGCGCTACTTGCACAGGGGCGGCATAGTCGTGCAGGTGAGGGGCTTCCCAGCTACTCCACGTAAACAACGCCACCACGAGCAGCCAACCGGCCCACGTCCGTCTGCGCTTAACCGATGCGAACATAGAAACCAACTTCCGGGCTTAGCGCTGGCGAATGTTGCCGCGGATTTCGCCGGCAGTGTAAGCCTGGGTATGCAGGTTCACGTACGAATTGCCCGCGAGCAGCTGCGTGCCATCGGCCTCCGACAGGGTAGCCGTGCCCGTGATGGGCGAAGAAGCCACGCTGCTGAAGGGTACCATCACGCCGCCGTTGGAGCCGGGAGGCGCTTGGTGGATGTGGCCAGCGGCCGGCGTGAGGCCCTGGTAAGTAACGGTGTAGGTAAGCACGCGGGTGGTTTTGTTGTACGTACCCGTCATGGTGCCGGTGGCCGTCGAGTTGTTGGCCGGTACTTCCTGCTGCCCGTTCAGCGTGGCAGTCAGCTCCACGGTTTCATTGGCGGCGGGCTTGCTGTCTTCTTTGGAGCAGGCCGAAAGCGACACCACGCCCAGTAGCAGGGCTAGTGCGGTAGATTTGAAGGTCATAAAGGTGGAAAAGTGAAGAATAAGGTGTGTGAGTAGAAAGCAAGAGCCGGTTAGCGCCGGGCAGTGGAACGGGAGCTAATGGTGAAGTTGCGGTTGACGTTGAAGCCGAAGTAGATGTGGCCTTTAAAGAAATTGCCGCGCGTTTCGGTCATGAAAAGCTTCTCGATCATGCCCTGCGAATTGGTCACGTGCAGCTGGAAAATGTGGCCGCCGGTTTCGATGTCGAAGCCCAATGCCAGCGCGTTGCGCACGCCCAAGGGCTTGGTGCTCGGCAGCAAGTAGTAGTATTCGGCATTTAGCGAGAAGCGCTTGGTAAGCTTGTAGCGCCCACCGCCGCCAATGGCGTACACGTCGTTGGGCTCCTCACGGCTCATCGTCAGGTTGCGGTGCACCAGCGTGGGCATAAGCTGCAGCGACAGATCGGGGCTAAACTTGCGGGCCAGCAGCGCCTGGTAAGTATGCGTCAGGCGACGCGTGAAGGTGCGGTCCACGTTGTCGTTGTAGCGCAGCGTGGTAAGGGCCGAGCTGCCAAACAGCGTTAGGCTGACCGGCATGGCCCGCGGGCCAGTGGATTGGCGCACGGCGCGGTACTTGAAGAAGCCGTCTATGGTCTTGTTCAGGGAGCTACGGCCCACGCCCACTTCCAGGCGGTCGGTGAGGGCGTATTCCAGGCCCAAGCGGATGCTGGCCTGATCGAGACCGAACAGGTTGTAAACGCCGCTATTGAGCGTCCCGAAGCGGTGCGAAATCAGGAACACCATGGTGCCCTGGCCCGGCGTTTCCACGGTGTGGCCGTTGATGAGGCGGGTGCTTTTGAAGGTGGCCTGCACCGGCTCGGCCACAAGCGGCAAGTTGGTAGGCTGATTTTCCAGCTGATCCAGCAGGTCGTCTTGGGCTTGCGCCGTAAATGAGGCAGTAAGCAGCAGCAAGGCAGCCGCCATGCGGGCCACCGAAGAGTAAAAGGAGGAATTCATACGCAGTAGGTGGAAGCGGAAGTCTGAGGCCGGCAAGCGGCTACGGGTATTAGGGCTTGGCCAGCGCGGGCTGGGCTACCGGTTCGCAGGCTACCGATACCTTGATGCCCACTACTTTGGCAATGTTTTCCCGCACCAGGAGCGGAACTTCGATGTTGTAATCAGCCGGCGCCACACTGAAGTAGGCATTGACCAGCATTTGGTCTTTCTGCAGCTCTAGTGCCCCAGAAGCCGTTATGCGCTTGGTCACGCCGTGGATGGTCAGGTCGCCTTCCACCGTCACGCGCTGCGAGCCACCCTGGCGCAATGCGTCCAGGTCCAGGGCATTGATGTGCCCTTTGAAAGTGGACTTCGGGAAGCGCTCCGATTCCATGTAGTTCTCGTTGAAGTGCTCCTGCATGAGGCTGCGCTTGAACTGAAACGAACGAATGGGAATGGAAAAGGCAATCTGCCCCGTGCGCAGGTCTACCAACGTGCTGGCCTGATTGGTGCTGGCTTCGATGTCTTCCAGGATGCTGGTAGAGTAAAAGCTTACAGAGCCTTTTTGGGATAGGTATTTTTCCTGGGCCGGTACGATAGTGGTACTGCCGAGCAGCAACAGCACTGTCAACCATAAGCTCAGACAGCTGGGGCGGAACAGGATGGAACGGAGCCGTAACATCTAGTTATTCGGCGCACCCGCGTTTACCCAGCGCTGTAGCAGCGCAATATCGCAGTCAGAGAGCTTGGCGCCCCCCTGCGGCATCGGGGAGAAGCCCGGCGCGTGCGTGACGTTGCCCATCAGCAACCCTGAGCGGGCCCGTTGCTGCAAAGCAGCCAGGTCCTGTAGGTTTAGGTTGCCGCTTTGCAGCGCCGAGCTATGGCAGGCGTAGCAGTTGCGGCTGAGCACCGGGGTAATGTGCTGCACATAAGATACCTCAGTGGGCTCTATGCACTCAGCTTTGGGAGCAGCTATGTCCTCGGCATTGTCATAAGCACAACTTCCGAGAGTAAGCAGAAACAGAAAACGTAATCGTAACACAGCCAAGCAGGTAGGTGGTAAGACGAGAGCTGCTGACAGCTAAGCCAGCGGCGATGGAGCGATGGAAAGCGGCCTGCGGTACTGGGCATTAGGCTTGGCCGAAGGCAATAGGAAGCCGGTCAACGGCTAAAGTGCCGCTGAGGCCAAGGGTAACGGCACATTGCCGGGACCGAAAAACAGAAAGGGACGGTACCGGGGGCTGTTAAATCCTGCGAGGAGATGCCTGACTGTGACCAGCTTACATAAGCAGGCCAAGTATGAAATAGCATTTCTCCTAACTTCAGACAGCCACACAGCCGGCAAAATTTCAGCTTAAGCCGAAAGAGTAGGGTTTGTTCATAGGGTAAGCAAAATGTGACAATTTTTGGAGGCGCAAGTTCATCGACTGGATACTTGCAGTCGAGCCTAGACGCGTTATGAACCGCTGTTACGGACGGAGGTTGTCCTTGGGTTGGCCAAAAAGCCTGTTTTTACCCTGCTATTAGATAAACTCGACAATTTGCCGGCCGAATGCAGGTAATAGCGCGATGAAATTGGACTGATTACCGCGAACTGCTTAACTGAGCTTCGTAAAGTAATGAATATTGTTGAGTTAGTATTAATTTTACTTGAATTATAATTATTTATAGCTGATGACTATCCTATTAAAAGCTGGTGTTGCGAGTTACCGTAAATGAAAAAGCCCAGAGCAGGGAGGCTCCGGGCTTTAACTATTCCTTACAGCGAAGTGACTTACGCCACCGTGCCTTCTTTCAGGCGCTCGGCGCTTTCGGCGAGGCGCAACTGCTCTACGAAGTCGTCGATGTTGCCATCCATCACGGCGCTCAGGTTGTACACCGTGTAGCCAATGCGGTGGTCGGTTACGCGGCCCTGCGGGTAGTTGTAGGTGCGGATTTTATCGGACCGGTCACCACCCCCAATCATGCTCTTGCGCTGGGCGCCTTCGGCCTCGTTTTTCTTGGCCAGCTCCATTTCGTACACGCGGGAGCGTAGCACGGCCAGGGCCTTGTCGAAGTTCTTCATCTGCGACTTCTGGTCTTGGCACTGCGCTACCAAGCCGGTGGGCAAGTGAGTGAGGCGCACAGCCGAGTAGGTCGTGTTTACTGACTGACCGCCGGGACCTGAGGAGCAGAACAGGTCCTTGCGGATGTCGTTCATGTCCAGTTCGATGTCGAATTCCTCAGCTTCGGGCAGCACCACGATGGACGCGACCGAAGTGTGGATGCGGCCCTGCGTTTCGGTAGCCGGTACGCGTTGCACGCGGTGCACCCCCGATTCAAACTTCAGCTTGGCGTACACGTCTTCGCCGCGCACGGCCACGATGATTTCCTTGTAGCCGCCTGCGGTGCCTTCCATGGCATCGATGAGCTCCATCTTCCAGCCTTGCTTTTCGGCGTAGCGCATGTACATGCGCTGCAGGTCGCCGGCAAAAAGGGCCGCTTCGTCGCCACCGGCGCCGGCCCGGATTTCCATGATGATGTCCTTGGAGTCGTTGGGGTCCTTCGGAATCAACAGGTCCTTGATGACCACTTCCAGGCGCTCCTGCTCGGGCAGCAGCGTTTCCAGCTCGTCCTTGGCCATTTGCCGGAAGTCCTGATCTTTCTCCGTGGCAATGACTTCCCGGGCGCCTTCGATGTTCGAAAGCACGTTCTGGTAAGCCTTGTACTCAACTACAATTTTGTTGAGGTCTTTGTATTCCTTGTTGAGGGCCTTGTAGCGTTTCATGTCGCTCATGACCTCGGGGTCCAGCAGCTGCTGGCTCACGTCATTGAAACGCTGGTTGATAGCCTCTAATTTGTCGAGCATCGGTCGTTGGGGTCCGAAATTGGGCGGTACTTTTGCAAAGGTACAAAACCCGTCGGGCCTAATGTAGGTTCCGGCAGCGTTGTCGTTCTACTATATGCGCCGAAGCCTATCCGTACTGGCTCTGCTGCCCCTGCTGGCCGCCTGCCGCCCCGACCAAGTCGAGCACCTTGAAAACACCAAGGAAATAGCCCGCGAAGTCGAAAACTTCCAGCCCAAGCGCATCAAGCCGGAGCAATTGCTGTGGGCGGCGCGTTGGGCCGGCGACTCGCTCACCCGCACCGCCGACCGCAGCTGGCGCGCCCAACTCAACGAGCGGCTCTCGGCCGGCGGTGTGGCCGCCGCTCATCCCTTCTGTCAGCCCGAAAAGCTGCCCGCCGTGGTCAAGCTGGCCCGCGAGCTGGATGCCCAGCCCCGCCGTGAACTACTACCACCGCGCGCCGTCACCGAAGCTGACTCGGCTTCGGCCCAGCGGCCAAGTCAGGATCAGTTTCAAGTACAAAACCCATTAGTGCTATTACCCAATGACATGTGCCTTCGCTGCCACGGCGAAGTAGGCTCCAATGTCAGCAAGGCCGATGCCGAGCTGCTGGCCACCGAGTACCCGGGCAAACAGCTGACTGGCTACCGGCCCGGCCAGCTCATCGGCCGCTGGGTGATTCCGATGAGCCGCCGCGGCGTGGCCGAGTTCTATACCCAAAAGACGCGCAAGATTCCCAAGCGGCGGAAGCTGTTTTAAGCTCCAATCCACTCTCTTATTAGTGGTGCACGAAAGCCTCACAGCCACTTTGTAATTATTGTATTCGGTATGCTGATGAAGCCATCAATAGGTGTTGTAAGCGCATTAATCGCGCTGCTGGGCGCATGGAGTCATCCATCGGCTAACGCACAGCGCGCGGTATTAGCGCAGTGCAGCGAGCCTATTACAACTGATAGCGTGACGTTATTTTTTAATGCCCAATACGAACTAACCCCGAAGGAGTGCGCCGTTATACAGCGACAGGCACGTCTGTCGCCCGAGGGCAACCTTTACGGTATTGCCCGCGACTTTCGAACAGCTAATGGTAAGCTGCTTGCCCAAGTCAATTACAAGGACGGAGTATTGCACGGGCCTTATGAAATATTTTATTCCAATGGCCAACAAGCTGTACGAGGCCAATTTGAGCAGGGTGTCCGGCTGGGCGATTGGAACTATTGGTACAAATCAGGACAGAACTGGCAACTGCTGCGTTACCCTACGGACGGTACGGCCCGCATCATGGCTTACTGGGATACAGTCGGTCATCAGTTGGTCGCCAACGGCCGCGGCTTATGGCAGGGCAGAGCTGAGCGGGGGTTGCGTAGTTCCGGGAGGGTGCTGATGGGCCTGCCCGATGGGCAGTGGCGCGGGTACCGCACCGTGGGTAACCAAGAGCTAGTAGCTGTAGAGCACTACGAAAGAGGGCGGTTTCGCAAGGGCAACTGGGCCGCAAAATCCCGGCAACAAGCGTCGCTTTACTCTGGCCCGTTGCTACACCCGACGTTTAGCAGCACTGTTGAGCGTGCTTCGCCGCTGCGGCTGGGGTTTACTTGCGACGAGCAGACGCGCCGGCAGCAATTTGCTTTGTTGCAGGAGCATTTGCGTGTGCCTACGGTAGCACTTGGGGTAGAGCGTTACGCCGACCGGCTCACGCAGCGCATGCTTCGCTACCGCCAAGACCGGTGGTATAAGCTGCTGCCCGAAAAAGCGAAGGTTCGTTGCATCCTGGATGCTACGGGCCGCTTTACCAATTTTGAAGGCGAGAGCAAGGCGTTGCAAAAAGTGCTACAAAATCTGCTCACCCGAGGAATGCCCTCTTGGCAGCCTGCGCTATTCCAGGGTGTGCCGGTGCCGGGCTACGTGGATATCGAGCTTAATACTTCCACGCATAAAATAGCAGTGCGCCCAGCCGCTCGTTTGCTGCCCGAACAAATACCCGCCGTTCCAATGCCAAACCTCCTCTGACAAGCTCCACAGGATACAGCGTTTGTTAGCCGGAAAAGGGTATGCAAAGCTTCGGAAGAAACAGCCCATTCCGCAAGTAGAATTACTATTTCGAAAGCCTCATCCGTAAGCGTTATTTATTTGCAGGATACCGGCATATTTGTATTCTGTCAATGCTATTATACAAGCTTCCTGGTCTAAAATGCGTCAATTTTACGCTCTGTTATTTACGTTAGGGGGCTTGCCGATTGCCCTACAGGCCCAACAAGCCACTAATCAAGGTGCGCCGTTAAGCACTTATGTCCGGGTTGTAGAAGGCGACAGTGTGCATTTGTTCTACCGGGAAGATTATCAGATGAGCCAACCCGCCTGCGCAGTAATGCGGCGGCACGTGCGGCTAGATAGCCAAGGCAGCTTCCAGGGCCAGATAAAAGATTTGCGCATTAAAGGAGACTCCCTAGTGTTGACTGGCTTTTATAATCACGGCCAGAAGGAGGGTAATTTTAATTGGTACCACCGCAACGGGCGCTTAGCAGCGCAAGGGCAATATCAGGCCAATCAGCGGACTGGAATGTGGGAATACTGGTATCCAACGGGGCAGCGCTGCCAGACCTTGCAGTTTGGGCCAAACGAAACCGTTAAAGTGCTGCAAGCTTGGTCGGAGGATGGTAAACAGACCGTGCAGGACGGCGTCGGGCAGTGGTACCGGCAAGAAAACGGGTATCGTTTTGGCGGAGCCGTGCTGAACGGCATGCCAGATGGGCGCTGGGAGTCGCAGACCACCGCCGGAAAAGTAATGCTGGCCGAAACGTTTGCCGATGGCCGCTTTAAATCAGGACGGCAGTTCAGTGCTTTTCCAGGCACTGCGCCCACTTACAAGGATGCTTCCCGCTTAGGCATTGCCGAACGACCTGTCTTTTACGGAGCCGAGCAGTTTGTGCTGTCGCAGCCTTGTGCTGCCCAGGTAGCAGCCCGAATGGCCGCACCAAATAATAACCGATACGCGCCTGCTTTCTTTAAGCAGGGCAGCAGTGCCTACGCGGAGCTGCTGTGGGGCCGTATCAAGCAGCTCAACGACGCCGATGCGCTGGGTCAGTACCGCGGAGTGTTCGTGATGAAGGTGCAATTGGACGAATTTGGTAACTGGGCTTTTGAGCCAAGCACGGTGGATGGCAATAACCGGGAAGCTGCCCGGCAACTATTAACCCTGATGCGCAGATTACCCCGTTGGCAGCCTGCGCACGTGGATGGAGCGGCCGTGGCCAGCTGGGTGGAAGTTACATTCAAGGCTGTGATGGACCGCTACAGTCTGATGTTTGTGCCGGGTGCAGTCGTAGCAGCTGAGTCGGCTCCTGTAGCTGGCTCGAAATAGACCTTGACAGGGACATTCGTCAACGTCGTCAGTTCCTCGCATTCAACTTGTAGCAAGGCCAAGTATGGCTCCTAACACCTCTTCCCCGCTGCTTGGCCTCCTGTAATCATTGGGACCGGTACGGCCGGTCTTACCAGTGCCTGCTTCTTTTGCTGTTATGGCCACAATTTGTCCTGATTTACTAGCGCGGGCTAGCCGGGCGGCTTTGCGTGGAGAATACTTTCATTCGGGTGATGCACTCCTGTTAAGCTTAGCCGTCTTAGCACCAGAGCCTGACTCGGAGGGCATTCAGTCGAGCGCGTTTTCCTTTAGCGGCTTTTCCGTGATGAGCAGAAAAGAAAAGGTTGTAAACGTTCTGACTTTAACCGTAGATGCTGCTTACCTGATGAACCCTGAGGGTAGTGTGATAGAGCAGCAATTGCACGCCAAATCCCCTATCAGAATAGAATACCACGGATACCTGCAAAGCCCAATCCGTCGCGTCGGTGCGGCAGACGAAACCAAGATTCAAGTTGGAAGTTGGGCACCGATGTTGGTACGTATCCGACAACAGCAGCAAGAACGAATGTTGATTCAGCTGCTGCAGGCTGGGACGAGCGGCAGGTGCCGGTGCGGGAAATAGTAAGAGGACAACGCACCTTTCTATTGAAAGCCACTATGAGCTAAGAAGAAATTCGGGCCTTTGAACAGCAATACGGGGTAAAACTCTACGGCTAAATATCAACCTTCACCCCCGCTTTGCAGTTTGGGCAAGGTATGACTCCCGACGCCCCCTCTCCTGCTGCTTCGCTTCCAGTAATCATCATCGGTGCCGGTATGGCCGGCCTTACCTGCGCCTGCTACCTGCACCGGGCCGGCCGCGCCGTGCACGTGCTGGAAGCGGCCGACGGCGTGGGCGGCCGTGTGCGCACCGACGTCACGCCCGATGGCTTCCGCCTCGACCACGGCTTCCAAATCCTGCTTACCAGCTACCCTGAGGTGCAGCGGTTGATGGACTACGGAGCGCTGCAGCTACAGAAGTTTACTTCCGGTGCCGTCATCCGCCTGCCTTACGGTCAGCAAATTACGCTGCGCAATCCGCTGAAGCAGCCTCTGCTGGGGCTTACGGCCGTTACAGCACCCGTCGGTACGCTAGCCGATAAACTACGACTGGTAAGCCTGGCCCAGCACGTGAGCCGCACCAGCAGCGATGAATTATTGGGTCGCGAAGCCACCGATACGCTCAGCTTCCTGCGCCGCTACGGCTGGAGCGAACAGATGATTGAATCGTTCTTTCGACCCTTTTTCGGGGGCGTGTACCTGGATCGGGAGCTGACCACGGCCAGCAACTTCTTCGAATTCGTGTTCAAGCACTTTGTGGAAGGTGATGCAGCCCTGCCCGCCCGCGGCATTCAGGAAATACCCCAACAGCTGGCTGCCCGCCTACCCAAAGGCAGCGTGGAGCTGCACGCCCGCGTGGTCGCCATTGAAGGCCGTGCAGTGCGGCTTGCCGATGGCCGCACCCTGGAAGGCAGCGCGGTGGTGCTGGCTACCGATGGCCCCGCCGCCCGGCAGCTGGTGCCAGCGCACACCGGTCAGGAGCCAGTGGCGGCTCGCCGTACCACTTGTACCTATTTCGCCGCTGATGGCCGTTCGCCGGGCCGCGGCGACAAGCTGTTGCGCCTCAATGCTGCGCTAACTGGCTTGGCGCACAACGTGGCTTTTCCCAGCGACGTGGCACCGGAATATGCACCTGTGGGCCAGTCCCTGATATCGGTGAGCACCCAGGGCCACCACGGCCTCAGCGACGATGAGCTAGCTCAGCAGCTGCGTCAGGAGCTGGTGACGTGGTTTGGAACCGGGGCGGCGAAATGGCGTCGTCTGGGTACCTACCACATCGAGCATGCGTTGCCGGTGTATGAGGCCGGACAGCCAGCACGGCAGCCACAGCAGCTGGCCGAAGGCCTGTACCGCTGCGGCGATTGGGCGTCGTATCCGTCACTGAACGCGGCTATGGCTACGGGCCGGGAAGTAGCCGAGGCCATTCTGGCGCAGCGTTAGTCAGCTTCACCTTCGCAAGGCGCCAGTTTATTGGCCAACATAGGCCTCAGGTCTTGGCTTATTTCTGCGTCCTGACTTTTGGCCGCACCTTATGAGCTTTGTTTAGGTGGGGCGCATTTGGTGTGCCATCAACATAGAAATGATACTGATAGAGGGGTAAACCGTGTCATTGGGCCACCTCCTACTGCAGGGTTGCGTACCTTCCACCCATACTCCACTTGCCTTTGAAGCCTGCTTATGCTTGCCGTCGTGACGGAATTTCAAAAAGCCCTAGACCTGCTTTCCGATAAATTACTAGTGTGGTTTCGGCAGCTCGTGGTGATGCTGCCCAACCTGGTAATTGCTACGCTGATTCTGATTGTCACGCTGTTGGCGGCCCGCACGGTTCAGCGCACCACCATGCGCTTTCTGCCGCGGCTGTCGGCCAGCGGCACGCTCAATAACCTGGCCTCGACACTGGTGTACACGGCTACGCTCTTTATAGGGCTGTTTTTCGTGCTGGAAGTACTGAACCTGCAAAAGACGGTCACTTCCTTGCTGGCCGGCGTCGGTATCTTGGGTTTGGCGCTGGGTTTTGCGTTTCAGGATATTGCGGCCAACTTCATCAGTGGCATCATCATCGCCGTGCAGCGCCCCTTCAATGTGGGCGACGTGGTGGAGTCAAACAGCTTCTTTGGCAACGTGGAGCGCATCAGTCTGCGCACCACGGATATTCGCCAGACCACCGGCGAGCTGGTGCGCGTGCCCAACCGCAAGGTGTTTGAAAACCCGCTCATCAACTTCACCGAGAACACCATGCGCCGCATCGATCTGACCTGCGGCATAGCCTACAATTCCGACCTGCGCCTAGTGCAGACGGTGGTGCAGGAAGCCGTGTCCAGCGTGCCGCACGTGGTGGAGGGCCGGCCCATCGAGGTGATGTTCACGGAATTTGCCGACAGCTCCATCAATTTTCAAGTGCGCTTCTGGGTGCCTTACCGCCGGCAGGTTGACTACATCTCGGCCCGCAGCGAGGCCATCGTGCGCATTAAGCAGGCTTTTGATCAGCACGGCATCCGGATTCCGTTTCCGCAGCGCGTATTGCACATGGACGGCCCCGCCGCGCCCGGCTCGTTTTTGGGTGAAGGCAAAGCCTGATATAATACCTGATGTAATAACAGCGGGGCCAGCAAACGTCAGTTTGCTGGCCCCGCTTTCTTTGTTGGAAGCTGGCCCTGGCTACATCGCCCAGGGGTACATGTCTGGCGGCACGTGCTCGTTTTGCGGCGTGGGCAAGGGGTGCAATGCTTTCGTTTGATCGAGGTACAAAAAGGCGTCGTAGCGCTCGGGTACCACAGTAGGCACGTAGTTACCGAACCGTTCGCGTTCGGGCCGGTACACCACCCCGATGGCGCGGTGGTTGATATGATCGAGCAGGCTTTGTTGCCGCCGCAACTCGCTGGAAAACAGCATAGCATCTTGGCCAATTTCGGTGTGCAGCAATGCCTCCCAGGAGTTGTTGCGGGCTTCGGGCACGGGCATTACTTCCATGGGTGCACCCCAGCTTTTGCCGGCAATGACAGAGCCCTGGTACGAGCCGAAGCCGACGATAAAGACGTTGTCACGACCGTATTCCTGGCGGGCGAGCTGGCCCACGTTTACCATGCCATCGGCCACCATATCGGTGTAGCGAGCGTCGCCCACGTGGGTGTTGTGTTCCCACACGATGGCCTTGCTCTGCGGGCCGTGCAGAGTGAGCAGCCGTTGGAGGGTTTCCATCATGTGGTGGTCGCGCACGTTCCACGACGAGCCGCCGCCACGCAGCATGGCTTTGTAGTAGCGTTCGGCATTCACGGCCACCAGCGCGTTTTGCTCGGTAGCAAAATCCATTTCCTTGCCGAGGCCGTCGGGGCTGGTGCTTGGTGTGCGGGTTTGTAAGGCCCGCAGCATGTTTAGTACTTCGTCTTCGCAGTCTTCGCTCACGAAAGCCACCGCTTGAGCGTATTCCTGCGGATCGGCGCTGTACGGCTCGAAGCAACGGTAAGCGCGCTGGGCCGCCTGCGCGGCGGCTTCACCTTTCTGACCGGCGTATTGCATGATCTGCTCCAAAGACTCCCAGAGCGAATACACATCCAGCCCGTAGAACCCAGCTTTTTTGCCACTGGGCCGTTGGGCGTTGTGCTGACGCAGCCAGTCCACCAGCGCGGCAACTTCCCAGTTGCCCCACATCCAGGTGGGCCAGCGGTTAAAGGTTTGAAGCAGTTTGGCGGTGGGCTGACTATCGGGCTGCTTTACCGCCAGGTTCACCTGGAAGCAGTCGGGCCAGTCGCCTTCCACCGCCATGAAGTTGAAGCCCTTCTCTTCGATCAGGCGCTTGGTAAGGGCTGCGCGCCAGGTGTAGTACTCGTGCGTGCCGTGGGAAGCTTCACCGAGCAGCACCACGCGGGCGTCGCCGATCTGAGCCAGCAGTGGGTCGAGGTCGGCAGCCGTGCGCAGCGGGTGATGGGGAATGGTTGCTTTCATAGCCGTATGGGAAGGATGGGAACAAGTAGCGCCGCCCCTGGCACTCCTGTGAAGGAGCTGCCCGGTGGCGGCGCGGCAATAGGTATACGAAAGGGCGTCTACTTGTGAGCTTTGTCGAGGTTTTTTCCGAGGTCTTCTACGCGTTTGAAGAATTCGAAAGTGTCCTGCTCCGACTCGGCATACAGGCCATAAGCTATGGAAATGGTCCCGCGGGTGCCGTCGCTGCATTCCACGGCGTACAGAATAGACATGTCGTCGGGGTTGCTTTCGCCCTCGAAACGGTAAAAGTCCACGATGGATACCTCCTCGGGGCCGTACGTCTGCTGGTCGTCTTTGAAGGTGTGCAGACGGCTGTTGGTTACTTTGAAATCTTCCGTGAAACCCGTCTCCTTGAGTTTCTTCTCAACGTTGACGAGTGCGCGTTCTTCTTCTTTGTCTTGCATGACGCAGGGGTGCTTGGTGTGGAAGGAATCGAGAGAAGGAATGCACGACGGCCGAAAACGCGCCGCCCCGCCCGGGCTATACGAGGCCACGGGCGGGGCGGGTTATATGGTCGAGCCGAAATACTTTGATTAAGCCGGCTGCTTGGCGTTTCTCTGCGCGGCCTCAATCTGGCGCTGCAAGGCCTCTACGTTCAGCGTGTTGCAGCCGCCACCGCAGCCCTTGGGGCAGGCACTATCGGATTTGGCGAAGAAGCTCAGCCACAGCCGCCGCCCGATGTAAATGGCGGCCACTAGGAAAAGCGCAAGGATGATGAGTTCCTGAACGAGCATAACGCTTGCAAAACTAGCTCAATGCGGAAAAAGTTGCCCGGTGGCTACGAAGGATACTCCTGAAGCTTACTACTGTGAATCAGCAAGCTTCCACGCTGGTCGAAACAGACGAGTAGTTGTCCCGCTTCATAGCGAATCTCGTCAACTTGGTCCAGAAAAGCGTCTGGCGACAAAGGATTCGGCATACCAAGGAAGAATGCTTCTACTGCCTCGTAGTTACTGATAGCTCCTATCCGAAGGCTTATTCCCCGCTGGGCTGCTGGGTTCCAAATGGGGTCTAGCAGCAACTGAAGCAACAATTCGCGCCGCGGACCCAACACAAAGCCAACCAGGTTCGCATCGTGGTAGTGATGGCGAAGCATTTGTACGAAGCGCCGCTTACTTCCAATACTCGCCTATCACCTCCTGCATTTCCTGGTGCACGCCGCCGTTGCTGGCTACTATTTCGCGGTTGAATACCGGGTCGCCATCCTCCAAAAACTGCGTGACGCGGCCGCCTGCTTCGCGCACCAGCAGGATGCCCGCCGCCACGTCGTAGGAGTTGATATTGAACTCGAAGTAGGCCTCGAAACGTCCGGCTGCTACCCAGGCCAGGTCTACCGCCGCCGAGCCCACGCGGCGTACGCCGTTGGTGCGGCGCATAAACTCCTTCAGGATGGGCAGGTAGGTGTCAATCTTATTGAAGTTGCTGTACGGGAAGCCCGTGGCGATGAGTGAATGGTTCAGCTCCTGCGCCTCGGATACGCGAATGGGCTTGTCGTTGCAGAAGGCGCCGCCGCCGCTCACAGCTCGGAAGCATTCGTCAAGGTTTACTTCATACACCACGCCCACTACTAGCTCCTGACCCTGCATCAGCGCGATGCTGACGGAATAGCACGGCAAGCCGTGGATGAAGTTGGTGGTGCCGTCGAGCGGATCGATAATCCAGGTGAATTCCTCAGTGCGGCTGGGAGCACCAGCTGTGCCTTCTTCCGTGATGAACCCGGCCTCGGGCAATAGCTCACGCAGCCCCGCCACCACCAGTCGCTCCGACTCCTGATCGACGTACGAAACCATGTCGTGCAGGCCCTTATTCTCAACGCGGCCGCGGTCGAAGCTGGCGGCTTCCTGACGAATAAACTGGCCGGCCCGGCGGGCTACTTCGGCTACTTGGAGGCTGAGTTGGTTGAAATCTGTCATTCTAGAATAAATGTTGTCATCCTGTGTAAAGCAAAGGACCCTCTTACGCCAGAGAGAAGCCTGCTGATGTAAGAAGGTCCTTTGCTTTACACAGGATGCCAGTTGAGGTTACTTCACAAAGCGCCGCGCCACCACAAACACCAGCAGCAGCACTGCCAGCACCTGCACGGCGTGGCCAAGCAGCTCGCCGTGACGGGTGTAGAAGGTCAGTTCGTCGTTGAGGTGCACGGTGTAGCGGCTCACGGCTGGCACCCACCAGCCGGTTTGCTGCACGATGTCGCCGCGCTGGTTGATGAAGGCCGACACGCCGGTATTGGCCGAGCGGGCAATGTCGCGGCGGGTCTCGATGGCGCGCAGGCGACCGTAAGTCAGGTGCTGCTTGTAGCCGGGCGAGTCGCTCCACCAGCCGTCGTTGGTGATGATGCCGATGAGCGTGGCGCCGCGGCGCACATACTCGCTCACATAGTCGGAGTAGACCGACTCGTAGCAGATAACGGGCGCCACGCGCAGGGCGCTGTCGGCCGTGGCGCCGAAGGGCCGAAATACCGCACGGTGCTCCTGCGAGCCATAGGAGCCTACCACGCCGCCCAGGTCGATGGTGCCCAGGGCCGAGTTCAGCCAGCCGGGAACCTTCTCCACACCGGGTACCAGCTTGGACTTGTGGTAAAGCTGGAAAGGGCCCGTGGCGCTGCTCACGTGCACAGCCGCGTTGTACACATCGTAATAACCGATGCCTTCGCGGAAGCGGGCCGTGGCACTGGCAGCTTCTTTAGAGGGGTATGCTGCCAGCGAGGTCAGGCCCGACATCAGGCGCATGTTGGGGTACTGACTCAGCAGTTGCCGCACGCGCACCATGTCGGGGTGCTGCTCCAGCTCACTTTCCCAGTGGTATTCTTCCAACGAAGTTTCGGGCCACAGCACCAGCTTCGTCTGCGGAGTGGCCGCTTGTTGGGTGAGATTGATCATCCGCTCGCGCTGCTCCTGGGGCGTGATGTGGCGGGAGCCGCTGGAGAATTTTTCCTCGAACGGGTCGATGTTGGGCTGAACCACCACCACCTCGGCCGCCGGGCCTTTTTCCTGCCAGCGGCTATTGATGAACAAGGAAATCAGCAGTGGCACGGCCACAGCGGCCATGGGCACTGCCCAACGCACGAGCTTCGGCTGCGGGCGGTGCACTACGAAGCCGTGGTTTTCGGGCAGGGTAGCTCGTTCCTCGCGGCCGAACAGCGCCCAGAAGAAGGCCAGATTGGTCAGCAGCACCCACAACGAGCCGCCGAGTTGCCCGGTGTACTCGTACCACTGCACCCAGCCCGGCACCATGGCGAAAGCATTGCCGAGCGTCAGCCAAGGCCACGACAGGTCCCAGGTGAGGTGCAGCTGTTCGAAAGCCAGCCAGTACACCACAAACGATAAATAGCCCACCAGCGGCCCCGCCAGGCGGCGCGTGTGCCAGAAGGCCAGCAGCGGCAGGCTTTGCAGCAGGGCGTTGAGGATGTTGGCCGCCACGCCGCCGCCCACCGTGCTGTAGGCCACCCAGTAGGTGGTAAACACGTTCCAGAGCAGCAGAAACACGTAGCTCAGCCGCCAGAAGCGGCCCGAGCGGGCGCCCTGCAGCCGCAGCACCTGCTCCAAGCGCAGCAGCGGCACCAGTCCGATGAACAGCAGCAGCGGTGCGGGGGCAGGGTGTACCGGCCAGCCGGCCCACAAGAGTAGTGGCCCGAGCAGCACCAGCAGCCAGGGCTTATTCGCGAAGTCCTTGAACGACAATGACAATTTCTCCTTTTATGGTAGTCCGGGCCCCAAACGTACGGGCCAGTTCGGCCAGCGTGTCGGTTACGGTTTCTTCAAACAATTTGGTAAGCTCGCGGCTGACGGAGGCCATGCGCTCCGGCCCGAAAGTCTCGGCGAACTGCTCCAGCGTCTTCACCAGCCGGTGCGGCGACTCGTAGAAGATCAACGTGCGGCGCTCCTCAGCAAGTTCGCGCAGACGCGTCTGCCGGCCTTTTTTTACCGGCAAAAAACCTTCGAACGTAAACCGCTCGGCCCCGAAGCCCGACTTTAGCAAGGCCGGTACAAAAGCCGTGGGGCCGGGCAGGCATTCTACTTTCAAGCCTTTGGCCAGGCACTCGCGCACCAACAAAAAGCCTGGGTCGGAGATGCCCGGCGTGCCGGCATCCGATACTAAGGCCATCCGTTCGCCTTTTTCCAGCCGCTCCAGCAGGTGCGCCACCACTTTGTGCTCGTTGTGCAGGTGGTAGCTCTGCATGGGTTTCTTAAGGCCCAGGTGCTGCATGAGCCGGCCGCTGGTGCGGGTATCTTCGGCCAGCACCAGGTCCACCTCACCCAGCACGCGGATAGCCCGGAGCGTGATATCCTCCAGGTTGCCGATGGGCGTGGGTACAATGGTAAGCGCGGCGGGCGAGGGCGTGTTGTCGGACATACAGTGCAAAGCTAGACCACGGATTTTTCGGATTGGCCGGGTGTCACGGATTTTGTAGCCGATTCTTACGGTTGGTGCCTATAACCCCTGTGGCTATTTCATTTCCTCCCCGCCGTACTCGGCCGCCAGCTTGTCAATGGCCTCGGCCAGCTTATGGTCGCGCTTGGTTACGGAATTGCCCGCATCGTGGGTGCGCAAGCGAAATTCCACGGTGTTGTATTCATTGGCCCACCACGGATGGTGGTCCTGGTACTCGGCTTCTTCGGCCACGTCGGTCATGAAGCTGAAGGCCGTTTTGAAGTCTTTGAAGCGAAAGGTGCGGCGCAGGGAGTTGTCGGTTTCGGTCCACATAGGGCGTTAATTAAGGGGAGAAAATACGTGTCGAACGTCGACTTCGTATGCAGTGGCATCAAAGCCAGCCAGCTTGCACTTGTGCGCTAAGGTGCTCAACATGAGCATGCCTTCCAGAAGCGCCTGATTCCACTGCTCTACAGTTCCAGATCGGCAAAGGTCAAACTCAAGTACTATATCGTACCACATCGTGCCCGCCAGCCGCTGCATGGGTACGCCACTTCGAGTTTGAATTAGCTTTGCCGAAGCAAAGTACCGTGCCTGCCTTGGCTTGAACAATGAGGAGAAGTCAGGTGAAAGCGTTAGTAGGCAAATTTGCACCGCCTGTATAGCCGGCCCGTACGAACGACCGCTCAGGTAACTCACCAAGGACTGTTCTACCCGTAGTAAATGTTGGTTGAACCCGCGGCCCGCTCCTAAAGAGGAATACCTAACAAAAGTTAAATCCATAAGTCGAGTGAAGCTGTACGGGCAGCTTTATAAGTTGCCCGCAGCGGCGTGGTATGTCACCAAGAAAGAGAGGCACTTAGCTTGATGACCGTTGGCCAGTGGCTGTTACAAGCTGTCCACGCTTCGGGTCGGCGCGGTAAAAGGGTTGATGCTCATCAATCAATGGAGATTAGGACGGGCCGGCCAACTTACGCAGCCGGCCCCAAACGGCAACCCAAACCGGCCCGCGGGAGTAAACCCGCATAAGAATCTTCTCTTCCAAAACACCGAACCCACTCCCATGGCTATTGATCCTAAAAACCGGCCGATTAGGGAAGTACCCAACGATACGACCGACGAGGAACTGAATGCTGGGCATATTATTCCCGGCGCTGACCCACCCAAAAACCAGGACGCGCGCGGCGGCTTTGGCAACCGCGACGGCCAGCAGGGCTTCGGCACCGACAGCGCCAACGGCATTACGGCCGTTTCGGTAAACCGCGACGCCGACAAGCCCGGCTACCCCGGCGACAACATGCGCTCCGACGACCAGGGCCGCCTGGTGATTCCCAACGAAGACATGCCCACGCCGGACATGATGGACCCGCGCCGTCTGCCCGACCCCATCGACGAAATCGAGGGCGACACCATCCGGGCCCGCAACGCCGGTGAAGACCTCACCGACGACGATGACTACGCCAACGTGGACAACCGCAACGATGCCGGCGAAAACGAAGACGGCACCAGCAGCCACAGCGACAACAACCCCCGTCGCGGCGCCGCCATCGATTACAACATGAAGGCCGAGGATGCCCGCCCGGACACCAACGCCGACCTCACGGACCCCGGTGCGCAGGAGTCAGGCCTGGATATAGGTTTCTAGATCCAGACTGGCAACTGAGAATTCATTTTCAACGCTAAACCATCCGAACTCATGCCTTACAAAAGCAATAACACCAACCAGCAGTCCAGTGAAAATCACGGCCAACCCGCCGGCGAAGGCCAGCCCAAGGCTGTAGGCCAACTCCCGGTGACCAACCGCGACGACGCCACCGAAGAGCGCCTGGAGCAGCTCGCCAACGACGCGCCCCAGGCCCACCCCAACCGCAACCACAACAAAGTCGACATCGACAAGCCGCCTTACAGCTAAACGGCTTTTGATATAAGTTTTGAAAAGCACTGCCCCGCCGGGCGGTGCTTTTTTGTTGGTGGGCAGCTTCTACTTGTTGGCTTTGAACTGCGTAGGGATAGATGAGTTTATGGCCCGACTTTACCCTATCTGCCTATGCCCCGCTACGCCACCACCGATTTGCACGGCTGTTTGCACACGTTTCGTCGCTTGGTAGAGGAGCGTTTGCAGCTCTCGCGCACCGATACCCTTTACCTGCTCGGCGACTACGTCAATAAGGGGCCTGACTCACGAGGCGTGCTCGATTACCTGATGCAGTTGCAGCAGGATGGCTACCGAGTGCTGTGCCTGCTCGGCAACCATGATCTGGAGCTATTGGAGGCCGCCCGTCAGCGCCGCACCATGGCCCGCTGGGCGTTGGGCGGGGCCAACGCCATGACGCTACGCAGCTTTGGCGTGACGCGTGCGCAGGACATTCCGGAGCCCTACCTGCAATGGATTGAAGGCCTGCCGCTGACGTTGGATCTTCCTGATTTCGTGCTGGTCCACGCCGGCTTTGACTTTCGGCTGCCGCCTGAGAAGATGCGCACCGACCGCAACTCCATGCTCAATATCAAGAACTTCACTTTCGATGCTTCCCGCTTGCAGGGGCGTCGTCTGCTGCACGGGCATAGTCCTACTGCTGCGGCTGAGCTTCAACAGGTGATAGATCAGCGGCCAGGGGTTCTAAATCTTGATACAGGCTGCGTGTACCTACAAAATCCTGAGTTGAGTCATTTGACAGCTTTCAATCTGGATTCCTGGAGTCTGGTTCAGCAAAAGAACATTGAGCCACCGTACCCTATCAATCGGCGCTAGATAAATTGTATTATTTTATAAAATCTTAGCAACATGGTTCGGTAGGAGTGCTATAATTGAAATCGTTTTAATAAGAATAATTATATAATAATAATGTCAGTACATTGGTCACTGTATTTTCGATAATGTTTTTGCAATATTGATTTGATTAAAATTGCCTGCGTTGTCTGTTTGGTATAACATGTTGATTTATAATGAATAGAGTTTATTAATGATACTAATGACAAAGCAGAAATTGGGATTTGGTGCAAAAACAAAATTAGTGTTCTTGTATTGACGCTTTGCGCCATTATATTTGGTTAGTGACATTCGTTGTCATGTGTTTATAACGGTAGCATAATGGTGCTTTTCAAAGGCAAGCCTATGGCTCAGTAAATACTTCTCCCCTGCTTTTCCTGGTCTTTTGCCTTTGGGCAAACGCAACGCCAAGCCGCTTTTAGCTCTTGGCAGTCCTCTGCTAAGCGCTTTTCAGCGGCCGACGGCTACTGTCATGCTTTTTAATTCCGAATTGCTTGCCCTTTTCTCCGAGCCATGAAACAAGTTTTACCAAATTCGCTAACCCGGGACCGAGGCCCGTGGGTGTCGCGCCAACAAGCCGGTTTGGCCATTTGGCTGTTGCTATTAACAGCACTGTCGCTGCTTATGGTGCAGCGTGCCCAAGCGCAGGCCGTTACGGTGGTACGCGTAGGTCATGGCGGTAGCTTCTCCTCCCTGACCGAAGCCCTGAACAGTGTACCTAACCCCCTAACCGGGACCTATGAGTTGCAGCTTACCAGTGGTAGCGCCTTCAATGAAAATGTGCTGATTCAGCACCAAGGCAGCGCAACCAGCCGCTTAATTATTAGGCCCGAGGCCGGTGCTACCGGTATTGCCATTGAAGGCTCCGTTACATTCAGCGGCGGAGCCAGCTATGTTACGCTCAGCGGCTACAACGGCTCCAGCACGCGCCAGCTAACGGTAAGCCAGAGCAGTTCGCTGCAGCCAACGGTACTGCTCACGGGCGATGTCAACAACATTGTGGTGCGGGATGCGCGCCTGCTCGGTAGTAATGCTTCGCTCAACGGTGGGGTGGTCGAAATTGGGACGGGCAGCAGCACCGGCAATGACGACAACAGCTTCAGCGGCAACTACATCGGTAACCTAGGCAGCGGCCAGTTGCCCGCTAACCTCGTATACGCGACACCCATTACCAACGGGGCCATGAACGACAGGGTGTCGCTTGTCAACAACGAGCTGGCCAACTACGCGCTATGCGGCGTGAAAGTGAGCAGCGGCAACGGCGACCGGTGGCTGATCCGTGACAACAGCTTCTACTATTCCCTAAGCACGGCTCCGACCACGGCCCAAACGGCCATCAGCTTTCTGCCGGGTATTGATTCGGACGATAACTCCGTCAGTGGCAACTACATTGGCGGTACGGCGGCGCAGGCTGGCGGTAGCGCCTGGGTTAATGCCGGCGTGCAGGATTTTCGGGGTATAGTGGTGAACTGCGGCACAGCCACCGGTGCCTTGGCCAACGTGGTGGAAGACAACGTGGTGCGCAACATCAACCTCTCGCAACCCAGCACCCAGGCTTTTCAGGCCATGCTGATGACCGGCGGCCGCAGCGAACTGACGGCCAACAACGTAGCTACGGTTTCTAACAACGGTACCGCCGGCGTAAACTCGCTGGTGTCGCAGGCCCAGACGGTACTGAACAGCTTTACGGTGGCCGCGGGCCAAGTAATGTCCATTCAGAATGGGCAAACCATAGTAGCCGGTGACCTTACCATTCAGGGTACCCTGAACCACACCGGCGGCGACATTATCGTCAACGGTAACTTTACCAACAGCGGCGCCTTTGCCCAAACCCTCGGCAACCTGGAGGTGAAGGGTGATATGAATAATTACGGCGTGTTCAGCTGCACCACCGGCGGCGTACTGCTCACCGGCGAGGGTCCCCAGACGGTCAGTGGTGGCCTATACTACAACCTGGAAGTGCGCGGCTCGGGCATCAAAACGCTCACCGACGACATGGTACTGGCCAACAACCTGGTGATGAACGGCGGCATCCTGCAAACCGGTGCCGACAACAAAATCCGGTTCAATGCCGACGCGGTGCTCACCGAAACCAACACGAGCTATGTGCTGGGTCGCATCGAAGTACGCCGCACGCCCCGGGCGGGCGTTGCCGAGGCTTTTGGCAACGTAGGCATGACGCTGACCCCGGCCAACGGCTCGACCTTGCCCGGCCAAACCATCGTGACGCGTATCACTGGCGCGGCCATCAGCGGCACCACGCCCAGCAGCATTAAACGATACTTTGATATTTCAGCACCTACCAATACGGGTCTGAACGTAGAAATGCGCCTGAGCTACCTGCAGCATGAGCTCAATGGCTTGAATCCCGCCGACCTGCGCTTCTATAAGTCTACCGACAACGGGCAGACTTGGCAGGCCAAAGGCATCAGCGGCAGCGGCGCCGATTACGCCGTGCTGACCGGCGTGGACGGCTTCTCGCGTTGGACTCTGGGCAGTACCGCCCAGCCGCTGCCCGTGGGCCTGACGGCTTTCCGGGCTCAGCGCCAACAACAGGCCGCAGTGCTCACCTGGACTACCGCTTCGGAGTTCAACAACCGCGGCTTCGACGTGGAGGTGTCCACCGACGGCCGCACCTACCGCCAACTGGCCTTCGTGCCGGCGCAGGAGGGCGGCTCCACATCGGTTCGCAATTACCGCTATGCCGATGCCGAAGCCGGCAAGCAAGGCGTACGCTACTACCGCTTGCGTCAGGAAGACTACGATGGCAAGGTCACGTACTTCGGCCCCCGCGCCCTGCAGTTCGGCGAACTGGCCACACTGGCTGCTTACCCCACCGCTTTTGAGCAAAATTTTGAAGCAGAGCTAACTGTTCCGGTGGCTGGTTCGGCTACGCTCACCCTCACCGATGGTATGGGCCGCGTGGTTTGGACGCAGCAGCAGGCCGTGATAGTCGGCCTGAACCGCCTGCAAGTAGAGCCGCGCTGCCTGGCTGGCACCTACCTGCTCACGGCAGTAGTGGGCGAGCAGCGCTTGCAGCAGCGCGTGGTGCGCAAGTAAATCTGGTTGGTTAGAAGGGAAACCCGTCTGGCGCATCTGCCGTGCCAGACGGGTTTATTTTTGACCCGATTCGTCGGCTGACAGGCCGCCCCCTTGCAGGGCCTGCTGCGCCACAGCACGGTGCGGATTGGAAGGCGTAGCAGCGGCGCGCTGCATAGCGCTACGCGCCTGTGGTAGCTCGCCCTGCTGCCAATGAGCTAGGCCCAGGTAAAACAAAGCTCGACCGGCCATAGCGGACTCGCGCATTTGTCCGACGCGTTGCAAGTAGCTTTCGGCGTTGGCAGGCTGCTCTTGACGTAGCAGCAGGATGCCGTTGTAGAACAGAAACGTATCTTGGCCCAGGTCCGCATTGGGCAGGCGGCGGAGCATATGCAGCGCCGCGGCGTAGTTGCCGTTGCGGTACATGGTCATGCTCTGGGTGAGTAGCGGCCGGCCGGCGGTTGCGTTGGCCGGAAGGCCCGGGTCAACCACGTCAAAGTCTTGCCAAGCTCGTTTGGGAGCTTCCTGGCGGGGCCAGAATACTACCGAGGCGCCCAGCAGCACGGCCAGTCCTCCGGCCAACAGCCCGAGCCGCAGGCGCTGCCGCCGTTGCCGCCGCCGAATGCGTTGCTGCGCCTCGGTGCGCTGCGCCACCCGCCGATCCAAGGATTCCAGCCGCAGGCGCAGGGTTTCGCGGCCGGCAGCCCAGCGCAGGTCGGCCGCGTACTGCTCGTAAGCCAGGCAGGCTTGGCGCAACTCGCCATCAACCAGCAACTGGGCATCGAACTCGTCTTGCTCTTCGGGACCCATTAGGCCATCGGAGGCGCGCTCCACAGTGGGTAAGTGCGCTACCAGCTCGGTGGTGCCGGGAGCTTCAGCGCGGTGCAGGGCGTCGAAAAGCTTGCGCAGGGCATCGGATTTCTGGCGCCGGGCGACCCCCGCATTGGCGTAGCCAAGCTTGACAGCCAGCTTCTCGAAGTTGGAGCCGTGAAAATAAAACTGCTGCAGCACCAGTTGGCTGTCGGGCGGGAGCTGGCGCAGGGTGCGCAGCACCAGCCGGCGGCGGTCGGCTTCGGAGGCTGGTAGGGGCGTTTCGTTGGGCAGCACCGTGTTGGTGGTGGTAGCCGTGAGAATTTGCCGGGCCACGCCGTATAGGTGAGTCCGCAGGTTGGAAGGCCAGCGGCCTAGCCGACCATCATTGGCTTGGTCGTAAAACTCCAGCAGCACCTCGCGCAGCACGGCTTGGGATGCATCCGGGGCCGTGCCGAATTGCCGCCGCGCCCACCGGCTAAACACGTCGCGTTGCTGCGTATAGAACTCGGTAAGCGAGTTCAGCTTGCCAGTACGCAAGCGGGCCAGCTGTTCCGACAGAAAGTAACTCACGGGGCGAAGAGTAATGGGCAATGAAAAATGCGCAACCGTAGCAAGGCGGTAGCCAATGGAAAGACCCATTGGGCCGCCAGCGCCGCGGCAGACTAGCAGACCCGGCGTCATAACGGGACCGACGGGCTTACGGTTGGCTCAAAAGGTACGCACAACGTCTGACGCGTGGGCCATCGAGAGGTCGAACCGTAGGCCGGTTGTTGGCGGTTCAGCGGGCTAGCGGCCTCACAGCCACGGCGGGCAGATCATTGTTCCCGGATAATTGTTCTTGGCTCATAAATTCCCTGCCTACCTTTGAAGAATGGAAACCACGACTCGCACCCTCGCCCAAGATACCGTTGTGTTTGACCTCATCCGCCGCGAAAAAGAGCGGCAGTTGCACGGTCTGGAGCTTATTGCCTCGGAGAACTTCGTCTCGGAGCAAGTAATGCAGGCGCAGGGCTCGATCCTGACCAACAAATACGCTGAGGGTTTGCCCGGCAAGCGCTACTACGGCGGCTGCGAAATCGTCGACCAGATCGAGCAGCTGGCCATCGACCGCGTGAAGGAGCTCTTCGGTGTGGAGTGGGCCAACGTGCAGCCGCACTCCGGCGCCCAGGCCAACGCCGCCGTGATGCTGGGCATTCTGAAGCCCGGTGACAAAATCCTTGGTTTCGACCTCTCGCACGGTGGTCACCTCACGCACGGCTCGCCGGTAAACTTCTCCGGTAAGCTGTACCAGCCTTCGTTCTACGGAGTGGAGCCCGAAACCGGCCTCATCGACTGGGAGAAGGTAAAAGAGACAGCGCGCCGCGAGCAGCCCAAGCTCATCATCTGCGGAGCCTCGGCCTATTCCCGCGACTGGAACTACCAAGCCCTGCGCGAAGCCGCCGACGAGGTGGGTGCGCTGCTGCTGGCCGATATTTCGCACCCCTCGGGTCTGATTGCCAAAGGCCTGCTGAATAACCCGTTTGACTACTGCCACATCGTAACCACCACCACGCACAAGACACTGCGCGGCCCGCGCGGCGGCCTGATCATGCTGGGCCAGGACTTTGAGAACCCCATGGGCCTGAAGACGCCCAAGGGTGAAATCCGCATGATGTCGTCGGTGCTGGATGGGGCCGTATTCCCCGGCACGCAGGGCGGCCCGCTGGAGCACGTCATCGGCGCCAAGGCTGTGGCTTTCGGTGAGGCGCTGACGGATGCCTACGGCGAGTACGCACAGCAGGTAATTCGCAACGCCCAGGCGCTGGCCACCGGCTTTACCAGCCGCGGCTACCAGATCATTTCGGGCGGTACTGATAACCACCTGATGCTGATTGATCTGCGTAGCAAGGGGCTCACGGGCAAGCTGGCCGAAAACACCCTGATCAAGGCCGACATCACCATCAACAAAAACATGGTGCCCTTCGACGACAAGTCGCCTTTCGTTACCTCGGGCATGCGCATCGGCTCGGCTGCAGTGACCACCCGCGGCCTGCGCGAAGCCGACATGGACCGCATCGTGGACTACATCGATCAGGCGCTAATGAACCACGACAACGATACGCGCCTCAGCGAGGTGCGCCAGCAGGTAAACGCGATGATGCGCGACCTGCCGTTGTTTTCTGTTTAAATGGCCAATGAGTAGATGATCAAGTGACGGATGTGCAGCCGGCCCCGGCAGATACTTGCGTTGTCGGAAAGCTGAAGCACGCGCTTTGTCGTATGGCTCCATGGGCGCAGCCGACTAGTCATTTGACCATTTAACAAGTTCAGAACCTTTGGAGTCTCCAACTCAAAAATTTCAGCAGAACCGGGCGGCGGCCGAAGGGGGCGAAATGTCCTTTATCGACCACCTGGAAGCGTTGCGCTGGCACATCATCCGGGCGGCTATTGCCATTGTGGTCTTTACCCTTGGGGCGTTCCTGTCGAAGGATTTTCTGTTCCACGAGCTGATTCTGGGTCCGTCGCGGCCGGATTTCTGGACCTACCGCATGTTCTGCAAGCTGGGAATGGCCCTGAACTCGCCCGACTTGTGCCTGAAGGAGCTCACCTTCGATTTGCAGAACCGGCAGATGAGCGGGCAGCTGACCATGCACATCAGCTCGGCGTTTATCGTGGGGCTGGTGCTGGGCTTTCCATACCTGTTCTGGGAGCTGTGGCGCTTTATCAAACCGGGGCTGTACCCCCACGAGCGGGCCAACTCACGCGGGGCGGTGTTTTTCGTGTCGGTTCTGTTTCTGCTGGGGCTGCTGTTTGGTTACTACGTGGCCGCGCCGCTGAGCATCAACTTCCTGGCTTCGTACCAGCTCGACGCCAGCATCGAAAACCAAATCGACCTGCAGAGCTACATCAGCACGCTTACCACCATGTCGCTTTCCTGCGCCTTCGTGTTTGAGCTGCCGATGATTGTGTTCTTCCTGGCCAAGGCCGGGCTGATTACGCCGGAAGTGATGCGCTTGTACCGCAAGCACGCCATTGTGGTTATTCTGATTATCTCGGCCATCATTACCCCGCCGGACGTGTCGTCGCAGCTAATTGTGACCATTCCGATTCTGCTGCTTTACGAGCTCAGCATCAACATTGCCCGCGTGGTACGCCGCAAGAATGTAGACCGCCTCAATGCCCAGTTGGCCGAAAACCAAGGCGTAGTGTAATTCACCTCAAATTGCTCATGATAAATGGCTGGTCGTTCACGCAAATCGTTGAACGACCAGCCATTTAACGTTAAACCATCCAGCCTTTCACCTCCAATGAAACAACTTGCTATTGGTTCCGACCACGCCGGTTTTGCTTACAAGGAAATGCTCAAGCCCTGGCTCGAGCAGCAGGGTTACGAGCTGCGCGACTTTGGCGCGCACTCCACCGACTCGGCCGACTACCCCGATTTTGCCCATCCGTTGGCTTCGGCCATTGAGCAGGGCAAACTGCCGCAGGGCATTCTGATTTGCGGCTCGGCCAACGGTGTCTGTATCACCGCCAACAAGCACAAAGGGGTGCGCGCTGCCATTGCCTGGCTACCCGAACTGGCTTCGCTGGCCCGCCAGCACAACAACGCCAACGTGCTCTGCCTGCCAGCCCGCTTCGTGAGCGAGGAGCAGGCCCGTCAGATTACGGAGCAGTTTCTGCAAACCGAGTTTGAAGGCGGCCGCCACCAAAACCGCGTCGGCAAGATTGACGCGTGCTAATGAAAAAGCGAAGGGGCGAATTGGTCAGTGGCAGTTCGTCACTCACCAGCTCGCCCCTTCGCTTTTTTACCTTTTACCTCGGGTGCAGCCGGTAAATGCCTGGCGTGCTTGTGGGCTGATAGCGCCCAAAAATGCGCGGCAGCTTGTAGCGCAGCTCGGGCAGCAGCTTGGCCTCGTCGATGAGGTAGGGCGGGGGCGTAGGCAGGTTGTTGGCGAGGCGAAAGACAGTGCTGTACTCGCTTAAGTGGCCGAAGTCACGCTGGGCTAAGGTCCAGTCGACGTAAGGCGTGCCGGCGTAATTTTCGACGTATACGCCGCGGCTTGGACCTAAAACCAATACCTGTTGACCGCTAAGGGAAGCGTAGCGCCGGTCGGGTCGGGCCGCGAAGCTGGCCTCTGAAGGCAGGTGTAGCACCTGCTCGATGCGCAGTATGCTGCGGTAGCGTACTACCGTCACGGCCGCCACCAGCACGAGGAACAGCACTTCGGCTACCCATATCCGGCGCGTGCGCTGCCACAGAAACAGCGCGAAATAGGTAATGGGCGGCAACACCACCGCCAGCAGCCCCGGCGCCGATACCCGTAGCACGGCTCCCAGCAACAAGGCTACGGCCAGCCAAACGAGCATTAACTGCTGAAACTTCACCTGAAATACCAGTCCCAGCGAAGAAGTAAAGGTGCGCAGCAACGCCACCAGCAAAACGACCCCGGGCAAAGCCATCAGGCCCAGCTGCAAGGAACGGGGCAAAGCATCGGCCGCTGCAGCCCCCTGAAACATGGACTTTAGGTGCAGCTGCTGAAAACTGGGCAGGGCATTGGTGTAGAGAAAGAACGTAGCCACCACTGCGTAAGGAAACACAAAGCCGCAAAGCAGCAGCAGAAAGCTGCGAAAACTATTGGCCGCGAAGCTAATGATGGCAAACAAGCCCACTAGTAGCAGCCACGCCAGCGGCATATAGCAAAGCGCCGCCAAGCCCAGCAGAAAGCCCGCCCGGAAGATGCGGCTGCTATCATATCCCTCGCGGGAAGTCGGCAGCAGGGCACTGAGAGCAAATACCACGAACGTCTGGCCCATGAGCAGCGGCGACAGCGTATCCAGCTCGCTGGTTACGCTGGCCAGCAGCACATAGGTCAGTGCCGCGAGGTAGCCACGCTCGGGGTGCACGTTGTAGCGGTTGAACACCACGCTTAACCGCAAGCCCTGCAGCAGCACCAAGGCCACGGCCATAAAGCGGTACAGCACCCAGGAACGCGGCAAAGCCAGGTCGAGCAGGCCGTAGAGCGCCGCGGCGAGCGGCGCGGTGTGGTCGTACACGTCGCGGTAAAGCAGGGCCCCGGCGTGCAGCCGTTCGCCCACCAGCCAGCCGCGCAGCTCTGCCATGGACAGTGGAACTTCGTCCAGCCAGAGCAGCGGCAGGCGCAGGCCCAGCGCTAGCAGTATCAAGAGCACCAGCCGAGCCGGCAGGGTACTTCGGAAGAATTCGAGCAATGCGGGTAAAGCGGTTTTGAGTTGAAGAGTTCAGAAGGGGAGGCAAATGCCCGGTTTCCGACGCTCTTTTTCAATCGATGCCAAAGGTAACGTAGGCCCGCCGCCCGGAGGCCATCAACAGCCTATTCTGTCCGTCCATACCTGCCCGGGGGCAATGCTTTCCAGTACTTCCCCGCCAAGCCTGCGAAGCTCCTAAACTCTCAAACTCAATCACTCGCTAACTGCTTAACTCCTTTCCCTCCTACCTTTGCACATTCTATGGAAAGCAAACGACAGCAGAAATTCGCCAGCCTGCTCACTAAGGAGCTGGCCGAAGTATTCCAGCGCGACATGCCGCACTTGTTTGCCGGCACGTTGGCGCCCAGCATCACGGCCATCCGCGTCAGCCCCGATCTGGGCGTTGCCCGCATTTACTTGAGCGTGTTGCTGGCCGCCGATCCGCAAAAGCTGGTCGATGCCATTCGCGACCAGAGCAAGGAAGTACGCATGGCGCTGGCCAAGCGCGTGCGTAACCAGCTGCGCGTGATTCCCGACCTGCAATTCTTCCTCGACGATTCGGCCGCGTACGCCACGCGCATGGACAAGGTCATTTCGGACCTGAACATCCCGCCCGCCCCGCCCGAAGACGAGAACGACAAGCCCAACCGCCCGCGCCTGTTCTCCGACGAAGAGTAAGCAGGGAGTTGGTGAGGTGATGAATTGGTGAGGGGCGTTTATGCGCCCCTATCACCAACAACATCAACTCGCCATTTCACCGTCCCACTATTTCACTACTGTTTCCCCTTGCATTACGACCCGATCAAACGCTCCCTCGGCAATGTGTTTAACCGCACACCGTGGCTGCGCCGGCTGTTTTATAACCTGCTCGATCTGCTGCTGCTGCGTACCTGGCACGTGCACCGCGAACTGCGCCAATGGTCGCACAACCGCCGCGACCAGTCGGTGAACATCCTCGACGCTGGTGCCGGCTACGGCCAGTACACTTACTGGCTGTCGGGCATGAGCCCGAAGTGGCAGACCCTGGCTGTAGACGTGAAGGAAGAGCAGGTAGCCGATTCCAATAATTTCTTCCGCCAGATCGGGCGGCCCAACGTGCAGTTTGCCGTGCAGGACTTGGTGCTGTATCAGCAGCCTAACTCTTTTGACCTGGCGCTGTCGGTGGACGTGATGGAGCACATTCTGGAAGACGTGGAAGTGATGACCAACCTGCACGCCTCCCTCAAAGACGGCGGCATGCTCATCATCAGCACGCCCTCGGACCAGGGCGGCTCCGATGTACACGGCGCCGAAGACGCTAGCTTTATCGAAGAGCACGTGCGCGACGGCTACAACATAGATGAGATTCAGCAGAAGCTTCGCACGGCCGGGTTTGAGCGCATCGAGGCCCGCTACAGCTACGGCATCCCGGGGCAGATTTCGTGGCGCCTGAGCATGAAGTACCCCATTCTCATGCTGGGCTTCTCGAAGCTGTTTTTCGTGCTGCTGCCGTTTTATTACCTGGTCACGTTTCCGCTCTGCCTGCTGCTGAATTGGCTCGACTCCACCGTCCGCCACGATTCGGGCACCGGGCTTATCGTAAAGGCCTGGAAATAGCCCGGCCCGGCTTTCTGCGTCACTTCAGTAGGCCTGATGCCGTCTGTTCTGCCCAAAATTCGTACAAGCGCCCAAACCCAGATTCCATATTGCAAACGCGGTGCGCCGGCCGCTAGCTTACGTTTCAACGCCCAAGCTCCCCCAATCCTTAACGCACACCTGAGTGAACGTTCCTTTCCTGATAGCCTGGCGTTACTTCCGCTCCAAGAAGAAGCGCAACATCATCAGCATCATCTCCAACATCTCCATGATTGGGGTGGCTGTGGGCACGATGGCGTTGATCATTGTGCTGTCGGTGTTCAACGGGCTGGAAGACCTCGTTCGCTCCCTGTACGGCAAGTCCGACCCCGACCTGAAAATCACGGCCGTGGAGGGCAAGTCCTTTACCGTCGATCAGTTTCTGCTTGGGCGCCTGCGGGCCGTGCCGGGCGTGGCCCTGGTCACGGAGGTAATCGAAGACAACGCCTTACTGCGCTACCACGAGCGGCAGATGGTGGTGAAGCTCAAAGGCGTATCGGAGAACTACTACGGCCAGAGCGAAATTGATTCAGCCATCGTCGACGGCGAACATCGCCTGCGCCGTAACGGCGAAGACTTTGCCCTGATCGGGGCCGGGGTGCAGCACGAGCTCAGCATCGCGCTCGAAAACCGTTTCTCCCCCCTGCAGCTGCTGTATCCGCGCAATGTGGCCGGCAAGCGCACCTTGTCCATGAACCCCGAAACGGCCTTCAACCAGGAACCCATCCTGGCCGGAGGGGTCTTCGCTATCGAGCAGCACGTCGACGACAGCTACGTATACGTGCCGCTCGAATTTGCCCAGCGGCTGCTGCGCTACGAAAACCGGCGCACCTCGCTGGAAATCAAAGTGGGCGGCCGCACCATCGAGCAAACCCAAGCTGAAATCAAACAACTGCTGGGCACGCAGTTCAATGTGCTGAACTCCGACGAGCAGCACGTGAGCCTGCTGCGGGCCATCAAGGTGGAGAAGATGTTCGTGTTCATCACTTTCGCCTTTATCCTGCTCATCGCCTCGCTCAACATTTTCTTCTCGCTTTCGATGCTGGTTATCGACAAGCGCAAGGACGTGGCCATTCTGATGGCCATGGGGGCTACTCCCAACACTATCCGCCGGGTATTTTTGATGGAAGGCGCCATTGTGGCTCAGGTTGGGGCCGTAGCCGGTTTGGCCTTGGGTGTCACTATTTGCTGGGTGCAGCAGCAGTTTAAGTTGGTGTCGATGGGCATGGCCACGAGTGTGGTAGATGCTTACCCGGTTAAGATGCAGGCGGCCGATATTATCTGGGTGGGTGTAGCTATCGTGCTCATTACCATCATTGTATCGATTCGTCCAGCGCTAGGAGCGCCCCAAATAGACCTGCGCGAAAACTTGTAAGCGCAGCGCGTGCGAAGCTGAACAGTAAAGCACGCAACCTTAATAGCAAATTTGGAGTTATTCGACCCCGGGTACCGTTTATAAACGGAGCCCGGGGCTTTTCTATATAGCTATAATTATTTGTATATTTTATTTTACTTTTTTTGAAATTATACGCTATTTAGTATTTGTCCTTACTTTCAACGTCGCTTTTGCTGCTACTATGAAGGTTTCTACCTCACAGCCTTTCCAAATAGTGTACTCACTCTTCGAGCATGAGTACCTTGGATATCTGTTTGAATCCTACGTGGTTCAGCGCAACGCCAAAGGGCAGCTCACGCTGCAACACCAGAACGTATCGGCCATGAACGCGGCCGAATTTGCCCACGGCCTCGACGAGAAAGACTTTGAACTGATAGCCCTGACGGATCAAATCCAGCAGGATGCCGTCATCAAGGAATTCTGGGCGAAGAAAACCACGCCAGCCGACTTCTTCCTAAAGATTTACGACGCTGAAAAGGGTGACAAAGGCCTGCAGGAGCGCATCAGCCAGTACATACAGGTGCGCATGGGCCAGCTGCTCGATGGGCTGCAGGGCAAGCTGGTGTTCATCATGGGCAAAGACGGCGAGCCTACGTGGAAGGAAATCCAGGTGGCCCCAGAAGCGGCATCGGTGCTGTTTCACTTCCGCCGCAACCCCGAAAACACCCACTACTTTCCTACCATCCAGTACCGCGGCCAGCGGCTGGACTTTCAGCAGCGCGATGCCGTGATGGTGTGCTGCCAGCCCGCCTGGATGCTGCTCGATGGCGTGCTGCACAACTTCCGCAACGAGGTAGACGGCAAGAAGCTGCAGCCTTTCCTTTCGAAAAAGTTTATTGTGATTCCGCGGCAGGTGGAGGACAGCTATTACCAGCGCTTTGTGGCGCCTTTGGTAGAGTCGTTCGACGTGCATGCCCGCGGCTTCGATATCCGTTCGGAGCGCTACGTGGCCAAGCCACACCTTATTTTCTCCGATGTGCCCAGCAGCAGCGTGGCTTACGACTCAGAAGAAACCACGCGGCGTACCCCCGCCGACGCCAGCGCCCAGCACATCCACTTTGATATTGCGTTTCAGTACGGCAACCACATCGTACGCAACCACGACAAGCGCGTGAGTGTGCAACTGGAAAAGACGTCGGATTCCTACGTATTTCACCGCCTTATCCGCGACCTGGAAAACGAGCAGAACTACATTCAAGAGCTGCAAGACCGTGCTCTGGTGGTGCGCAACGGCCGCGCCGTGCTGGAAAAAGCCACCGCCTTTAAGTGGCTGCACTCGCACGCCGAGGAACTAGCTCGCCTGGGCTTTACGGTGCAGCAGGGCAGCAGTTCGGGCAAGGATTATTTTATCGGCACCGTCACGGTCAACGTCGGCATTACCGAAAACAACGACTGGTTTGATATTCACGGTACCGTACGCTTCGGGGAGTTTGAAATTCCCTTCGTGAAGCTGCGGCCTTATATCCTGCAGAAGCGCCACGAATTCAAGCTGCCCAACGGACAGATTGCCATCATTCCGGAGGAGTGGTTTACGCAATACCTGGAGCTGTTTGCCTTCTCGGAGGAGCATCACCATTCGCTCACGCTTAAGAAGCACCACGTCGCTTTGGTTTCGGACCTGGAGAACGGCAACCTGGCTACCGTGACCATGTCGAGGAAGCTGGAGCGCCTGCGCGGCTTCGAAGTAGTGGAGGACCGGCCGTTGCCGGCAGGCTTCAAAGGCAGCCTGCGTCCTTACCAAAAAGCGGGCTACAACTGGCTGCACTTTGTACAGGACTACCACTTCGGCGGCTGCTTAGCCGACGATATGGGTTTGGGCAAAACGGTACAAACGCTGGCCATGCTACTGCAGCGCAAGGAAAGCGGTGCCGCGGCCGGAGCTGCCTCTTTGCTGGTAATGCCCACGTCGCTGGTGTACAACTGGCTGAGCGAGGCTTTGAAGTTCACGCCCGATCTGCGGGTGCTGACCTACACGGGCACCTACCGCGACAAGAACGTGGAGCAGTTTCAGGATTATGACCTGATTCTGACCTCGTACGGTATCGTGCGCCTGGATGCTGAGCTGCTGAAGACCTACAAGTTTGACTATGTCATTCTGGACGAGTCGCAGGCCATCAAGAACCCCAGCTCCACGACCTCGCAGGCCGTGCGGCACCTGCACTCGCGCCACCGCCTGATCCTGACAGGTACGCCGGTGGAAAACAGCACGATGGACCTCTGGTCGCAGATGTCGTTTATCAACCCCGGCCTGCTCGGCTCGCAGACGTTCTTCCGCAAGGAATTCCTGAAGCCCATCGAGAAGGAAAAAGACGAGCTGAAGACGCGCCGCCTGCACGCGCTCATCAAGCCTTTCATTCTGCGCCGTCACAAAGCCCAGGTGGCCACGGAACTGCCCGAGAAAATTGAGCACCTGAGCTACTGCCGCATGACCGACGAGCAGCAGCAGTGCTACGAGGAAACCAAGAGCTACTACCGCAACAAGATTCTGCAGAGCATCGAGGAGCACGGCACGGCCAGCACGCAGTTTATGCTACTGCAGGGCCTCACCAAGCTGCGCCAGATAGCCAACCACCCCCGCATGGCCGACGAGACCTACGAGGCCGAATCGGGCAAGCTGCGCGAGGTGGTGCGCATGATTCGCGGGGTAGTAGCCGAGGGTCACAAGGTGCTGGTGTTTAGTCAGTTCGTGAAGCACTTGGAGCTGGTGCGCCACGTACTCGACGAAAAGCAGATCGAGTACGCCTACCTCGACGGTAATACCCGCGACCGACAAAAGGAAGTGGCCCGTTTTCAGACTGACGAGGACCTGCGCGTGTTCCTCATCAGCCTCAAAGCTGGGGGCGTAGGCCTGAACCTCACCGCCGCCGACTACGTGTTCATTCTCGACCCGTGGTGGAACCCCGCCGTGGAAGCCCAGGCCGTCGACCGTGCCCACCGCATCGGGCAGGAGCGCACGGTCTTCACCTACAAGTTCATCACCAAGGGCACGGTAGAGGAGAAGATTTTGGCCCTGCAGAACCGTAAGATTCAGCTGGTGTCGGATCTGATAACCACCGACGAGGCCATTATCAAGAGCCTGACGAAGGAGGATATCGAGGAACTGCTGGGTTAATCGGCAGCCGGCTTCTTAAGCAATTGTTGCAGCTCCTGTGCTTTGGCCAGGAGCTGCCGCTGTTTTTGAGCCTGTTCCTGCGCGGTGGCTGAGGTGAGCTGCTTTTGACCGCTCATCCAGCGGATGAGCTGACCTCCGCTGAAGTAGTAGCATTGGGTACTGGTAATAGAGCCTGCTAGGGAGGGACGTTTTTGGAAATGAACAGCGTACTGCTGCTCCCGCTCCAGCACGAAGATGAGCTTGCCTTGGTCGAAGTAGTATTCCCAGTGGCTCTGCCCCATTTCGCCGTAGAAGGTGGCTTCCACTAGGCGCAGCTCCTGACGCTGGAAGTAGCCCGTGGCCGTGCCACCCTCCGTCGACCAGCCCCACACATCTATTTTGCGCTTGTGCAAGGTGGACAGGGCCTGACGCGTGATGTTGTATTGCTGGCGAATGCGCGTAAGCTCCGCATTGGAAACAGTAGTTTGCTGCAAATGGGCGCTTAGCAGCGCTGCACATGAAGCAATAACAATAGGCAGCATAATCATGGCTTCAAGTAACGATTTGCTTATCGATTTCCTGCGCCGCATCCACCCCGTGCCCGAGGCCGACCTGGAACGGCTGCTGCCGCTGTGGCAGGAGGTGCACTATGGGCGGCGGGAGTTCATCACGCGCGCCGGAGAAGTCGGGCGGCATCTGTACTTCGTGCTGGAGGGCATTCAGCGCAGCTACCACCTGCGCGATGGAAAGGAATACACGATGGCTTTCACATACCCGCCATCGTTCACGGGCATTCCCGAGTCGGTGCTGACGCGGCAGCCTTCGCCGCACTTTCTGGAGTGCATCACGCCGAGCCGACTGCTACGCCTGCCGTACGACAAAGTAGATGAGCTGCTATTGGAGTCGCCGGCGCTGGAGCGGCTGCTGCGCAAGCTTACGGAGCAGATATTGGTGGGCGTGCTGCACCGCCAGACGGAGTTGCTGACCTGCTCCATGACCGAACGCTTCCGGTTGTTTCTGCAGCGTAGCCCACATCTGCTCAATGCGGTGCCGCATAAGCACCTGGCTTCGTACCTCGGTATGGATGCCACCAATTTCAGCAAGCTACTGAACCAACTGCCGGTGTGAATCTTGGTGCAGACCAAGAATAAGCTGGTCTGCGCAAAAGAGCTTTGCCTTATTCATCTACGGATAAGGCAACATGAAAACAGCACCTGCTACCGAAGTACGGGAAGACACGCCGCCGACCCGCCCGGCCTGGCTGGATGAGAATGAATTCCCGTTTACACCGCGTCATGTGCAGTTGCCGGCGGGCCGCTTGCACTACGTGGACGAGGGACAGGGCGAAACGGTGGTGTTCGTGCATGGCACGCCTACGTGGTCGTTTCTGTTCCGGGCGCAGCTGAAAGCCATGGTCGGTGCCGGGTACCGCTGCATTGCGCCGGACCACCTCGGCTACGGCTTATCCGACAAACCCCAGGACTGGGATTATCACCCCGAAAGCCATTCCCGTAATCTGGAACAACTGCTGGAGCACCTGCAGGTGCGCGACATCACGCTGGTGGTGCACGATTTTGGCGGACCCATCGGGCTTAGCTACGTCCTGCGGCAACCGGAGCGGGTGAAGCGTTTGGTGCTGATGAATACCTGGCTGTGGTCAACCAAGGAGGAGCCGCAAGCCCGGCGGGCCGATGCGTTGCTGCACAGCTGGCTCGGGCGGTTTCTGTACCTGCGCCTCAACTTCTCAGCCAAGGTGCTGCTCCGAAAAGGCTTTGCTGATACCAAGAAGCTGACGCCGCAGGTGCACCAGCACTATCGGTCACCGTTTCCGAATTGGGCTGCCCGCTGGGGCGTGCTCAAAACGGGGCAATGGCTGGTACGCGCTTCCGATTGGTACGCGGCGCAGGAGCGGCAGTTGGCGCAATTAGCCGCCAAGCCGGCATTGCTGCTGTGGGGCAAGCAGGATGCATTCTTCCGCGAAGAGCACCTCGTCCGCTGGCAGCGCCTGTTGCCCCAAGCTTGTACCGTGACGCTGGAGTGTGGCCACTTTTTGCCGGAAGAACAACCAGAGTCGGTAACGAGGGAATTGCTGTTATTTCAGCAAAGATCATGATGGCTGGTCTGATTATCAGCCAAATGCATGGATGCAAAGTCGGCCATCAACTGACTCAGGTGCTCGATATCGGTAGGGGTGTGCAGGGCCGAAAGTACCACCCGGGTAATGCGCGCATCGGCGGGTGTAGGATAATGAAAGCTCGAAACCAGTACGTCACGCTCCTGTAGAAATTCACACAGCGCATCGGCCGGCGTATAGAAAACCGGAAACTCCCGCGCCGACTGAAACAACCCCGATGCGGCGGTAGCCTCGGTGAAGCGGGAAATATTGGCTGCGAGCTGCTGACGTGCCGTCTGGTACAAGCTTGTCGCTTGCATGAAGGCGTGCAGGTATGCCGGCACCACCGGCGAGCTGGCCCCAAAAAAGGCGCTGCGCCGCAGTTCTTCAATAAACGTAGCATCGGCCCAAACCACACCGCCTGGAATACCGCAGGCCTTGCCCAAGGAGCTTACAACCACGAGCTGCACGCCGGATGGTACCCGCACTTCGGGGCTGATGCCGGCTCCGTCTGTACCGATGACGCCGAAGCCGTGGGAATCGTCGATGAGGACGGTGATGGGCCGATCGGTGGGCAACTCTTGCGCCCAGCTGAAGTCGTAGCGCTGCACGCGCAATGGGTCCAGCGAGTTGCTGACGATGACCACCGGCTCGGCAGGTTCTTGGTGCAGGCGCTGCAGCAGCTGCGCGGCCCAGTCGGCGTGAGAAAGGGGCGAGGCGGCCACCACTGCCGGCTCCGATAGCCAAGCCGCTGGGTGCGTGCCCGGCGCGTACTCGAAGCGGCCAGCCGAGGCCAGAGCTTTTACGGCCATCTGACCGGCCAAGTAACCCGACGAAACCGTGACGGCGGCCTCGGCCCCGACTGTGGTGGCCAGGTGGGCTTCGGCCTCTTCGTAAATGCGCAGCCGCAGGGAGCCGTGCCGCGACGAGCCGTAGTTGGTACCGTAGCGGGCCAGGCCTTCGGCGAGCAGACCGGCAAAAGCAGGGTTGCGGGCCATGCCGAGGTAACCGGTACCGCTGCAGTAGAGGTACTCGCGGCCGTCGTCGGCGAGCAGGGTGCGGCCGGGCAGGTGATGAGCGTGCAGCATACTACGGGCAGGCTATTCGCGCAGATACATTCGGAACGTGGTGCCACGCCCTTCCTGACTTTCAACCTCAATGCGGCCGCCATTGGCCTGCACGATGCGGTTGACCAGGTACAGGCCTACGCCTGTTCCTTCGGCGTGGGAGGTGTGGAAGCGGCGAAAAAGCTGGAACATCTCGCCGCCGTGCCGCGCCAAGTTGAAACCCAGGCCGTTGTCGGCCACCAGCAGCACCGGCTGCTCATCGGCCAGCTCCGCTGCTATGTGCACGTGCGGCGTGCGGCTGGGGTCAGCATATTTCAGGGCATTGCCCACGAGGTTAAACAGAATGGTGCGCAGGTTGGTCCGGGAGTACCGTACCCTGGGAACTGAATCGAAAGCAGTGGTGATGCGGGCCTGAGAGGCCGCAACCTGTGGCTGTAGCGCTACGAGTACCTCGCTGATTAGCTCGTCCAGGCTAACCGTTTCCACCGGCAGATTCGTGGTTTGCGGGGTCTGGCCCAGCGCAGCTAAGCCATCGATGCTGCTGCTGAGCTGGTGCAGGGCACTGGCCATCAGCGGCAGCAGCAGCTGTTCTTCGCGCGGGTCGGCAAAGGAGATATTGCGCCGTAGCTCATCGAAAAGGCCGGTGAGGTTATTGACGGGCTGCTTCAGGTCGTGCGAGGCGGCGTACACGAAGTTGTCCAGGTCCTGGTTGGTGCGCGTGAGCTGCTGGTTGCTGCGACTCAGGGCAGTATTGGCCGTTTGAGCTTCCGCCATAGCCGCCTGCAGCGTGGCGTTGGCTTCGGCCAGTTCCTGGCCCAGCTTCTCCAGGCGCTGCCGGGCCAGTACCTGTTCGGTGGCGTACACGGCAAATACCAGCACGCCCTGCTGGTCGCCGTAGGCATCCGTCAGCGGCTGGCACACGAAATTCAGGTAATGCTGTTTGGGCTGGCTGGTGGCCGGATCAAGGAAGCGAATGGGCGTTTCAGTGCCTTTGAACGGCGTGCCCGTGAAGTATACCTGATCGAGCAGCCCAATAAAGCCTTGCTCCACCAGCTCCGGTAAGGCCTCCGCAGCACTAAGCCCTAATTTCGCCCGCCCGCCCACCAGCTGCTGATAGGTGTCGTTGAAAAAAGAGTACCGGTGCTCGGGGCCCACCAGGGTAGCCACGGCCGCGGGTGCCTGGCCCAGAATCTGCTGGAGGTGTTTTTCCTGCGCCTGCAGCTGCAGGCGTTGTTGCTCAGCTTCGTGCAGGGCCCGGGCCAGCGCCTGGGTGCGCTCGGCTACCCGGGCCTCCAGCTCCTCGTTGAGCTGCCGCAACGCTTCCTGCGTGAGCACCAGTTCGTCAAAGTTTGACTGGATTTCCTCGTTGGCGGCTTGCAGCTCCTCGTTGGCGGCCGACAACTCCTGCTCGCTTTCCTCCGCCCGGTACCGCGCTACTACCTGCGGCGTGACTTCATAAGCAAACACGAGGATTCCGTCGATGTCGCCTGTGGCATTGCGGCGCGGCTGGTAAATGAAATTGTAGTAGCGCTTTTCCAGGCGGTTTGGCTGGGAGTTGCTGTGGTCGAGCTGCACCAGCATTTCATTGGCCCGATACGGCATGCCGGTTCGGTACACGTCGTCGAGCAGCCCGAAAATAGGCTGCCCGGCTAGTTCCGGCATGGCTTCGCGGATGGGGCGGCCCAGCAGTGGCCGCTTGCCCACGAGGCGCTGATAGTCGGGGTTGACAAGCTCAAACACGTGCTCCGGTCCCCCAAAGATGCAGATCATGGCTGGCGCCTGCATGAACATGCCGTGCAGCTCCTGCCGTCCGGCTTCGGCCGCCGCCCGTGCCTGCTCGATGGTCTGATTGGCGGTGCGCAACTGCTCGTTGGCCAAGGCGAGTTGCTCGTTCAGGGCTTGCTGGCGCTGCTCGGCCGCCTCCATCAGCCGGCGCGCCCGCACCTGATCGGAGACTTCTACGGCTATGACCACCACTCCCAGCAGTTGCTCATGCTCATGGTACAGCGGTTGGTAAACGAAGGAGTAATAAGGTCCTGCCTCGGTCGGGCGGTCTGGCCGTGAAGTAGACTTTTCGTTTTCGATGGCTGGCACTTGGGTGTGAAATACTGTGGCCACGTGCTGCGCAAAGTCACGACTGTGCAACTCGGGCAGCGCTTCCTCTAAGGGCTGGCCCAGCACTTGCTGCGGGGCGCGCCCCCATATGGCGCACATCATGTCATTGGCCAGGCCGATGCGATGCTCGGGCCCTTCAAAAAAGGCCACTGCTACCGGAGCCTGGTCCAGCAACGCCCAAAAATGTTGGCGCTGGCGCTTGGCCATGGCTAGTGCGGTCTGTTCGCGCAGCTGGCTTTCGTGCAGCGCTTGCTGCAGATCGAGGCCGGAGGGAACAGGTGCTGCCAAGCTCACTAGTAGCCCCGCCCCAACGCGCCGGGCAGTAGCACTCCAATACGGGACGTCGGCGTCATCTGCGGCTTTTTGAAGTTCAAACCCTGCCGCTTCATTCACATGAAAAGCTTGGCAGAGTAGCTGCAGACTGCCATCAGCGGCACTCTGCGGAAACTGCTGGCCCCAGCTTTGGCTGGGAGAGGCGGCCAGGCCCAACTGCTGCTGGGCAGTAGCGTTTAAGAAGGCAAATGCAAAATCCACGGGTGCCTCGTCGCCTTCCGTTGCAAAAATGGGGGTGAGCAGCACCACGCCGTAGGCCGATGCCTCAAGCAGGGCCGTCAGCAGCTCACCGGGCGGAAACGAGTCGGGTAACAAAGGCGGAGCGGCTTTTGACATAGCTTCACTGACCAGCCCGTGCACCGTGCAGCGGCCAGCCGGGTAGGTGACCTACGTAAGATCAGACAATCGGGATGGAAAGCAAGCTATGCGACGGGTAGAGCCCAGCCGGGTGCAAACAAACGGGCAGCGCCCGGGTTGCATCTGCGACCTATGCACCTTACCATCCGAACGCCCGTCCGGCAAACGCCCGCTCAGGTCTGGGCCGGCTTTACGCGTCAGCTGTTTCTGGCGCTGGCGCCGCCCGCGCCGCAGCTTCGCCTGTTGCGCTTCGATGGCTGCCAGCGCGGCGATGTGGTGGAGATAGAGCTGCACCTTGGGCCGGTGCGCCTGACACGCTGGACTTCGCTTATTACTGAGCACGGCGAGCTACCCGGCGGCGGGCGCTATTTCGTGGATCAGGGGCAGGAGGTACCCGCGCCGCTCCGCTTCTGGCGGCATCGTCACCTGCTGGAGGCCGCGCCGAGTGGCGGTACCGTCATCGTCGATGCCATCGAATACCGCACGGCTTCAGCTTGGCTTGATAAGCTGATTTACCCGGTGATGTGGGCGCAGTTTGCCTGGCGCGGCCCCGTTTATCGGCGCGTGTTTGGGGCGCCTACAGCGGCAGCACCATCCTGATATCAGCCCGCTGGTATTCCGAAGCCGGCAGCGGTGCTTCCCGGAAGCCCAGCTTGCGGTAGAGCGTAAGGGCAGGGGCGAGGCTGGTGTTCGACACCAACTCGATTTCACGGGCGCCTATTTCCCGCGCCTTGTCGATAGCGGCCTGCCCGAGCAGCCTGCCAATGCCCAAGCCTTGGGCCGAGGGCGTCACGGCCATTTTGGCCAGCTCGTACACGCCGTCGGGCTCTTTGATAAGGGCGCAGGTGCCCACAATCTGTCCCGCGTGTTCGGCCATGAAAATGTAGCCTCCCGCATCGAGGATGTAGCGCTGCGGGTCGTTGAGCACGCGGTGGTCGGCTTCCTCCAGCTCGAAATAGCGCGTTATCCACTCGTGGTTCAGGGCCCGAAAAGCGGGCTGGTGCTGGGGTTGGTAAGCAATGATGCGGACGTCGGCCATAGGTCGTAAGCGGGCGGTTGACGCAAAGTTGGGGCTGCTTTTCCAATTGACTGTGGCGCTGCCGCCGCTATTGCCGAACTTTGCGGCCTTTCTTTCGCGTTAGCCCCGTCTATGCCTCAGCCCGCTACCATCTTCCTCAAGCCCGGAAAAGATCAATCCCTGCGCCGCCTCCACCCGTGGGTGTTCTCAGGCGCCATTGCCCGCATGCAGGGCGAAGTGGTGGAAGGCGAGGTGGTGCAGGTGCGCGCCCACAACGGCGAACCGCTCGGCCAGGGCCACTACGCGCCTGGCTCCATTGCGGTGCGCATGCTGGCCTTTGGCGACGCCGACCCCATCGACGACCAGTTTTGGGTGGAAAAGCTGCGCAATGCTTACCAGCTGCGTCATAGCCTGGGCCTTACCGGTGCTGGCAACACCAATGTGTATCGCTTGGTGCACGCCGAAGGCGACGGTGTTCCCGGCCTCATTATCGACGTGTATGGCGACGTAGCCGTGGTGCAGGCGCACAGCGCCGGCATGTACCGTGCCCGACCGCAGATAGCCGCTGCCCTGCAAGCCGCGGTGCCCGGCCTGCGCGCCATCTACGACAAGAGCAGCGAAACCGTGCCCACCAAGGCCGCGCCCGACGCCGAGAACGGCTACCTGCTGGGTGAGAGCACCGGCGCCGAGCACGTCGTTAATGAAAACGGTCACCGCTTCGCCGTAGACTGGGAAACGGGCCAGAAAACCGGCTTCTTCATCGACCAGCGCGACAACCGGGCCCTGCTGGCTCGCTACGCCCCCGGCCGCCGTGTGCTGAACACATTCTGCTACACCGGCGGGTTCTCGGTGTATGCCCTGCAAGCCGGCGCCGATCTGGTGCACTCCGTCGATTCGAGCAAGAAAGCCATCGAGCTGACCAACCGCAACGCCGAGCTGAGCGGCTTGGCTGATAAGCACGAAGCCTACGCCCAGGACGTGTTTAGCTTCCTCAAAGACCGTCACAACCAGTACGACCTCATCGTGCTCGATCCGCCGGCTTTCGCCAAGCACCTCTCGGCCCGCCACAACGCCATCATGGGCTACAAGCGCCTGAACGTGGCCGGCATCAAGCAAATCGCGCCCGGTGGGCTGCTGTTCACCTTCAGCTGCTCGCAGGTAGTGAGCATGGAACTGTTCGAGGGCGCCGTAATGGCCGCGGCCATCGAAGCGGGCCGCCCGGCGCGCATCCTGCACCGCCTCACCCAGCCCGCCGACCATCCCGTGAGCTTGTTCCACCCCGAAGGCGAGTACCTAAAGGGCTTGGTGCTGGCGGTAGACTAAGGGCCGTAGGCAATAAATAAGAAAGAGCGTCCTGCTTCATCTGGTGTCCGCCGGTGGGGCAGGACGTTTTTCAAGGCCCGGGACGTCTTTTGCGGCGCGGTATCAGCCCTGGGCTTGATAGTGTAGCGAAGCATCTGCCTTTAGTACTTTTCAGCATGAGTTGCTGGAAAGCCTATTTTACATCAGCTATTGTCGCGCTGCTCCTGTCTGCCTGCGAGCAAAAACGCTCAAGCGCGGAGAAAGCAGCCCCGCCGGTAACGCCGCCGGATACAGTAGTGACTAAGGCTACCCCGGCTGTGGCCGTCGCTCGCCTTCTGCCGCGCGACACCGTTGATGCCAGCCGCGTCGATATGAGCCACCGCGTGGGCCGCGACACCACTTTTACCGTGAGCGGCCAGCAGTACCGGCTGCTGCTGCGGGCCGAGGCCGATTCATCCAAGCCGTTGGTCGTGGTTACGAGCGGCCTTGTGGGCGGAGCATTTGCCGACGACTCCAGCACCTTTGCCCAAACCAAGCGGGTGCGCGGCTATCAAGGGCATTACTTTATTACGCTGCTCGGCCCGCATGGCCAGCGCGTGTTCCGGCGCAAGCTGTCTAAATCGGACTTCAGTAAAATAGTGGGCCAAGACGTGGCTACCGTCAGCAACCTAGTCCCGCCCGCCTTCATGGGCTACCACGCCCCGAGCCAGACACTGGCTTTTACGCTAGACATCGGCATTCCCTTCAGCGACGTATGGTGGCGGTGCGTGCTGCTGTTGGGCCTTGATGGGCAGCTGCGCCGGCCGCCGCTGCCTTGCTGGTATGTCTGGGACGGGCTTCATTGCGACCCGCGCCTGTTCGCCGACGGTACCGTTCTCACCTGCGAGGCCCTGGTTACGCCGAGCAACTCAATCATCAAGCTTGATAAACCTAAAGCAGCTTTGGTCGCCGCTTTCGTGCTTTCCGATTCGACGCTCTGCACCGTGTATAATTACGGAGAACAGCGACGCAAGCCCCGCAGCACTTCGCGCGCTGTGGCCGCTCCAGATGCGGACCCAAGCGTTAGCGCCGGTTTCGTCGACGACGATTCGGACGAGTACGAATGGGTGGTGCCGAAAGCCTATCGCAACGCACCCAATGCCTTCGTCATCAACACCCGCGGGCAGGTGCGTCAGCAGTTCCGGTTCGAAGCTTTTACCGATGCTACAGAATACAATGTGCTGCGCAAGTGCCTGCCCCAAACACACACGTACTATCTCCTCGACGAAAAGCGCGGCCTGTACTTGCTCGATAAACACAGCCCCGCATCCGTAAACCGGTTGCGCTTCGAGCTGATGCAACCGTTCCGCAAGCCGCAAGGCAAGTCCGAGGTGCGCTTCAGCTTCCAAACCTGGACGAAGAAGTTTACTTTCTACGTCGATACGCTACAGCCAACCCGCGTACGCTACCAGCGTATCGTGCGCCCAAACGACGACGTGCTGGAACCTTAGCCGCCGAATTTGTTTAGCAAGTCTAGCCCTTCCTCCATGTCCGTAGCCCCCGCCACCCGCAAATTCCGTCAAGCCTCGTCCCTGAAGCAGCCGGTGGCCGTCGTGGGCGCCGGCATTGGCGGCATTGCCACGGCTGTGCGGCTGGCCGCCAAGGGCCACAAGGTGACGGTGTTCGAAGGCCGGGATTCCTTCGGCGGCAAGATGCACCAGTTCGACCTGCCCGGCGGCTACCGCTTCGATGCCGGTCCGTCGCTATTCACCTTGCCACAACTAGTGGACGAGCTGTTTCGCCTGGCCGAGCGCGACCCGCAGGATTACTTTCGCTACGAGCGGCTCGACCCCATTACGCAGTACTTCTTTGCCGATGGCACCCGCCTCACGGCTTGGGCCGATGAGGAAAGATTTGCCCAGGAAATCGAGCAGAAACTACGGGTGCCGGCCGCCGAAGTGCGCCGCTTTCTGCACGGCTCGCGTCGGGCCTACGAGGCCACGGCCCAAACCTTCCTGCACAAGTCGCTGCACCGGGCCGATACTTACCTTAGCCGCGATACACTCAAGGCCGTGGCCGAAATGCCGCGTCTTGGGCTGCTCAGCACCATGCACAGCCGGCACCAAAGCGCCTTCCCGCAGGATGCGCGCCTCGTGCAGCTCTTCGACCGCTTCGCCACTTACAACGGCTCCGACCCGTACCAGGCCCCAGCCACGCTCTCGTTGATTCCGCACCTGGAGCACGGCATCGGCGCGTTCTACCCCGAAGGCGGCATTTACAGCATTGCCAGCTCGCTGGTGCGCCTGGCCGAAGAGCTGGGTGTGGAGTTTCGCTACCGCGAGCCAGTAGAAGAAATTCTGACCGCCGACGGCCGCGTGACCGGCGTGCGTACGGCCCAGGATATCTACGACTTCGGGCAGGTAGTCAGCAACATGGACGTGGTGCCCACCTACCGCCGCCTGCTGCCCCGGCAGCCCGCCCCAGAGCGTACCCTGGCCCAACCCCGTTCTTCTTCGGCGCTGATTTTCTACTGGGGCATCGGCCGTGAGTTTCGGGAGCTGAGCCTGCACAATATTTTCTTTTCTGCCGATTACCGCCGCGAGTTCGAGGCCATCTTTCAGGACAAAACGGTGGCCGACGACGTGACGGTGTACGTCAACATCACCTCCAAACACTCGCCCGACGACGCGCCTGCCGGCCACGAAAACTGGTTTGTGATGGTGAACGTGCCTCACGACGAAGGGCAGGACTGGCCCGCCCTGCAGCAGCGCACCCGCGCCGCCGTGCTGCGCCGCCTGAACCTGGCCCTAGGAATCGACGTTGAGCCTCTGATCCGGGCCGAACGGGTGTGGACGCCACCGGGCATCGCCGCCGATACGTCGTCGTACGGTGGGGCACTGTACGGCAGCTCGTCCAACACCATGCTGTCGGCGTTTCTGCGGCACCCCAACTTCTCGCGCAAGCTGGAAGGGCTGTACTTTTGCGGCGGCTCGGTGCATCCCGGCGGCGGCATTCCGCTCTGCCTGCTGTCAGCCAAAATCGTTTCAGGCTTAATCGATTAAAAATGAGGAGGTAAAGATTGGAAATGGATTTCGTGCAGCTTACAACCACTACACAGACTTCTGCCGTCGGCAACGTGGTAAGTCGCACGGATGGGTAGCCGCCCGAGGCGCAGGAGCCCAAGCGAATCCTTTCTCATTTTTAATTATCGATTTTAACTCTCTACATGCCACAACCCGAACAACTTACGCCGTCTGTGGCTGCTGCGCCCGCTCCGCAGTCGAAAGGGCGGTTGCGTTTTGCGCAGTTTGTGCTGGTCCTGTTTTACGTCACCGGCTTCGTGGGGCTGGGTTATTCGCAGGACCCTGGCTTCTACCTGCAGTTTATGCCGCTCACGCTGCTGCTCACCGCGGCGCTGCTGCTCAGTTTCGACCGGCATAGCCCGGCGCCCATGTTTGGGTGGTTTGCTTTCACCACCATGCTGGTCGGCTACGGCGTGGAAGTCATTGGCGTGCGTACCAACCTGCTGTTTGGGCAGTACTCCTACGGCGAAGTGCTCGGTCCCAAGTTTCTGGACGTGCCCATTATCATCGGGCTAAACTGGCTGATCCTGACGTATCTGGCTGGTGGGCTGGCGCAGCGCTTACCACTGCCAGGCATTGTGCAGGCGTTGCTGGCCGCCGTGCTGATGGTAGGCCTGGATGTTTGCATCGAGCCCGTGGCCCAGCATTTCGGGTGGTGGAAATGGATTGCCGATGTGATTCCGCTGCAGAACTTTAAAGCCTGGTTTGCTGTCTCGCTAATCCTGCAGGTATACTTGAACCGCAGCCATATCGCAGCCGGGCGCAATCCGCTGGTGCCGTTCGTGTATATGCTTCAGCTCTTGTTCTTTTTTGGATTGGCCTGGCTGGTGAGCTAACTTGAGCCGCCGCGCTTTTTTCACTTCCGATTTCCCCTGCATGAGCCCCACGTTGCGCGAGACCTTGTTGCAAGAGGCATTCGATTTGTTTCTGACCCGAGGCATTAGTGCACTCTCCTTAGAAGAGATTGTTCGGGTGCTGGACGTTTCACCGGCTACGTTCCGGGAGATGTTTCGGGATAAAAATGACTTGGTGGCGCAAGCAGTGCAGTTCGATATCGAACGGCAGATGCGTGAGCACGCCGATCTGTACTCCCGCATCAGTAACCCTATTCAGCGGCTGTTTGCGCTGCTGGAAATGGGCATTCGCGACCTGCAGAAAATCAAGTCGCCGGATTATGTGACTGACATGATGCGGGACTTTCCGGATGCCTGGACCATTGCCATGCAGCACCTGGAGGAGTACTCGCACCCGATGATCCACCAACTGCTCAACGATGGCGTGCTGCAGAAGATGGTGCGCGGCGACATCAACATCGCTCTGGTGACCAAGATCATCCTGAGCATGTTCAATCTAATTTTGAACGAGCAGATCTTTCCGCCGAGCCGCTACAACTTGGCCGAGATTTACCGCAGCGTGTACCTGTATTACGTCCGCGGGTTGTGCACGGAGGAGGGGATTCGGGCCGCTTCCACGTATTTCGCCCGCATGTAGTTGGGGCGAGGAGGTGACAAGTCAGCAGACATGGTTTAACTATCCCGCTGCTGCTGTGCTACCCAGATGCGCATTTAACTTAAAAGGGCCGCTCCTCGGAGTGGCCCTTTTGTTTGAATAGAGCTGTAACCGGTCTCATGTGACTGGTTGCCTCTTACCCCAGTTGTCAGCGCCTTTAGCTGATTGAAACGCGCACCTTCTTGGTGTACTCGCGCAGGGCAGTGGTAAAGTCGGTGTTATGATCCTGCATGTGGTTCAGGATAAAGATGGCAGCAAACACGTGGGTGAGCTGCTCGCCCTCATCTTCGCCTTCCACCTCAAAAGAAGGTTGCCGCTCGTCGAGCAGGGCTTCTTCGGCTTCCAGCAGGGTCTGCAGGGTCTGGCTTTCGACGAGGCGCTTGATGGCTGGAATTTTCATGGCTGATTAACGGATTTTATCGATCAGCGACACCACAGCTTCCTCTTTGCTGGCAGCCACGGTCTCGACTAGCTGACCGCCTTTAAATACGGCGAAGAAGGGCAGGTTGGTCACGTTGGCTGCCTTGCGGGCTTCGGGGCTCTGCTCGGCATTTACGTCCAAGAAAGCCACATCGACGTTGGCTTCCGAATCGGAGAGGCGCTTGAACTTGGGCGAAAACAGGCGGCAGTTGCCGCACCAGTCGGCGTAGTATTTCACTACTACTTTATCATTTTCCTGAAGCAGTTGCTGAAAGTCTGCGTCGGTCGCTTTTAGAACGGGCATGTATGCTAAGAATGAGTTGGCGTGTGCAGCAGATAAGAATGATTCCTATCTGACTGCAAACCTAAAGCGTTTGGGGCAAAAAAAGTTTAACCCGCCCCGCAAATAGCAAAGCTGCTACGTGCGAGGCGGGCCAAGCGTTGGGCGAAGAGCCCTAAGGTTAGTTACGCTGGGGGAAAATGCCTTGCATGGCAATACAGAATTTAAGCCCTAGGTAAGGCTGCAGGTTATTGTGCGGCTGTGAACCACCGGTGGAGCTGATGGCCGCGAAGTTCAATTGGGTGTTTAGCGTCGGGTGAAAAGCAGCATTGCCGGTACCGCTGTTAGCCAGCGCCGCGCCGCCCGGCGCCGTCGTGGTGCCTACGGCCGCTGCAGCGTTGACAAGGTGGCTGTGAGCGGGTAGCTGATTGATCGATAGCGTTTCTTGCTCTGTACCGGCTTGCTGGCCCAGGCTCTGATTGGAGAGGCCATTCCCCTGACCCATATGCACAGGAACCCGGCCATTCAGGTTGGGCAACGCAAAAGTGGTTTGGCCATTGCCGCCGTAGGTGGTGCCCAATAGGGAAAATAGGGCCGAGTTCTGCGCAATGGTCAAGATCTGGCCATTGCAATCCGCGTAACCCCGCGGCGCAAAGTTGTAGGGAACAAGGATAATCTCGCCGAGGTAAGGATCGAAGCCGCCCGTCAGCGGGCGGCTCACGCTGGCTTGCGCCGCCGATTGCCAGGGCTTGAGTAGGCGCTGCCACCAGCGGCGGCGTTCTGGGGTATGCAAAGACGAAGACATGGCAACCAAACTAATTCCGCGATGGATAAAGGCCTTCCAGTGCGATGCAGAAGTTGATGGCCAAGTAAGGCTGCAGGTTGTTGTGCGGCTGCGAGCCGCCCGCCACGCCGATGGTAGCTGAGTTCAAAGTGGTATTGGGCCCGGCGCTGCTGTACTGGGCGGTACCGTTTCCGCTGTTGGCCAGCAGATTGTTGGTGGGCACGGCCGAAGTGCCGGCCAGCGAGGAGGCGTTTAAAGTGTGGCTATGAGCCGGCATCTCATTCAGGGTGAGCATGTGGTTCTCAGCACCGCCCGCTTGGCCTAGGCTGTAATTCTGCAGGCCCGGTCCCTGACCTGCGTGTAACGGCACGCGGCCGCGTAGGTCAGGCAAGGCAAAAGTGGTTTGACCGTTGCCGCCGTAGGTGGTGCCTAATAGGGAAAACAGAGCCGTATTCTGCGCAATGGGCAAGATCTGGCCGTTGCACATCGCCCAGCCAACGGGCGCAAAATTGAAAGCCACCATCATGATTTCGCCAACAAACGGTTCATAGCCGTTGACGGAGGCCACGCCGCGGGTGGCCGCGTGGCTTTCGCCCGCCACGCCCGCCAGCAGTCCGCCCCCGATCAGGCTACCTAGGCGCTTTAGCCAGTTGCGGCGGGGCAGTTCGGTAGCTGGCAGCTCCGGAATCGGTGCGTAGCCGTCAGAAGTAAGTATGTAACGCATGCGAAGGAGAGGAGCGGTTAGTTGATGCGGCGCCAGCCGCTGTTGACGTAGATGTACTGAGCCGCAAAACCCGGCTGCAGGTTTTCGGTGCCGCTGGCGCTGGTTACGGGCACGTACACGTCGTCAAGGTTGGTGAGGATGAGCAGTTGCCCGGCGGCTACGCCCGTGCTGCCCAAGGTGATGGTGCCGTTGGCAGCGGTAGAGCTGTTGCTGGGGTAGTTCATCACGGTAGCCGTAGGGTTCAGCGTCACGGCGCCGGTACCGGCCGTCATGCTGGCCGTACCGTACGTCACGGGGCCGCTGCCGCCGCTTGGCGTCTGCCAGGAGGCCACACCGTTGGCATCAGAAGTGAGTACCTTCCCGGCGCCTTGCGTGCCGTCTACGATCTTAACTGAACCGCCCACGTGCAGGCGCGTATCCGGGGCAGAAGTACCCACGCCTACGTTGCCGGTGCTCCAATCCACTAGCAGGCGTGTGGCGTTGGCGGTTACGTCGCGCACCACGAAGTCGTAGTTTTCTCCGCCAACTTCGTTTAGGTTGGTTTCATTGACGGGTACCCCAATGTCCCACAGGCGCTGAGCGCTGCCGTTGCCGGAGCCAAGGCGGATAAGAGCTGCCCGCGCCGAGTTGCCGCTACCAATCTGAAAGATTGTGGCTGGGGCGCCGACGCCTATGCCCACGTTGCCGGAAGACATCAGGCGCATTACTTCGCGGTAGTTCTGGCTGGCGTCGTTGTAGCCACCGGTGCCGCCGGCGCCTACTCGCAGCGCCAAGCCATTCTCGGCGCCACCAGCAGTCATGAAGGCCGAACTGCCGTCGTGCGACCAGAACATATGGTCCCAGGCGGCCGGGTTGCGAAAACCAAAAGAGGACAGCACATCCAGGTTCACGAAGGTAGAAGGCGCGTGCCCTACACCAACGCGGCCCGCGTTGTCGATGCGCAGGCCGTTGGCGTTGCCGGAGGCGTTGGATAACCAGTTTCCATTGAGCCCCAGGTTCTGGGTGGCGGTATGGTCGCCTAGGTTATCAGCAGCTACGCGCACCCACGCCGAGCCTTGGTACTGGTACAGGCCTGCCGCAGCCCCCGTCTGGGTATCGGTTTGATACACCAGCAAGCCGTTGGCGGGTGTGGTAATGGCCACGCGCTGGTCGCGGGTCATGCGCGGCGGCAGGAAGCCCTTCGTGGTGGAGCTTACATCCAGCATGGCGGAGGTAGTGGGCGTGGTGGTCCCGACGCCGACAGAACCAGTTTGGCCTTGAGCCGACCACGCTGCCAGCAAACCACCAGCCACAAGTGCGTAGCGTTTGATCATAGAGGATTTCGAGGGGGATGGAATCGGATGCAAGGTACGAGATGCACTATAAATATTTGGCAATTATTATATAAAAAATCCAATATGAATCAGCGCAGTTATAACCCCGGCCTGGGGCGGGTGCGTACAGCGAGTATGTACTTCCGTAGCCTCTTGTTGCTGATGCTAAGCTGCTGGCTGGCGGCCTGCTCTGGTGAAGAGCAAGCCGACCGACCGGCCGCGAGCGGCGCAGCCACAGCGGCCGTTCCCGTTCCGGTTATGCGCAACATCGTTTTCTTCGGCAATAGTCTCACGGCTGGCTATGGCCTGCCCGCTCAGCAAGCCTTTCCCGCTCTTATTCAGCAGCGAATTGACTCACTGGGCTTGTCATGGCAGTGCATAAATGCGGGCGTGAGCGGCGAAACCTCGGCCGGCGGTGTAGCCCGCCTGCCCTCGGTGCTGAGCAAGCGCCGGCCCGATGTGTTTGTGCTGGAGCTAGGCGCCAACGACGGCCTGCGTGGCATTCCGGTGCGCGAAACCACCCAGAACTTGCAGCGCATCATCGACGAGGTCCATCGGCAGTACCCCGAAGCGCAGATTGTGCTGGTAGGAATGGAATTTCCCTTCGACCTTGGCCCCTTGGGAAACCACCAATTTGCGCGCTACGCCAACGAGTTTAAGGCGCTGTTTCGGCTGGTAGCGGAAAAGAACAACTTGCCCTTCGTGCCCTTCCTGTTGCAGGGCGTGCTCGGTCGCCGCGACCTGAACCTGCCCGACAACGCCCACCCCAATGCCGCCGGCTACCGCATCGTGGCTGACAACGTGTGGCAGGTGCTGGAACCGGTGCTGCGCAATTATCAGGCGCAGTCAGCCGTGCATTAACGCCAAACGGGCCCGCAACCTTGGCTGCGGGCCCGTTTGGCCTAAGGAAAACCAGAAAGCTTAAGCCTGCTGCGTTTTGAGCACCGAGGCGTTGTACATCAGCTCGTAGTACTCGGTAGCCATGCGGCCCGACTCGAACTGCGGCTCCACTTCGCGCATGGCCGTCTGGACGAGGTTCCAGTACTCGGCCGGGTTGCCGTAGTACAGCGGCAGAATCTCTTGCTCCAGTACGTCCATGGTGCCGTTGGCCTCGATGGCGTCCTTTACTTCGTCGGTTTCGTGCAGGTTGGCCAGCGGAATGAGGAAGCCGTTTTCGCCGTGGCGCACAAATTCCGGAATCCAGCCATCGGGGATGCTCAGGCTGAGCGAACCATTCATGGCGGCGGTCATGCCGCTGGTGCCCGAAGCCTCGCGCGGGAAGCGCGGGGTGTTCAGCCACACGTCAGAGCCTTTCTTGAGCAGGCCCGAAAGCTGCAACTCGTAGCCGGTGAGCACGGCGCACTGCTTCAGGTGCTTGGTGCGCTGGATCAGGTCGTTGAACAAGCCGATGGCGGCGTAGTCCTTCGGATAGGGCTTGCCGGCCCAGATTACCTGCACCGGGCGGTCAGTGCTGCGCACCATGGCCTCGAAGCGGGCAAAATCGTGCAGGATGAGGTTAGCGCGCTTGTAACCGGCGAAGCGACGGGCCCATACCACGGTCAGGGCGTCCGGATCGAGGATGGTGCCGGTTTGGTTGGCGACTTCCTTGAACAGCTCCTGCTTAAGCTGACGCTTGCGAGCCTTGAGGGCGTCCACGTCGCCAGCGGCCAGGGCCTCGTGCAGCTGCTTATCGCGCCAGTAGGTACCGTTCTGCGAGTTGGTGATGTGAATGATGGGGCAGATGCCGGCGTTGCCGTTCCACATCTGGTTGGCCACGCGGCCGTGCACGGCCGATACGCCGTTGGCAATGTGCGACATGCGCAGGGCCGTGAGCGTGTAGTTCACGCGCTCGTGCTCCACAAAGCCCAGGCGGCGTACTTCTTCTTCCGAGGTGCCGGCGAAGAAGGTCATGTCGTTGAGCAGCTTGAAGCCGTGCTCTTCGTTGCCGGCCAGCTCGGGGGTGTGCGTGGTAAATACCAGGCGCTTCTGCACTTCGGCCAGCTGCTGCCCGTGCTTCTGATACAGGTGGAAAGCCAGCGGCAGGCCGTGGCCCTCGTTGAGGTGGTAGATGTCGGGAGTAAGGTTGAGCAGGTCGAGCAGCTTGCCACCGCCTACGCCCAGCAGGATGCTCTGGGCCACGCGGGCCGCCAGGTCGGCGTCGTAGAGGTGGTGCGAGATGGTGCGCGAGAGGTAGTCGTTCTCGGGCACGTCGGTGCTCAGGAAGAACATCGGGCAGGTGCCAAACACTTCCGGGGCCAGGTAGTAGGCACGCACCTTCACCGGGGCCGAGTGAATGGTAATGTCGAAAAGCAAGCCGGTATCCTGCAGGAAGCTGTAATGCTTCTCCACGTAATCTACGCGCAGGGTCTGGTCTTGCTGGCGGGCTTGGTCGTAGTAGCCGTAGCTCCACAGGATGCCAATGCCAATCATGTTCTGCTTCAGCTCGTAGGCCGAGCGCATGTGCGAGCCGGCTAGGAAGCCGAGGCCGCCGCTATAGGTTTTTAGGGCCTGATCGATGGCAAATTCCATCGAGAAGTACGCCGCGGATTTGCTGAATTCGGGGGCTGGCTGGTAAGAGTTCAGTTCAAACGCCATCTGGGTTGGAAAATCGGTGGTTAAATGAGCTTAGGGGAGGAAAGCTTCCAAAGCCCGTTTTCGGGGGCGAAAAATGGGTTTGGGGCCCATAAGGTACGAAAGCTGAACCATTAACGCGAGCTAGCGCACCGCCTTTTGGCAGGGAAAAGTTGTGCGAACGTTTGCACAAATCCGACCCACGAAACGCCGCTATAAGTGGAAAGCTGCAGCCAATGAGCCTGATACGGCCGCCGGAGCATTAGTTGCGTCTTTATTTATGTTTTTGCAGGTATTAATGGCTATCAATCAATGAGATTGGGGCGGGGTGGTTGCGCAAATGTTGCTGACGCCCGCTAAAGGTCCTACTTTGCTGTCTGTAGCCGCTGAGCTACGCATGTTCGGTTTATTCCCCAACCTCTATGCTTCGTTCCTTTTCCTGGTTGCCGCTGCTGCTTGTGCTGCTCGGCGCCCCGGCCGTTGTTCGTGCCGCCGAGCCCTCGGCAGCCGCTCCCAAAGACGGCATCACTCGCATCGACCCCACGTTTTGGTGGGTGGGCATGCGCAATCCTGAACTGCAGCTGCTGGTGTACGGTCCAGGTATTGGGGCCAGCACGGCCGCCATCGACGGGAGCTACCAAGGTGTGAGCATTGCGGGGCAGCAGAAAATGGAAAACCCCAACTACCTGCTGGTGAATCTGCTGGTGCAGCCCACGGCCAAGGTGGGCAAGCTGCCGCTCACTTTCACGGGCGGCCCTAAGAAGCTCAAGTATCAATACGAGCTGCGTGCCCGCACCACGCCGGGCGACAAGTCCAAGGTGCAGGGCATCAACAGCTCCGACTTCATCTACCTGCTGATGCCGGACCGCTTCGCCAACGGCAACCCCAAAAACGACTTCATCAAAGGCATGCGCGCCCCGGGCGTGGCCCGCGACTCCATGTTCTCGCGCCACGGCGGCGATTTGAAAGGCATCGAGGACCGCTTCGGCTACCTGAAGGAGTTGGGCGTGACGGCCATCTGGCCTACGCCCATCGTGGAAAACGACGAGCCCAAGGCCAGCTACCACGGCTACGCCCTCACCGACTGGTACAAGGTAGATGCCCGCTACGGCACCAACGAGGACTACGTACGCTTCGTCCAGAACGCCCACAAGCAGGGCCTGAAGGTGATTCACGACGTGGTGCTGAATCACATGGGCACCTCCAGCTACCTCGTGCGCGACGCACCGGCCAAGGACTGGTTTCACCAATGGAACGAGTTTACGCGCTCCAACTTTCGCGACGCGGCCTTCAACGACCCGTATGTATCGCAGTACGACCAGAAGCAATTCGGGGAGGGCTGGTTCGACAAGCACATGGCCGACCTGAACCAGAGCAATCCGCTGGTATCGAAGTACCTGATCCAGAATTTCCTGTGGTGGGTGGAGTACACCGGCCTCGATGGCTACCGCGTGGATACCTATACCTACTCCGACCGCAAGTTCCTGATGGACTGGGGGCAGGCCATTCTGGATGAGTACCCGCAGCTGGGCATGTTTGCCGAAACCTGGGTGCAGGGCACCGGGCAGCAGGCCTACTTTGCGCGCAACATTTTTCCCGCCGTGTCGGGCTTCAAGAGCAACATGCCCGGCGTCATCGACTTTCAGCTGCAGTACGCCCTCAACGATGCCCTGACCAAGGAGCCGGGCTGGACGGAAGGCATCAACCGCCTCTATTACACCATGCAGACCGACTGGATGTACGTGAAGCCCTTGAACAACGTGCTCTTCCTCGACAACCACGACGTAAGCCGCTTCTACTCAGTTATTGGGGAGGATTTCCAGAAGTACAAGATGGGCATTGCCTGGCTGCTCACTTCGCGCGGCATTCCGCAGCTGTACTACGGCACCGAGGTGCTGATGAAAAACTACTCCAACCCCGATGGCAAGGTGCGCGAGGACTTTCCCGGCGGCTGGCCCGGCGACAAGGAAAACCGCTTCACCAAAGCAGGCCGCTCGGAGCAGCAGAACGTGGCTTTTGACTACGTAAGCAAGCTGGCGCAGTACCGGAAGTCGCACCCGGTGCTGCACACGGGTAAGTACATGCACTTCATCCCCGATAACGGCGTGTACACCTACTTCCGCTACAACGACCAGGGCGAGACGGTGATGGTGGTGATGAACGCTGCCAAGGAAGCCCGTACGGTAAGCACCGAGCGATTTGCGGAACGCATGCAAGGCTTCACGAAGGCGCAGGAAGTAATTACCGGCACCACGCTGGATAACCTGGCCTCGATGAAAATTCCGCCCTACACGGCTTGGGTGCTGGAACTACAGAAGTAATCCGCCTACAACGCAAGAAACAAGGCCGCCGGACCAACCTCCGGCGGCCTTTGCGTATTATTTACCTCAGCAACCATTGCCGCCTTATGACTGATCTAACCAACCAAGTAGCCATTGTAACCGGTGCCAGCCGCGGCATCGGCCGAGCTATAGCTACGCTGCTGGCCCTGCAGGGCGCCCATGTAGTATGCGTAGCTCGCTCCGAGCACGACGTGCAGGAAGTAGCCCAAAAAATTAACGGTCTGGCCATCGTGGCCGACGTGAGCAACGAAGCCGATGCCCAGCTGGTGGTGGCCGAGGCGATGAGCCACTACGGCCGGCTGGATATCGTCGTTTGCAACGCTGGCGTGGGCTCCTTCAACTTGCTGGAGAACTTCGATGCCGCCGAGTGGGACCGGATGTTCAACGTGAATGTGAAAGGCACCTTCCTGCTCTGCAAAGCCGCCGTGCCCCACCTCAAGGCCCAGCAACGAGGCCATATCGTGGGCATTGCCTCCGACGTGAGCAAACGCACCTTCGTGCACGGCACCGCCTATGGCGCCAGCAAGTACGCCCAGCACGCCGTACTCGATGCCTTACGCAAGGAAGTGCGCCCACACGGCGTGAAGGTGAGCGTGATTTACCCCGGCTTGGTCGATACGCACTTCAACGAAGCCAAGCCCGGCGGTGCCGATAAGGAAAAAACGCACCTGCAGCCCCTGGACGTGGCCCAGGCTGTGCGCTACGTGCTGGAAGCCCCGCCCCACGTAGTGGTGGATGAGCTTACGCTGCACCCCGTAACGCAGGAATGGTAGTAGGACAGGCGCCGCTAGGCGCCCAACTGGCTGCCGTTTGGCGGAGCCATTCACTCAGCTCTTAAATTAATTACGCAACAAAAACAGCTGGTCAGTTTAGGCGCTAAGTCCCCTAAATTCCTAAATTACGGACCCTATGCGACCAAAAATACTGCTGCCAGCTGCTGCTCTCACCCTTGGCTTAGCTGCCTTTACCCAGCCGCCCGTAGCGGCCCCGCCGATGGCGCACTACCTCGAACCCGCCCCTGCCGACCCGAACACCACCGACGAAATTCCGAAGGACAACAAGCTCATTGTCTATCAGATGATGGTGCGGCTGTTCGGCAACACCAAGACCACCAACAAAACCCACGGCTCAGCCGCCGAAAACGGCGTGGGCAAGTTCAACGACATTACCGACAAGGCCCTGCAGGAGCTCAAGAAGTTCGGCGTATCGCACGTGTGGTACACCGGCATCTTGGAGCACGCCACCATGGCCGATTACACCAAAATCGGCATTCCGCTCGACGATGCCGACGTGGTGAAAGGCCGCGCCGGCTCGCCCTACGCCGTGAAGGACTACTACGACGTGGACCCTGACCTGGCGGCGGACCCCAAGAAGCGCATGCAGGAGTTTGACGCCCTAGTCAAGCGCACCCATGATAATGGCCTGAAGCTGCTCATCGACTTCATACCCAATCACGTAGCGCGCAGCTATAAGTCCGATGCCAAGCCGGCCGGCGTGGTGGACCTGGGCGAAAAGGACGACAAAACCAAGGCCTTTGCCGTCAACAACAACTTCTACTACCTGCCCGGCAAGGCCTTCGTGGTGCCTAAAGGCAACGATCCACTCGGCCCCGGAGCCAAAGGCCCCAAGGAAGACGGCAAGTACACGGAAACCCCCGCCCGCGCCACCGGCAACGACGTGTTTTCGGAAGCCCCGAAGCTGGACGACTGGTTTGAGACGACCAAGCTTAACTACGGCGTCGACTACGTCAACGGCCGCAAAACCTACTTCGAGCCCGTACCCGATACCTGGATTAAGATGCGCGACATCCTGGTGTTCTGGGCCAACAAAAACGTGGACGGTTTCCGCTGCGACGTGGCCGAGCTGGTGCCCGTGGAGTTCTGGGCCTGGGTTATTCCCGAAGTCAAGAAGGTAAAGCCCGACATCATCTTCTTAGGCGAAGCTTACAATCCCAAGGAGTACCGCACCTACCTGGAGAAGGGCAAGTTCGATTTCCTCTACGACAAGGTGGGCCTCTATGACGGCCTGCGCCGCCTGATGCGACAGGAAGGCACCACCGAGGACATCACCAAAGTGTGGCGCGACGAAAGCCGCGGCTTTTCCTCGCACATGCTACGCTTCCTCGAAAACCACGACGAGCAGCGCATCGCCTCCAAGGACTTCGCCGGCAACGCCATGACGGCCATTCCGGCCATGACGGTATCGGCCACGCTGGGCTCGGGCCCGGTCATGATGTATTTCGGGCAGGAGGTAGGCGAGCCGGGCAGCGGCGTAGCGGGCTTCTCCACCGAAGACGGCCGTACTACCATCTTCGATTATTGGGGCGTGCCCGAGCATCAGAAGTGGTTGAACGACGGCAAGTTCGACGGCGGCAAGCTGAGCATGCAGCAGAAGCAGTTGCGCGACTTCTACAGCCGCCTGCTCAATATCACGGCCTCCAACGAAGCCCTGCGCCGCGGCCGCTTCTACGAGCTGCAAGACGCCAACAACCTCAGCAAGGAGTACAGCGACAAAAACCTGTACAGCTACCTGCGCTTCACCGACAAGCAGCGCATGCTGGTGGTGGTCAACTTCAGCCACACCCAGACCTACGTACCCACGCTCAAGGTGCCGAACGAGGCATGGCGGCTGATGGGCCTCGACCCGCAGCGCACCCAGTTCACTTACACCGACGTGCTCAACGGCCGCTCTAAGAACAGCACCTCGCGCATTACGCTGCCGCCGTTGTCGGCTGTGATTCTGGAAATCAATCCGCTGCCCTAAAGAAGTGATAAGTACAGGTAACGCATGTAACCTGTCGTCCGTCACTTGTCGCTTCATTCCCCATTCCCACACACTCTCCCATGGCCTCCGCTTCCGCCACCGTGTCAGCCGCCACGCAGCATAAGCCCCGCCTCTCGTTCTGGCAAATCTGGAACATGAGCTTCGGCTTCCTTGGCATTCAGTTCGGCTTTGCCCTGCAAAACGCCAACGTCAGCCGCATCTTTGAAACGATGGGTGGCACCGAAATAGCCCTGTATTGGCTAGCTGCGCCGCTGACCGGCCTGCTGGTGCAGCCCATCATCGGCTATATGTCGGACCGCACCTGGAGCCCTAAGTGGGGGCGCCGCCGGCCCTTCTTTTTGGTCGGCGCCATCCTGGCGTCGATAGCCCTGCTGGTGATGCCCAACGTGACGGCGCTGTGGATGGCTGTGGGCATGCTTTGGATTATGGACTCCAGCATCAACATCTCCATGGAGCCTTTCCGGGCTTTGGTAGGTGACCTGTTGCCCTCGGAGCAGCGTACCACTGGCTTTGCCGCCCAAACATTCTTTATCGGGGTAGGCGCCGTAGTGGCCTCAGCCTTGCCGTGGATGTTTACCAACTGGTTTGATGTGCCGAATACAGCCCCCTCGGGTCAGATTCCGCTATCGGTGAAGTACGCCTTCTACATCGGCGGCGTCGTGTTTTTCTTGGCCGTGCTCTGGACGGTGCTGCGCACCAAGGAATACCCGCCGGCCGATTTGGCGGAGTTTGAGGAAGAAAAGCGCCGCAACGCCGGTTTCCTCAACGGCGTGCGCGAATCCTTCGAAGGTGTGCTGCACATGCCTAAAACCATGAAGCAGCTAGCCGTGGTACAGTTCTTCTCTTGGTTGGCTCTGTTTTCGATGTGGATTTACACCACGCCGGCTATTACCAGCCATATTTATCACACCACCGATACCACCTCCAAGCTTTACAATGAAGGAGCCGACTGGGTAGGAGTGTGCTTTGCCGTCTACAACGGCGTGTCAGCCATTTTCGCGCTGTTGTTGCCTGTTATTGCCCGGGCCACTTCGCGCCGGTTCACGCACATGATCTGCTTGGTAGCTGGTGGTCTGGGATTGATTTCGTTCTATTTCATCCAAGACCCCAAGTTGTTGGTGCTGTCGATGATCGGCGTAGGCATTGCCTGGGCCTCCATCCTGTCGGTGCCGTACGCCATGCTAGCCGGCGCGCTGCCGGCCAATAAGATGGGTTATTACATGGGAGTGTTCAACTTCTTTATCGTGATTCCCCAGGTAGTAGCTGGCCTGATTTTGGGCTTCTTTACCAACAATGTTTTCAACGGCCAGCCCATTTACACGCTGGTGTTGGGCGGCTGCTCGATGATCATTTCGGGCCTACTCACTTTGCGCGTCAACGACGCCGACGATGTGCATATACCCGACGTGGAGCCAATATCCGGCCCGGCCTACGAGGCGCCGGTACAAGCCGATCCGCGTGTGTAAGTTGAGCCAAGTAGATAAAACCAACGCCCCGGTTGATTCGTCAACCGGGGCGTTGGTTTTATGGAAGGGCGCGGTTGTGCGCGTCGCTACAGACCCGTTTGCAGCCAGTGGTGGGCGGAGTGCTCGTCAGTAAAAGTGCTGATGTCAGCGCCTTGTCGGATCTTCTCCGCAATGGTGGGTTCTGCGGCTTCCAGGCGGGCATTGATACTTTCCGAATGGTAGGGCGTCACAAGGTATGCTATGCGGCGTGGGGCAGGCAAAGTGTCGCGCATCAGCTCCCGAAAGGTGGTCAGCACCCAAGTGAAGTCCTCGGCCGACGCTAGCCCGCGGGCGCGCAGATCGATCAGCCACCGGCCACTGCCCGACTCCTGACCCAGTTCCAAGGCGGAGTGGTAGCCGGCACGATGCTCTGCGGAACTGACCGGCCGCGTCCAGCGCAGAAACAGCACGTGCAGATCGGGCCGGTAAGTAAGGCGTAAGTAGTCCTGATCGATGGCTTCCATGAACGGTAGCGGCGGTGAGCATTAGCAGAAAGGCTGTGCTATGCTGAAGATAATCTTGTGGCGATATAATACCAAACGCAGGCCGTAATAAACTCAACGGTAACACCAAACGGGGTAAAGCACGTAAGCCAACAGCCGCACCACTTTATTCCCACCGTGCCGTTTATGCTGCTATTTCATGGATTCTTTGCCTTGTTTTTTGGGCTCTGTGGTTATCTGTTGTTTAGGCTATTCTGGCACCCGCGCCGCCTGCGCCCTGCCAAAGCACGGCCCCGCGTGAGCATCTTGGTGCCGGCCCGCAACGAAGCCGACAAAATCGAACGCTGCCTGCAGTCGTTGACTGCCCTGAACTATCCCGCTGATAAGCTGGAAATTCTCATTGGCGACGACCATTCCACCGATGATACCGCCGCCGTAGTGGCCCGCTTCATCAAGGATAAACCACAGTTTCGGCTGGTGCGCATCGGCGCGCCAGTGGGCCAGGCAAAGGGCAAGAGTAACGCCATTGCGCAGCTCACCCGGCAGGCCACCAGCGACTATTTCCTGCTCACCGACGCCGACATGGCCCTGGCGCCCGAGTGGGTGGAGTACATGCTGGGCGCCGCCGACATCGACGGTGCTGGCCGCGTGGGCGTGGTTACTGGTGCTACCACGGCCGAGGGCGGCCTGTTTGGCAAGCTGCAGGGGCTGGACTGGTTGTTCGGCCTGAGCGTTATCCGCATCATTTCCGATGCCGGCAAACCCGTGACAGCCGTGGGCAACAACATGCTCGTCACGCGTAAGGCCTACGATTCCATCGGTGGCTACGAGGCACTGGCGTTTCAGATAACGGAAGATTTGCAGCTGTTCGCCTGCATCGTGCAGGCGGGCTGGGACTACCGCAACCTCTGGAACCGTCACGTACTGGGCGTATCGGTGCCGCAGCCCACGGTGCAGTGCCTGCTGGAGCAGCGCAAACGTTGGATGCGGGGCACCACGCGCTTACCAGTGTACCTCTCCGGCCTGTTTGGGGTGTACGGCATCTTCTACACGGTACTGTTCTGCCCGCCGCTGATGTCGTGGCCGCTCACGCCGCTGCTCTTTCTGCTGAAGCTGGTGCTCCAGACGCTATTCCTATGGGGCAGCCTGCGGCAGGTAGGCCGGCGCGAGGCGCTCTGGGTGCTGCTGGTGTACGAGTTCTACCTGGCCGGTATGTCGCTGCTGGTCATCGGCTACACGCTGATGCCTGGGCAGATTCGGTGGAAAGAGCGCCGCTACGTGTGGGCGGAGGTATAGGGCTGAGATTGAGAGGCTCCGTATATTCTGTGCGTCATGCTGAGCTAGTCGAAGCATCTCTACCGCTTCGTTATTCGTGAGAGATGTTCCGGCAAGCTCAGCATGGCATTGTAGCGTATACAATAAGCAGTAGCGCAAATCGAAGCGGCCGTCGGTTACGTGCACGTCGGGGCAGCCGGGCTGCTAGAGGAAAAACGTGAAGCGGCCTGAGACGATTTGCTCCACTTGATCGAAGCGCGTTATATCCACAACTCCCACCGGACCGCTTTCACTTTCGTACTCGCAGAGCGTGTTGAGGTCGGCGTGATATATATAGCTACCGGTGGGGGCGGAGGTGGGTGTGTCGAGCACATAGCGACCGGGGCCGCGCACACCGGAGAGGTGAAGGATGAAGGACTGGTTAACTTTCCGAGTACGCTGTTTGGCGCTGATCAGGAGTTCATTTGGGTGGACGTACTCGGTTGAAAGACGGCTACCGGAGAAAGAGTTATTAACTGGCAGCTACACATGCCCGTTGAGCTTGCAACCGAAGGTGTTGGCGCCGCTCTGCGTCTCGGCCGGCAGTTATGGCTCGGGCTTGGGCCGCGGATCATTCGTTTTACACTTGGAGCACTGCGTGAGCGTGAGCAGGGCAACAATGGTCCAGATACGCGGCATAGAATCACGGAATCAGCAACAAGCCAAATAGCACCGCCAACATACGCAGCCGCGGCGTAGCGCCAAGGTGGGTAGGAGACTGAAGAGCCCGAAGACAGCTGGCCGGGTTGCATTTGCCACTAGCATAACCGACCTTCCGACCCCAATCTACCTTCATTCCTACCTGCCAAACCATGAAACAAACCTACTCCCGCCCCGCCGCAAGGTGGTGGGCTTGGGGGCTACTGGGCTTGCTGCTGCTGAACGTCGGCTGCGCCTTCGCCCAAAACCCGCCCAAGCGCGAGATGCGCGCCGTCTGGATAGCCCACGTCTTCAACCTCGACTGGCCCCGTACGCGCACCCTCACGCCCGCCCAGCAGCGCGCTGACTTTATCACCCTGCTCGACCGCCACAAGGCCAACGGTATCAACGCCGTCATCGTGCAGGTGCGCGCTTCCGGTGATGCCATTTACCCCAGCACCTTGGAGCCGTGGAGCGAATGGCTCACGGGTACGCAGGGCGTGGGCCCGACGCCGGCTTATGATCCGCTGCAATTCATGATTCAAGAGGCGCACAAGCGCGGATTGGAGTTTCACGCCTGGATCAATCCGTACCGGGCCGTAACCAATGCTAACACCTCCAGCATCGCCCAAAATCACGTCTCGCGCTTGCACCCCGACTGGGTGGTGCCCTACGGCACGCTGCGCGTGCTCAATCCTGGCCTGCCCGCCGTGCGCCAGTACCTCACCCGCGTGGTGATGGACGTGGTGCGCCGCTACGACGTCGACGGCATTCACTTCGACGATTATTTCTACCCCGCGCCCCAGACTGGCGTCACCTTCGACGACGACGCGGCCTTCGCGGCCGATCCACGCGGCTTTACCGCCCGCGCCGATTGGCGCCGCGACAACATCGACCTGTTTGTGCAGACCGTGGGCGACAGTATCCGAGGGGCCAAGCCGCGGGTGAAGTTCGGCATTTCGCCGCCCGGCGTGTGGCGCAACGGCACCAGCGTGGGCGGCACCGCCACCACCGCTTTTCAGAGCTACACCGACATCTTCGCCGATTCGCGCAAGTGGCTGCAGCGGGGCTGGGTCGATTATCTCGCCCCGCAGGTGTACTGGACCAGCACCACCGCGGCCGCCCGCTACGACCTCATCGTGCCGTGGTGGAACAACCAGGTATCGACCACCACGCCGCGCCACGTGTACATCGGCCACGCGGCCTACAAAGTCAGTGCTACGGCTACCGATGCCTTCAACCAACCTACGCAGATTCCCAATCAACTGCGCCTGCTGCGCCAGCAGCCCAACGTGCAGGGCAGCATATTCTATAAGTCCACCGAACTGCTGAACAACCCGCTGGGCGTGGCCGACTCTTTGCGCACCAACTTCTACCGCCACCGCGCCCTGCGGCCCACCATGCCGTGGAAAGACAACGTGCCGCCGACCACGCCGGTGCAGGCCAGCATCTGGAGCGATGGTCAGAACTCCGGCTTCGTGTACCTGAACTGGCAGCCCGGCCCCGCGGCTTCCGACGGTGAGACGGCCCGGCAGTACGTGGTGTACCGTCTGCCCGCCAGCACCGGCCCGCTCACCGCCGCCGACCTGGCCGATCCGGCTAACATCGTGGCCATTCTCGATACCGTGGGCTACCGTGAAGTGTGGCGCCCCGGCAACTTCCGCTACACCGTCACGGCGCTGGACCGCTTGCACAACGAAAGCGCGCCGGTGCAGCAGTTCATCGTGCTGCTGCCCAACAAGGATACCGCCAGCACCAACCTGCTGGAGCCGGCTTTCCCGAACCCCTTCTCGGAAAGCACCCAGCTCAGCTTCACACTGCCCAGCTCCGGCGACGTGCGCGTGCAGGTACGCGACATCACCGGCCGTCTCGTAAGCACTTTGGCCGAAGGCCCGCGAAGTGCCGGTCGCCATACGGTTACGCTATCGGCGGGCACGCTGCCGGCAGGCCTGTACATCGTGGAGCTAGCCACTGAAAGCGGTGCCTGGCAGCAAAAGGTGCTGCTGACGCAGTAAAATGCTGTAGCGTGGACTACAAAGTCCGCGCTACACCTAACCGACAGCGCCCCGACCAATTGGCCGGGGCGCTGTCTTTTTAAGTTCGGGGCTTGCTCTGTTGCAGGCTTTTCTCTCGCGTCGCTTTAAACTCTGACCCCGCTTTCCACTGCGGGAAAGTCGTTTCGCCGGCCAAGCGCTGGCCTACGCGGAAGAGCAGGCGCGCATCCTGCTCCATGCCGGTGAAATCCATATTGGGGCTATACTCATCGGAAGGCTGATGGTAGTGTTTGCTACGGTACTCCTCGCGCAGCTTGGCGGTGAAGTCCTTGCCCTTGGTGCGGTGCTCCGAGCGGCCACCGGCGTACAGCGCCGGCACGCCCACGTGGGCGAGGCTGAAGTGGTCGGAACGGAAAAAGCTGCCCTGCTCCGGCGTGGGGTCGGGCGCGATGTAGCGGTCCTGCTCCTGGGCAGCCGTACGGGCATAGTCGTCCAGCTCTGATTGGCCGTAGCCCACCACCGTCAGGTCTTTCATCGGACCGTAGGAGGACAGGGCGTCCATGTTCAGATCGGCTACCGTTTGGTGAAGCGGAAACAGCGGGTTGCTGGCGTAGTAGGCCGAGCCCAGCAAGCCTTGCTCTTCGCCCGTCACGGCCAAGAACACGATGCTGCGGGCGGGCTTTTCCTTGGCTCGCACGAAGCCTTTGGCAATGCTTAGCAGCGCGCCTATGCCCGAGGCATTGTCCACGGCGCCGTTGTAGATGGAGTCGCCATCGACTACCGGCCCGATGCCGATGTGGTCCCAGTGCGCCGTGTACAGGATGTACTCCTCGGGGCGGGAGGTGCCAGGCAATACGGCCACCACGTTCTTGGATTCGGTGCGGCGCAGCTTGTTCCGGATGCTGGTACTCACGGCCAAGTTGCCCAACGGCCGGGCCTTAAAGCCACGCTGGTGCGCCGCCCGGAATGCTTCGTCGTAGTTTTGCCCAGCGGCTTGGAAGAGTCGCTTGGCCACGTCCAGCTGAATCCAGCCTTCCACGGCCGGTTTGGAAGCGCCTTTGTCAGCTGTTTGCGGGTAGAGCTTGGCGCCGCTCCAACTGCTTTGCACCACTGACCACGGATAGGCAGCCGGCTTGGTGTCATGCACGATGAGCACGCCAGCGGCGCCTTGCCGGGCGGCTTCCTCGTATTTGTAGGTCCAGCGGCCGTAGTAAGTCATGGTATTGCCCTTGAACAGCGTAGAGTCGCCGCTCTGAAAGCCGGGGTCGTTTACCAATACCACCACGGTTTTGCCTTTCACATCGAGGCCGGCGTAGTCGTTCCAGTTGTATTCAGGCGCTACTATGCCGTAGCCGGCAAACACCAGCGGCGAGTTTTGCAAGCTGACTTTGGGCTGCTCACGCTCGGTAAAAGCCACGTAGTCCTGCAGGTAGTTCAGCGTGATGGGCTGGCCCTGGCCACCTGTTACCTGCATGGTGGGAGCTGGCGTACCGGTAATCTCCACCAGCGGCACAGGCTGAAAGTAGCTGCCACCGGGCCCAGGCTGCAGGCCCAGCTTCTTGTACTCCGCTGCGATGTAAGCCGTGGTTTTTTCTTCGCCCACGGTGAACGGCTTGCGTCCCTGAAACTCATCGGAAGCCAGCACGCGGATATGCTCGCCGATGTCGCGGGCCCGAATGCTGTCGGCTGGTGCGGCGTCGGTCTGGGCCGCGGCTTCGGTGTTGTTGTTAGAGCTGTTGCCCTGGCAACTGGCCAGCCACAGCAGTGCGGCCGGTAGGAGAGGAGTAAAGCGCATGAAAAGGGTTTGGTATGGTAGGACGCTAAAGCTAGAAATTGTTGCGAGGAGTCTAAGGCTAGAGTTAGTTCCCCTCCTCAGCTGAGGAGGAGTTAGGGGTGGTTGATAGGCTAGAGCTAGTGAGCTAAAAGGCTAGATGTCGTTCACGCGTCATTCAACCACCCCTAGCCCCTCCTCAGCTGAGGAGGGGAACTAATTCTAGCCTTAGACCTGGTTCTAAACGAATCTACACCACGGCTTTTTTAAAAAGCCTGGCCTCTACGCAGCCTCTTCTTATTTGGTTGCGTCATTCGCGCGAACGAACCCCTGCCTAACGGGTGTTCGGGCAATGCTCCTTAACTTGGCTTCACTCTCATTTCTCTCCTAGCATTTATGACCCGCAACCAACTGTTGCTGCTGGGCTTGGGCGCTTTCTTGTCGGTGGGTACACCGGCCGCTACCCTAGCGCAGTCCAAACCAGCCGCAAAGGCCACCACCAAAGCCCCAACTACGAGCGGCACGCGCCTCGTGGAGAAAGTAACGCGCAAGCCCGGTGAAGTGGTAATCCCGTACGAGAAGTACGTGTTGCCCAACGGCTTGACGCTCATCATCGCCGAAGACCACTCCGACCCCATCGCGCACGTCGACGTGACCTACCATGTGGGTTCGGCCCGCGAGACCATCGGCAAGTCGGGTTTCGCCCACTTCTTCGAGCACATGATGTTCCAGGGCTCCGATAACGTAGCCGACGAGGAACATTTCAAGCTGGTGACATCGGCCGGCGGTACCCTGAACGGCACCACCAACCGCGACCGGACGAACTACTTCGAAACCGTACCTTCGAACCAGCTCGAAACCGCGCTGTGGCTCGAAGCCGACCGCATGGGCTTCCTGCTCGATGCCGTAACGGAGAAGAAATTCGAAGTGCAGCGCGCTACCGTGAAAAACGAGCGCGGCCAGAACTACGACAACCGCCCCTACGGCCTGGCTTCGGAGCAAGTAGCCAAGACGCTGTACCCCTACGGCCACCCGTACTCCTGGCTGACTATCGGCTACCTCGAAGACCTGGACCGCTCCGATCTGCAAGACCTGAAGAACTTCTTCCTGCGCTGGTACGGCCCGAACAACGCTTCGGTAACCGTGGGCGGCGACGTGAAGCCCGCTGAGGTTATCAAGCTGGTAGAAAAATACTTCGGCTCCATTCCGCGCGGCCCCGAGGTGCAGAACATGAAGCTGCCCATCCCGCAGCTCACCCAGGACCGCTACACGCACTATCAGGACAACGTTCGTTTCCCGATGCTGCAGATGGTGTTCCCGACGGTACCCGCCAACCACCCCGACGAAATTGCCATCGACGCGCTGGCCGAAATCATTGGTGGTTCCAAAACCTCGCCGCTGTACCAGAACCTGGTGAAGGCCCAGAAGGCCGTGCAGGCGCAGGCGTACCACCCCACTTCCGAGCTGAGCGGTGAGTTTACGATGATAGGCCTGAGCTTCCCCGGCAAGCCCTTGAGCGAGCTGGAAGGCATCATGCGCGCTTCCATTGAGGAAGTAGCCAAGCGCGGCATCACCGACGAGGAAGTAGCCCGCTACAAAGCCTCGGCTGAAGCCGACCTCATCAACCGCCTGCAAAGCGTGAGCGGCAAGGTGAGCACCCTGGCTGCCTACCAGTACCAGACCGGCAACCCCAACCGCCTGCCCATCGAGTTGAAGCGCATTCAGTCGCTGACCAAGGCCGATGTGGAGCGCGTGTTCAAGCAGTACGTATCGGGCAAAAAGGCGGTGGTGCTGAGCGTAGTGCCCAAAACCAGCCCCGACCTCGTGGCTAAGCCCGACAACTTCACCGTCGACAAATCCGGCTTCAAAGCTCCGAAGGACGAGTACGCCGGCTTGAAGTACGTGAAGGCCAAGGACAACTTCGACCGCACCAAGCAGCCCAAAGCCGGCGCCAGCCCCATGGTGGCCGTTCCGGCTGTGTGGAAAAGCGAAATGAGCAACAAGCTGAAGGTTATCGGCACGCAGAACACCGAGATGCCGACGACTACCATGCTGCTCACCATTCGCGGTGGCCACCGCCTCGAAAGCACCATGCCCGGCAAAGCCGGCATTGCGGCGCTTACGGCGGCCATCATGAACGAAGACACCGAGAAGTACACGGCTGAGCAGTTTGCGGCCGAGCTGGAGAAGCTGGGTGCCAGCATCCAGATCAGCGGTGGGGCCGATGCCACCACCGTATCGGTGCAGACGCTGACCAAGAACGTGGACAAGACGCTGGCCCTGCTGCAGGAGCGCCTCATGCGTCCGAAGTTTGATCAGGGCGACTTCGACCGCCTCAAGAAGCAGACGCTGGAAGGCATTGCCAACCAGAACACGCAGCCGGTAGTAGTAGCCGATAAGACCTACAACCGCCTGCTCTACGGCCAGAACGACATCATGGCGGTGCCCACCTCGGGTACGGCCAGCAGCGTGGAGAGCATCACGCTCGACGACGTGAAGAAGTTCTACGCCGCCACGTACGCGCCCAACATCAGTCACCTCGTGGTGGTGTCTGACGCCGATCAGAAGACCATCACGCCCAAGCTCGCCTTCCTGGAGAAGTGGGAGCAGAAGAACGTGACGCTGCCTGCTGATAAGCCGGCTCCGAAGGCTGATAAGACCAAGCTGTACTTCGTAAACAAGGACGGCGCGCCGCAGTCGGAAATCCGCATCGGCTACATGGGCATGCCCTACGATGCCACCGGTGAGTACTACCGCGCGTACCTGATGAACTACATCCTGGGTGGCGCCTTCAACTCGCGCATCAACCTGAACCTGCGCGAAGACAAAGGCTACACCTACGGCGCCCGCTCGGGCTTCAGCGGCTCACGCTACTCCGGTCCCTACACGGCCCAGGCTGGCGTGCGCGCCGATGCTTCGGCTGCTTCGGTAAAGGAGTTCATGAAGGAAATCGAGAACTTCCGCAAAGGTGGTATTACCGATGAGGAGCTGGCCTTCCTGAAAGCCTCCATCGGCCAAAGCGACGCGCTGAAGTACGAAACCGGCCAGCAGAAGGCCGCCTTCCTCTCGCGCCTCGTGGAGTACGACCTGCCCACCGACTACGTGAAGCAGCAGGCCGAAATCCTGAACAACCTCACCAAGGAAGACGTGGCCCAGATGGCCCAGAAGCTGCTGCCTGCCGAGCAGATGTACATCGTGACGGTAGGCGACAAGAAGTACCTGCCCGAACTCCGTCAGCTTGGCTACGAAGTAGTAGAGCTGGACATGGATGGCAACCCGGTAGCTCCGGCCGTAGCCGCTGAGCCCACGGCTGCCCCGGTAGCCACCTCGGCCACCTCCGACAAGAAGAGCAAGACCAAGGTGAAAGACGCCGATGGCAAGAAGGAGAAGCGCAAGAGCAAATCCGACTCCGACAGCGGCAAAGAGAAAGTGAAGACCGACAAGGCGGAGTAATCAGCCGCGGTTCGCACTAAATGCCAAACCGGGCGTAGCCACTGCGGCTACGCCCGGTTTTTGTTTTGTCGAGGAGTTTAGAATGTCACGTCGAAACGGCCGTGGGTAATTTGTACGGGTCGGCTGCTGCTGACTTCGCGGGCAGTAAACTCAAACGTGCCACTGACGATGCGCTGCACCGTATCGAGGCGCGTGACAGTTATCCAGCCTGTGGCGTCTGGGCCGGTGTAAAAGTTTTAGTCGTTGGGCCAGTTCTCAATGGCGTATTGACCATACGCTGGTACTCTTGGGCCAGGAGCCAGATTAGCACCAACTTGGTTCAGCTAATAAGTGCCTGTTCGCCTTAACGCCGGCAGGTAGAAGCTCACAGTATAGTTTTCGGCCCGGGTGACGCGTCTAAAGCTCAACGTCAAGTGCCCTACCGGCCACCGTTGCGCCGAGATTGGTCGAGGTTGCCAGGATATTACGTCCTGGGGCTGCCAGGCTTGCCCATCAATGAGGCAGCCCATTCGATTGTTACCCTCCTGCGTGGCGGGCGGCAACGTTTCAAGGGGCGTTTTCTCCTTCTTGCAGCCGGTTGTCAGCAGCAACGAGGAGTACAGTAGCAGTAGTGGTATTCGGGGCATAGTCAGCTAAGCACTAGTGACAACGGCAAACAGGCAGCTGCTCGGGTAAGATGCGAAGCATGGACCGAACTCAACCACGAATCTTCATCTAATTCAGACTTTAGCACGGCCTATAGAAGTCACCATCACAGCCCAAAAGTATTGCTAGCGTTTCGCCTGAGTCAAACATGCCGCAGTGGACTTTTGCGCCTGGCCCTGAAGTAATTGTCCTTCGCGCCACTACAGTTGGGCAACCTCGGATGCCACCAACGAATCAGTATATAAAAGTAGCAATATTTTCAGGTGAAGCTGTACCTTCCTGTCGCTACATCAACCAATCTCTCAACACCGTATGATCCGCAAACCGCTTATCCTGCTGGGCTTGGGCTCAGTGCTATGCGTCGGGCCGGTAGCCCACGCCCAACAGCGCCCCGCCGCCGGGCGGCCCGCGCCGGCCAAATCCACTGCCGCTAAGCCCGCCGCCACCGGCACCCGCCTGGTGGAAAAGGTGACAGCCAAGCCCGGCCAGCTGGTGGTGCCTTACGAAAAATACGTGCTGCCCAACGGGCTGACGCTGATTATCCACGAAGACCATTCTGACCCCATCGCGCACGTCGACGTGACCTATCACGTGGGGTCGGCCCGCGAGACCATCGGCAAGTCGGGCTTCGCTCACTTCTTCGAGCACATGATGTTCCAGGGCTCCGACCACGTCGAAGATGAGGAACACTTCAAACTGGTAAGCGCCGCGGGCGGCACGCTGAACGGCACCACCGACCGCGACCGGACCAACTACTTCGAAACCGTGCCCTCTAACCAACTCGAAATCGCGCTGTGGCTGGAAGCCGACCGCATGGGCTTCCTGCTCGACGCCGTGACGCAGCAGAAGTTCGAGGTGCAGCGCGCCACCGTCAAGAACGAGCGTGGCCAAGGCGTGGATAACTACCCCTACGGCAAAGCCGATGAGCTGCTGCTCCAAAGCATGTACCCCTACGGCCACGCTTACAGCTGGCCCGTCATCGGTTACCTCGAAGACCTGGACCGGGCTGACCTGCAAGACCTGAAGAACTTCTTCCTGCGCTGGTACGGGCCTAATAATGCCACCATCACCGTAGCCGGCGACGTGAAGCCCGCCGAGGTTATTCGCATGGCTGAGAAATACTTCGGGCCGATCAAGCGCGGGCCGGAAGTAGCGCGCGTGAAGCCCACTGCCCCCGTACTGGACAAGACGCGCTACGTGAGCTACGAAGACGCCAACATCAGCCAGCCCATGCTGCAGGTGGTATTCCCCGGCGTGCCGCAGTTCCACCCCGATGAAGTAGCCCTCGATGCCCTGGCCGAAATCCTGGGCAAGGGTCAGAACTCGCTGCTCTACAAAAACCTGATCAAGACACAGAAAGCTACCCAGGCCTTCGCCTACAATCCCTGCTACGAACTGGGTGGCGAGTTCACGCTGCAGATAACCAACTTCGCCGATGCCGACCTCGACGAAACCGAGGCGCTGGTGCGTAAGACTCTGGCTGAGTTTGAGCAGCGCGGCGTAACCGACGAGGACCTCGCCCGCTTTAAAGCGGCCCGCGAAGCCGACAACATCAACAGCCTCAGCAGCGTGATGTACAAGGCCATGCGCCTGGCGAGCTACGAGTACCTGACCGGCAACCCCAACATGCTGCCCCAAGATATGAAGCGCGTGCAGGCCCTCACCAAGGCCGACGTGATGCGCGCCTACAACCAATACCTGAAGGGCAAACCTTCGGTGGTGCTGAGCGTGGTGCCCACCGGCAAAAGCCAGCTCATGGCCGGTACCAGCAATTTCTCCGTCGACAAATCCGGCTTCAAAGCGCCCAAGGATGAGTACGCCGGCCTGCAATACGTAAAGGCTAAGGACAACTTCGACCGTGGCCAGCGGCCCAAGCCCGGCGCCAACCCCGTGGTGAAAGTGCCCGCCCTCTGGCGCGCCGACCTGCAGAACGGCCTGCGCGTGATGGGCACCAAGAACACCGAGCTGCCCAGCACCAATATGCTGCTGACCATCCGCGGCGGCCACCGCCTGCTGCAGCCGACGCCGCAGAAAGCCGGCTTGGCCGAGCTGACAGCTAAGATGCTCTCGGAAAGCACCGAGAAGTACACCACCGAGCAAATGGCCGCCGAGCTCAACCGCCTCGGCAGCTACGTGCGCATCTCCGCCGGCGACAACGAGACCAAGGTTTACGTGCAGAGTCTGACCAAAAATCTCGATGCGACGCTGGCTCTGTTGGAGCAAAGCCTACTGCACCCACGCTTCACGGAGGACGACTTCGCCCGCGTGAAAAAGCAACAGCTCAACATGGTAGAGGACTTCAAGAACCAGCCCGGCGTGGTGGCCGATTTGGCCTTCAACCGCCTCGTGTACGGCAACGACAACATCGTCGGCACGGCCGTAGCCGGCTCGCCCGCCACCGTAGCCAGCATCACCCTCGACGACGTGAAGCGCTTCTACCAGCAGAACTTCGCGCCCAACATCAGCCACCTCGTAGTGGTCAGTGACGCCGATCAGGCCGCCATTACGCCCAAACTGTTCTTCCTGGATAAATGGCAGCGCAAGGATGTAGCCATTCCCAAGGACATACCCGCCCCGAAAGCTGACAAGACCAAGCTCTACTTCGTGAGCAAAGACGGCGCCCCGCAGTCCGAAATCCGCATCGGTTACATGGGCATGCCCTTCGACGCCACTGGGGAGTTTTACCGCGCCGGCCTGGCCAACTACCTGCTCGGCGGGGCTTTCAACTCGCGCATCAACCTGAACCTGCGCGAAGACAAAGGCTATACCTACGGGGCATGGTCGTACTTCGCTGGCACGCGCTATGCGGCGCCGTTTACGGCCCAGGCCGGCGTGCGTGCCGATGCTTCGGCCCAAGCCGTGAAGGAGTTTATGAAGGAGATGGAAAACTACCGCAAGGAGGGCATCAGCGAGGAAGAACTGCAGTTCATGAAGGCCAGCATCGGGCAGCGCGACGCGCTGAAGTACGAAACCGGTCAGCAGAAAGCATCCTTCCTGGCCCGCCTGCTGGAGTATGATCTGAAGCCCGACTACGTAGATCAGCAGACGCAAATTCTGCAGCAGATCAAGCGCGAAGAAATTCAAGCCCTGGCTCAGAAGTACCTTGCCCCCGACAACATGAAAATCGTGGCCGTCGGTGACAAGAAGTACCTGCCCGAACTCAAGGCACTTGGCTACGAGGTAGTTGAAATCGATATGGACGGTAAGCCCGTAATGGCCGCCGCGCCCGTAGCCACGGAAGCACCTGCTGCGCCGGCCGCCCCCGCTACTTCCGACAAGAAGAGCAAGAAGGCCAAGCGCAAGGCGTAAGCTAGTACTCAACCTATGCCTGATTAAATCCGCGCAGCTGAGTAGGCAACAGGTACTCGAATCACAAGAACAAACGGGCGTAGCCACTCTGGCTACGCCCGTTTTTGTTACAGTAGATAACCTAACCCGTCATGTCGAGCTTGTCGAGACATCTCGCCAGACAGCATCCTCAGTGAAGGAACTACTATCCGGCGAGATGTCTCGACAAGCTCGATATGACCGTTCTGGGGAGTGAGTTAAAGGAAATACAAAACGCTGTTTTCCTACCCCCAGACCTTGGTGCCGGCCGTGCAGTTACGGCACATCTCCACTTGGTCACGGCCTTTGAGCAGGGCCTTGCGGAAGCCTTGGTACTTCGGACCGTGCCAGAGCTGGCGGAAGGACTCGCCCTTCAGGTCGCCGAGGCGGTACTCGGCGTCTTTGTCGAAGCAGCAGGGCACCACCAGTCCGTCCCAGGTAATTACGCAGCTGTGCCACATCTTCCAGCAGTGGTTGAGCAGGCGGTTCTTGATGCTCCAGGAGCCGTCCTGGTTGTTCTGGTAGCGCGAGTAGTAGTCGATAGTCGGAATCAGCGGCGAGCCTTGCTGGTAGTCGTAGATCTGGGCGGTTTTAAACCACACATCGTCCACGCCTAGCTCCGCGGCCAGGCGCTTGGCATCCTCAATCTGGTGCTCGTTGGGGCGCACCACCAGAAACTGGAATATCACCCGCGGCGTCTGCGACTTCAGCTCCCGCTTGTACTTCACAATGCGCTTAGTGCCTTCCAGCACCTTGTCCAGGCGGCCACCCACGCGGTACTGCTGGTACACCTCCTGCGTGGTGCCATCGAGGGAAATGATGAGGCGGTCGAGGCCGCTTTCTACCGTCTTCTTGGCGTTGGATTCGGTGAGGTAGTGGCCGTTGGTACTGGTGGCGGTGTAGATTTTCTTCCGCGACGCGTACTGCACCATGTCCAGAAATTGTGGGTGCAGGTACGGCTCGCCCTGAAAATAGAAAGTGAGGTACCACAGCCGTGGCGCCAGCTCATCGATGGTGCGGTAAAATACGTCGTCCTGCAGCATACCCGTAGGCCGCGTGAAGGAGCGCAGGCCGCTGGGACACTCGGGGCAGCGTAGGTTGCAGGAGGTGGTAGGCTCCAGCGAAACAGCCAGTGGTAGCCCCCACGCCCGCGACTTCTTGGTGAGGCGGCTGAGCACGTACGAGCCCGTCACCTGCGCCGCGTTGAGGGCGCGCAGCGGCGTTAGCTTGGAAAGAAAGTTCAGCCCGTCGTGGAAGGTGGAGCGCATCGGCAGCAAAGGTCGCGAATGGCGGATAAACCGCGGCGGATTGCGGATGTTCGCCAATCCAGGAGCCTGGCGCGTTCAAAGCCTTCCAGCGCTATACCTTAAAGCAAAACGGCCCCACCAATTAAGGCGGGGCCGTGCTTAGGTTGGTGGGGCCGTTTACTTACCCGTCTGCAGCGTGCTGCTGTACGTGGAAGCTTTGCCGAATGACTCCTTAATCTCATCCACGGCGGCGCGGCTGCTTAGGCGCTTGGGTTTGGTGTTGAGGAAGGTGCCATCTTCGGCGATGAGGAAGTAGGCGGGTACTTCCTGCAGCATGTAAGCTTTGGCTAAGGGGCCGCGCTGACCGCCGGGGGCACGCAGGTGCACGCCGGCCATTTTTTTGCTGACTACCAGTTGCTTCCAGGCAGGCTCGTTTTCATCGAGGGCAATGTTGACGAACACGATGTTCTGGCCCTGAAACTTCTTGGCCAACTCCTGGGCATAGGGCAAGTCGCGCAGGGCGAGGCCGCTGGTGGTGCGCCAGAAGTTGATGTACACCAGCTTGCCGGCAAAGCTGCGCAGCGACATGGTGTCGCCGGTGGCCGAGACTAGCCGAAAATCCGGTGCCGGCGAACCGATGGCGAAGTCCTTGTGCACATCGAAATCAGCCTTCAGAACCGGGTAATACTTGTTGTTCTGGTCGACACTATTGCGGAAGTCGTCCAGCATGGCTGCCGACTGCCGTACGTGCCCAAAGCGGAAAGATTCCTGCAGCACCCGGCCCATGATGATGGGCTTGATGGGGCCTTGCAGCTTTTCCTTGGCCAGGTTGTAGCACATCTGGTAGTACTCCGGGTCGCCTTTCTTACGGCCGGCCGCGATGGCAGCGTAGTGCACGTAGTTGAGCAGGAATTCCTGGTACGACTCGTTTTGCAGCGCGTTGGCGTTGTTGATCAAGGCTGCGTCGTTGAGGAAGTCGTAGTACGTGGCCGACATCTTCAGGCGACCTTCCGTGGCTACTACTTGCTCGCGCAGGTCCTGGTAGGTCAGGCGGTCGTTGGCGTAGCTGTAGTCGATTTCGGCTTTGGTATACTGACGGAAGGCGGCCGACACGTTCGGGTCTTCCTCCACGCCCTTCAGGAACTTGGTTTCTTCCTTGCGGCGGTAGTCCAGAAAGGAAAGAAAGCCCGGCTCGTAAAGGTTGATGTTGTCGGGCAGCACCTGAAAGCCGTCGTTTTCCACAAACCGTTCGTCAAATTCGGCCAGGTAGGAATTGGCTTCGGACCCTTTGCCTTTGAACTTCACCGTCGAGGCCAGGTCCGAGCCCTTGAATCGCACATCCATGTTAGTGCCCGGCTCCAGCCACAGAGCAGCTACGTCCTCGCCGTACACTAGGTCGGCCTTCATGGGGCCGTTTACCTTCAGGGCCAGCCGCCATTCGCCCTTGTTGTCGACGCGGGCGTACGTCAGCTGCTCCTTGGGGTCGAGCGGATGCTCGCGCACCGATACGGCGACGGTGTCCACCGTTTTACCGCTGATTTTACCGGTAAGCACTACGGTGCTTTGGGCCTGGCTGGCCAGCGACGCAAATAGCGCTACAGCAGCTATCGACAGAGCAGAAAGACGTGAGACAAAAGACATCGAGCGGCTAGGTATCGAGGTTAGGGCAGAGCAACAATTGCGCTTATACGGGAACAAGCCCATACCGATAACATTAAGTCAAGAAAGATCTGACTCAAGCGTTTCACGGTAAAAGTCAATTGCTGCACCGAAGATACGGCAGTTAGGTTTACAAAATCCAATCTTCGGAACCACATTTTTGGGTGATAAGCTGATTTTCTGGGCTTAACCAAACAGCCCGCTTAGAACTTCATCGAGACGTCCTACCGGGTGCACTTTTAGTCCAAAGCGGCCGAGGTCGAGCCCGCGGCCGTTGAATTGGGAGATGTACATCTCCCGAAAGCCCAGCTTCTCGGCCTCGGACAAACGCTGATCCAGCCGGCTCACAGCGCGAATCTCTCCGCTCAAGCCCACCTCGGCCGCGAGGCACACGTCGCCGGGCACCGGAATGTCATTGAGGGAACTGACGACGGCCGCGCACACGGCCGCGTCCAGCGCCGGGTCTTCGAGGCGCAGGCCGCCGGCGATGTTCAGGAACACATCGTGCTGGCCCAGGCGAAGGCCCGAGCGCTTCTCCAGCACGGCCAGCAGCATCTGCAGGCGCTTGCTGTCGAAGCCGGTACTGCTGCGCTGCGGCGTGCCATAAGTGGCGGGCGTCACCAAAGCCTGCACTTCCACCAGCAGTGGGCGGTTGCCCTCCAGCGTGGCGCCGATGGCCACCCCACTGAGCAGCTCATCGCGCTGCGACAGGAGAATTTCGGAGGGGTTCGACACCTGCCGCAGGCCCGAGCCCTGCATCTCGTAAATGCCCAGCTCGGAGGTGGAGCCGAAACGGTTTTTGATAGTGCGCAGGATGCGGTAGGTAAGGTGCCGGTCGCCTTCAAACTGCAGCACCGTATCCACCATGTGCTCCAGAATTTTGGGTCCCGCAATGGAGCCATCCTTGGTGATGTGACCGATGAGCAGCACCGGCACACCGGTTTCCTTGGCGTACTTCAACAGCTCGGTGGTGCACTCGCGCACCTGGCTCACCGAGCCCGGGCCCGATTCCACCAGCTGCGAATGCAAAGTCTGGATGGAGTCTACGACCACCACATTGGGCTGCAGCGCATCGATCTGCTTGAAGATGTTCTGGGTGCTGGTTTCGGTAAGGATGTACAGGCCCGCATGCTGCTTGCCCATACGCTCGGCGCGCATCTTGATTTGCTGTTCGCTTTCCTCCCCCGATACGTACAGAATGCGCAAGTTCTTGAGCTGCATGGCAATCTGCAGCATCAGGGTGCTTTTGCCGATGCCCGGCTCGCCGCCGATGAGTACCAGAGAGCCGGGCACGAGGCCGCCGCCGAGTACGCGGTTCAGCTCGCCGTCGTGGGTGTTGAGGCGGGACTCTTCTTCGTACAGAATGTCACCAAGGGGCTTGGGCTTGGCGGCTTTGCTGGTGGTGCCCACCGAAGTAGAAGCTTTCCAGGCCGTGGCGGCCGTGGTTTCTTCCTTCTGCACCACTTCCTCTACGTAGGTATTCCACTCGCTGCAGGCAGGGCACCGGCCAATCCATTTGGCCGACTGCGCCCCGCAGTTCTGGCAGAAAAAAAGCGTCTTGATTTTGGCCATGAAGCTGAACCAGGGTAAAAGAAGGTAATGCTACGGACTGCTAAAAAGTTTGGTAAGAACGTGGTTTTTGATGGCTTGCGGCTAATCTATTAAGCTTGTTCGCAGCGCAGTAACCGGCTCTGCTCCTTGTATAACAATTGTCATATATAATGAGCAGCAGTACCTTGCGCCAACTATAACTACGCTATGAAACACCGCTACCTCTGCCTGCCGCTGGCCACGATCGGAATGCTGCTAATGCTCGGGAACGGGCAGGGCGCCCGCGCCCAAACCACCCAGCACCTCGGGCTCAACGATTACGACCTGCGCCTGCGCACGGCTTCCGACGCCAACCACGGCCTCGGCTGGTTTGGGGATGCCGCCAGCACCAAAAACTGGGCAGGTCAGGCTGTCAACGGGCCCGTACTCTACGGCCTCAGCGGCGGCGTGTTGGGTATCAGCCAGAATAGTACCCGCAGCTCGGTGCTCACCTGGAAGGCCAACGGCATGGTGGGCATCGGGACGCCCGACCCGTCATTGCTGTTTCACCTCCGGCGCAGCGACACGCCGGCCATTCGGATGGAGCAAACCAATACCGGCGGCTTCCCGGCTCAGACCTGGGACATCGGCGCCAACGAGGCCAACTTCTTCGTGCGCGACCTGACCGGCGGCAGCCGCCTGCCCTTCCGCATCCGGCCCGGGGCACCCACCAGTTCCATTGATATAAATGCTGCCGGAAATGTCGGGATTGGCACTGCTGCTCCCCAAGCCCGGTTGGACATCAATGGCAACGTAAAGGTGCAGGGCACCAATACGCTGGAGTTCGGGGCCGGCGTCACGGGCAAGCAGGCCGAAGCGGGCACCATTGGCTACGGCAATCTGATGGCTGATGCGCTCAACATCGTGGGGGCAGGCACGACGGAGCAAAACCGCAAAGTGACGGTGTATTCCGAAGGCGGCATGACGGTGCGCGGCAACCTCACGCTCAGCGGAGCAGTGGCCTCCAGCTCCGACCGCCGGCTCAAAACCGACATCCGGCCGCTCGATGGGGCGCTGATTGGGGTGCTCGGGCTGCAAGGGCACCGCTACCGCTTCCGGCCCGGCGCCGGCCCGCAGGGAGAGCAGCTGGGCTTCATCGCCCAAGAAGTAGAGAAGCTTTACCCCGAGCTGGTCAGCACTGGTCCCGATGGCCTTAAGGCCGTGAATTACGCCCAGCTGACGCCCGTGCTGGTGGAGGCCCTCAAGGAGCAGCAGCGGCAAATAGAGGCCCTAAAGGCTGAAGTGATGGGCCGCCAGAGTCAGCTACAGCAACAGGCGCAAACGGTGGCTGGGCTGGAGCAGCGCCTGACCCGACTGGAAGCGCTGCTAGGCGAGCGGGCACAGCGCTAGCCAGTGGCGGGCCAGCCGGGGTTAAGTTTTCATTAGGAAAACAGTCGAAGCGGTTCGATCTTAAAGTATTGGCTATTCCTTGCACGTCTTTACTGGCAAAACCTCCTGGTGGTGGGTAGGTTGCATAGGAGAAACCCAATATAGAGCGGCCATGGCTACTTCCGAAACCCAACTTATTACGGCTGAAGACCTAGCTGCCGTGCCCACGCTGGCGGGTTTGCCCGACGAGGTGCTGGCGTGGCTGCTGGAGCACGGCGAGCAACGCGGGCTACCGGTCGGAGCCGAGTTGTTCCGGCCCGGCGACCCGGCCGACCACCTCTTCGTGCTGCTGCGCGGCACCATCCAGCTGTGGCGTGAGCAGGGCGGGCACCGCGAGCCGTTTCTGCGCTTTGAAGCACCCATGATATCGGGCGTACTGCCCTATTCGCGCCTGCGCCAGAGCATGGCCCTCGGCCTCATTACGGCCGACGCGCTGGTGCTCATGGTGCACCGCGACCAGTTTCCGGAAATGGAGCGCTTCAGCCCCGAGCTGGTGCAGCGCCTCGTGGCCCTGATGAGCGACCGGGTGCGCGATGAAGCCCGCGGGCAGGAACGCGACGATAAGCTGCGCGCCCTTGGCAAGCTGGCCGCTGGCTTGGCCCACGAGCTCAATAATCCTGCCGCTGCCATCAGCCGCTCGGCTTCTGAGTTATCCACCCGCACCGGCGCCGAACCCATGCTGCTGCAGGACTTGCTGGCCGTCGATGTACCCGCGGAGCAGTTGCCGGCCCTGCTGGCCTTGGCCAGCAGCTCAGCCCTGCCTGGCACTTCCATTTCAGCGTTGGAGCAGGCTGACTCCGAAGAAGAGCTGGAAGACTGGCTGAGTACCCAAGGTATCAGCAATGCCCACGATTTGGCCGCAGGCCTGCTCAGCGGCGGACTCGATGCCGATGCATTGGCGCCCGTGCTCGGGGCGTTGCCCCAGGCCGCCCGACAGCCCGCGTTGCGTTGGCTCGAAAGTCAGCTGACCAGTCGCCAATTAGTGCGCGACGTGCAGGAGGCCGCCCGCCGCATCTCGGAGCTGGTGCGCAACGTGAAGGATTACTCCTACATGGACCGCGCCACCGGAATGGTGCCCACCGATGTTCACGCCGGCCTCGACAGCACCCTCGCGCTGCTCAGCTACCCGCTGCGCAAGCTGCGCGCCCACGTCGTGCGAGACTACGCGCCTGGCTTGATGCTCATCACCGCCCAGCCCGGCGCGCTGAACCAGGTGTGGACCAACCTCATCGACAACGCTTCCGATGCTATCGGGGAAGAGGGCACCATCACGGTGCGCACCCGCCGCGACGGTGAGTATGTGTGCGTCTGCGTTATCGACGACGGCTCGGGCATTCCGGCCGACGTGCTGCCCCACATTTTCGAGCCGTTTTACACTACCAAGCCCGTAGGCGAAGGCACTGGCCTGGGCCTTGACATTGCTCGGCGAATCGTGCTCAGTCACGGCGGCCGCGTACAGGTAAAGTCGGAGCCCGGTCACACCGAGTTTTGCGTGTGGCTGCCACTCGGCGAATAAGATGCTATGCAAAAGAGCGGTCAGGCTTCGGCTAGCCAATATGACGCCTATTTTACAGCTGTCGAGTTGGGTGATAAGCGCCAAAGTTGGAATGGTGAAGTAGTCAATTTGCACTAGTTCGGTTGGCTGCCACCACTCACGATTCACCATTTCATAAACTTACTCTTCTCTAGCCCACCCTCTTCTCATGGCTAAAAAGCCCGTTTTGCTCGTGGTCGATGACGACCCGCAGGTGCTGTCGGCCATCGACCGTGACCTGCGCCAGGAATTTCGCGCCGATTACCGCATCGTGCGCGCCGGTTCCGGCACCGAGGGGCTGCAAGCTATGCAGCAGCTCAAGGCCCGCGCCGAGCCGTTGGCTTTGGTGCTGTCGGATCAGCGCATGCCCGACATGGAGGGCGTGCAGCTGCTGGAGCAGGCGCGTACCCTCCACCCCGATGCCAAGCGCGTGCTGCTCACGGCGTACTCCGATACTGAAGCTGCCATCCGGGCCATCAACGACGCCCGGCTCGACTACTACCTCATGAAGCCCTGGGACCCGCCCCAGGACTTGCTGTATCCCACTTTGCACGATTTGCTAAGCGCCTGGCAGGCTACCTACCAGCCGCGCTTCCAAGGCGTGCGGCTGCTGGGCTTCCAATGGTCGCCGCTGTCGCACGAGCTGAAGGACTTTCTGTCGGCGTACATGGTGGCGTTTCAGTGGATGGACTTCGAGTCGAACCCCGAGGCGCCGCTGCTGCTCGATACCATCGGCCTGACCCCCAGCGACTTGCCAGTGGCCATTTTCGCCGACGGTGAAGCGCTAGCCCAGCCCACCCGCACAGCCGTGGCCGAAAAGCTAGGCTTGGCCTTGAAGGCAACGCAGGAGTTGTACGATGTGGTGGTAGTGGGCGCCGGGCCCTCGGGGTTGGCGGCGGCTGTGTACGGAGCTTCGGAAGGGCTGAAGACCTTGCTGATTGAAAAGCAAACGCCTGGTGGACAGGCCGGCACCTCCTCACGCATCGAGAATTACCTGGGCTTTCCCACGGGCCTGAGCGGTACTGAGCTGGCCCACCGGGCCTGGTCGCAGGCGGTGCGTCTCGGGGCTGAGTTTTTGTCGCCGCAGGAAGTCACCAAGCTGTGCGTGCAGGACGAATACAAGGTGCTCACGCTGGCCGACGGCAGCGAAGTGCGCTGCCGGGCCGTGGTGCTGACCACCGGCGTGAGCTACCGACAGTTGGCGGTGCCAGGCATGGAGCAGCTTACCGGCGCCGGTGTGTACTACGGCGCGGCCCGCACCGAAGCACGTTCTTGCTCCGAGCAGGACGTGTATGTGGTGGGCGGCGGCAACTCGGCCGGACAAGCAGCCATGTACTTGGCTACTTATGCCCGGCACGTGTACATCGTCATCCGCGGAGCATCGTTAGCCGCGTCGATGTCGGCTTACCTGATCGAGCAAATCGGGCGGACGCCGAACATCAAGCTGCTGCCTTACACCGAAATAGAAGCGGTAAGCGGGCATGACCGGCTGGAAACGGTGGTGCTGCGCCAAAACCAGACTGGCGTAGTGCAGGAGTGCCCGGCGCGGGCCGTGTTTGTATTTATCGGTGCCAAACCCAGCACCGAGTGGCTTTGCGACGTGACCCTGTGCGACGCCAAAGGTTTTGTGCTGACCGGCCGCGACCTACTTACCGATGCGCGTTTTGCGCAGCGCTGGAAAAAGACGCGCGAGCCGTATGCGCTGGAAACTTCGGTGCCCGGCATCTTCGCCGCCGGCGACTCCCGGGCTGGGGCCATGGCGCGAGTTGCCTCGGCAGTGGGCGAGGGCTCTATGGCCATCAAGTTTGTGCATCAGTACCTAGACGAGTAGCGCGTGCTACACGGCAACGAGGCCAGTGCTACCAGACCGACGTCCGGTGGCACTGGCCTCGTGCTTTGTCAGGGGTACAAGAGGGCACTGAAATAGTCCGGACTGCCGCCAGGAAATCAGAACCTGAAGAAAGTACAACAAATAGGGCTGAGCCCGATGGTTTTCGTTATTTTCCGGACCATTTAGGGCTTTTCTCTCATTACTGACTATCACAATTCCCCAACCGCATGAAACACCTCGACGCGCTGCTGCTGGCGGCGCTGTTGCTGGGCGCTACATCGTTGCCCGCGCAGAACCGTCCGGCTCCTTCTCCTGCGCCTAAGCTGATGCTGGCCAGCGGTACCGTGGCGCCGCCCGCCAACTTCGCCACCTGGGCCGCGCCCGGCACCGCCGACCGCCCAGCCGCCACTGAGCAGTGGCGCGGACAGTACTACCGGGTGCTGCAGTTTGAGCAGCTCCCCACGGAAGCGCAGAAAGCCGCGCTGGCCCGCCTGGGCGTGCAGCTGCTGCAGTACCTGCCGCACAATGCCTACGTAGCCGCCCTGCCCGCTGGCCTCGACCGCACCCGCCTGCAGGGCTTCCGCCTGCGCAGCGTGCTGCCCATCGAAGGCCGCTGGAAAATGACCAACCAGCTGGCCAATGAGCCCGCTCCGGCCTACGCCCAGCGCGCCGGTGGCCGCGTGGCCGTGGTGGTGCAACACCATCCCACCATTCGGCCGGAAGAGGCGGCAGCCTGGGCCCGCCAAGCAGGTTACGGACTGGAGGAGCAGCTGAGCTATAGCCAGCAGATTACGCTGATCGTGCCGGCTGCCGACGTGGCCCGCCTGGCCCAGCAGCCCTGGGTGGCCACGTTGGAGTACGTATCGCCGCCAGCGGAGCCCGAAAACCACCGCGACCGGACCAACCACCGCTCCAACGTGCTGTCGACCGACTACGGCGCAGGGCGTAAGTACAACGGTGCGGGCGTAAACGTAGCCCACGGCGACGATGGCGCCATCGGGCCGCACATCGACTACCAGGGCCGTTTCGACCAGACGTCCTCGGGCCCGAGCCGCGGCAACCACGGCGACCACGTGGCCGGCATCATCATGGGCGCCGGCAACCTCGATCCGCGGGTGCGAGGCCAGGCCACCGGGGCGTTCAACTACTACTACGACTACCCCCAGAACATCAACAGCGCACCTACGCACTACAACACGCGTAACGTGCGCATTACCAGCTCGTCCTACGGCGACGGCAACAACACGGGCTACACGTCTTTCACCCGCTCGGTGGATATGATGACGCGCCAGATGCCCTTGCTGCTGCACGTATTCTCGTCGGGCAACTCGGGCACTGCCGACATGGGCTACGGCGCCGGCGCTGGTTGGGCCAACATAACCGGCGGCCACAAGCAGGGCAAGAACGTGGTGACCGTCGGCAACGTGACCTTCCAGGACGCGCTGAACTCCAGCTCCTCGCGCGGGCCGGCCAAGGACGGCCGCATCAAGCCCGAGGTATGCGCCGTGGGCACCAGCGTTAACTCCACCATCGACCCCAATACCTACGCCCTGTTCACCGGCACGTCCATGGCCTGCCCAGCCGTGTCGGGCGTACTGGCGCAGCTGATGCACGCGCACAAGCAGCTCAACAACGGCACCGAGGCGCCTGGGGCGCTGCTAAAAGCCGCCCTGATGAACTCGGCCGATGACCTCGGCAATGCCGGGCCCGACTACCGCTTCGGCTTCGGCCGCGTGAATGCGCTGCGCGCCATTCGGGTACTGGAAGACCGCACGTATCAGTCCAACGACATCACCCAGGGCCAGACGCGCACCCATAGCATCACGGTGCCGGCCGGCCTTAAGGAGCTACGCGTGATGGTGTACTGGCACGACTACGAAGCCGCTGCCAACGCCAGCAGCGCCCTCGTCAACAACCTCGATGCTACTCTGACCGCCCCCGGCGGTACTGCTTACCAGCCTTGGGTGCTCGATTCGCGCCCCACGGCCACGGCCCTAAACACCATCGCAACCCGCGGCCGCGACACGCTCAACAACGTGGAGCAAATGACCCTGGAAAACCCCGCGGCTGGCACGTACTCGCTGTCGGTAGCTGGCGCTGCAGTGCCGCAAGGCCCACAGAACTACGTGGTGGTGTACAGCTTCATTCAGGATGGCTTGGAAGTGACTTACCCCATCGGCGGCGAAGCCTTTGTGCCGGGTGAGGTGGAAACCATCCGCTGGGATGCTTCCAATGGCACTACGCCCTTCTCGGTAGAGTACACTACCGACAACGGGACTACCTGGCAAACTATATCGAGCACCGTGGCAGCTGCCACTCGCTTCTTTAACTGGACGGTACCTGCTGGCCTTCAGAGCGGCCAGGTGCGCGTGCGCGTAACCCGCGGCACCCAGTCGGATCAGTCCGACGTCAACTTCTCGATCAGCGGTGTACCGGCTAACCTCCGCGCCGAATCGGTATGCCGCACCAGCACCACGCTGGCCTGGAACGCCGTGCCCGGCGCCACCAGCTACGACGTGTTCCGCCTGGGCGCCATGTACATGGATTCCGTGACCAACGTCACCGGTACCACCATCAGCCTGCCCAATGTGGGCACCGGCGAGCAGTGGTTTGCGGTGCGGGCCCGGGGCGCCAACGGCCTGCGCGGCCGCCGCACCATTGCCTTCCAGCGGCCGGCTACGCTGGCCAACTGCCAGGAAGCTCCAGTGGCAGCTATCAATGTGCTGTCGCGCATTGCCTGCATCAATACCCCCGTGCAGCTGCAAGACCGCAGCCAGCTGCAGCCGACGAGCTGGCAGTGGACCATCACGCCCAGCGCGGGCGTAACGTTTGTGGGTGGTACTTCGGCCGCTTCCCAGAATCCGCAGGTGCAGTTTAGCACCGCCGGCACCTACACCGTGACGCTGACGGCTACCAACGCTTTCGGCAACGACGTGAAGACCGAGACCAACCTGCTGACGGTAACAACCGGCCGCAGCTTGCCCTTGGTGGAGCAATTTGCCACGGCTGCCTTCCCGCCCGCCGGTTGGCAAGTTATCGACCCCAACAATGACAACTTCACCTGGAAGCTAAGCTCGTCGGCGGTGATAGGCCCGAACGGGACCTCGCAGCGTGCCACCATGATGAACTGGTACGACTACCCTGACCGCGGCCGCCTGGACTACCTGGTGCTGCCAGCCCTCGCTATCAACGCCAGCCGAAGCGCCGTGCTGCAGTTTGCCGTGGCGTACGCCCCCATTGCCACGTACAATGACCGACTAGCCGTGGAAATCAGCACCGACTGCGGACAAACGTTCCAGCCGACTGCTTACTCCAAAACCGGCGCCCAGCTAGCCACCACTACCACCGTGAGCGGCCGCTTCGTGCCGAACAGCGCGGCCCAGTGGCGCAGCGAGCGGGTAGATCTTACGCCCCACCTGGCCAGCGCCGCCAATGCTACCGACGTGGTGATACGCCTGGTAAGCCAGAACGACTACGGCAACGACGTGTACGTGACTGGCATCAGCGTACAGGACGTGGTGACCAGCGCCCGCCCAACAGCCGCCATGGCACAGTTCAATGCCTACCCGGTACCCTTCGGGCAGCAGCTGAACGTGGAGCTACAGGCTCGTCAGCGCGGCGCAGCCACCCTGCAGGTCCTTGATGCGCTGGGCCGCGAGTTGCGTAGCCAGCCGGTACAGCTCACCGGGCAGCTGCAGCGCGTAGAGCTCGGCACCGATGCCCTAGCCGCCGGCCTGTATACCCTTCGCCTGACTTTAGCCGATGGCAGCAGCCAAGTGCTGAAAGTTGTGAAGTAATTTTAGAGGCTTGCCTTTTAAAATGTCCCGCTGCCGGCGCAAGCCTGGTGGCGGGACATTTTGATTTTCAGATGTATACCCGTGAAAATGGCTGCGCGGGAACTAATTAATTGCCTGCAAGAAAGCAGGTTGCAAATTTTTATAGATTTTCTCTTGTGTATAACAAGAATTTTTTTAACAAAAGAAGGCCGCCAACGGTATAGGAGAAAAGCACCGAAGGCCTGGAGCCGCAACCACCAGAGCTGGTGCCTGCTCTATGAAACAGCTTTTCTCCTCCTTATATCCACTCTTATTGCTCCGCCGCAGCCTGATGCTGGGCGTGGTAGCAGTGCTCCTGGCGGGCTGCGACTTAATCGAGTTCAGCCCCAATGAAACGCGTACGCCTGAGGCGTACCGCGACCTGACGCGCAAGAACCTCGAACGCCTGCAGGCCCAGCCCAATCCCATGGGCGGCGATACCCTGCGCTTCGTGTTCATTGGTGATTCGCAGCGGTTTTACTCCGAGGCCGAAGACTTCGTGCAAAGCGTCAACCAGCAGCCTGGCGTCGCTTTCGTGGCCATTGCAGGCGATATTTCCGACTTTGGCCTGGTACGGGAAATGCGTTGGGTGCACGACAGGCTCAAACACCTGAATGTGCCTTACCTCACCGTCATCGGCAACCACGACATCGTGGCCAACGGCCGCCGGGCGTACGAAGAAGTATACGGCCCGCTCAACTACAGCTTCACGTACGGCGGTACCCGTTTTGTACTCGTCGACACTAACGGCCGGGAATACGGCTTCAACGGCCGCATTCCGGACGTGAACTGGATGCAGCGCGAGTTGGCCAACCCCGGTCCTGAGGTGTTGCGGCAAGTGGTCATGAGCCACGTAGCTCCTATGAGCGAGGACTTTGATCCGCAACTGATTGCGCCATACGTAGCAGCGCTAAGCTCCGCACCGCGTCTGATTTTCAAACTGAACGGGCACAACCACGATTTCAGCATTGGGCAGCCTTACGAAAACGGCGTGACGTTCATCAACTCGCATAGCTTCGAGAAGCGCCAGTACGTGGTGCTCACGGTGTGGGGCGAGAAGGAGTTCAAGCTTGATAAAGTCGAGTACTAATGCGCCGGCTCCTTCTACTTCCGCTGCTGGCCGCGTTGCTGCCGGTCGGCGCCTTCGCATCGGGCGGGCTCGATGACGAGGACGACAAAAAAGCTGCCCCTACGGGCCTGATTGCCCAGCCCTGGTACCGGCCTCACCACCTCATTGTGCAGACGGCCGGCGGACAAGGCATGATTACGGGCGGCGTGGGTTATACCACCCTGCGCGGCCGCGTGGATATCGACGTGCTAGGCGGCTACGTGCCCAAAAAGTACAGCATCACGCCCATGGGCATCTTCACCGCCAAGGCTACTTATTCGCCCTGGACGCTGCCCCTTGGGCAAAGCCAGTGGCAGGTGCGGCCGCTATCAGTGGGCGGCTTCGTGAGCCATACCGCCAGCAACGGCCTAAACGAGTCCCGCGACGATAAGTATTACAAAGGTTACTACTGGTGGTCGTCGCGTACCCGTGTGGGCGGCTTTGTAGGTGGCCGCGTAGCCCGCGTCATAGGTAGCACCCGGTACGGAAACCCGCGCACCGTATCGGCTTACTATGAGCTTGGTACCAATGACCTGTACCTCACCAGCATCATGACCAACCTTGGTGGCCTGGGCGTGAAAGATATTCTCACGCTGGGGTTCGGAGTGAAAGTTGATCTGTAGTAAATGACGCCCAAGGCATCCTGCCTCCCAGATTGTCATGTTGAGCTTGCCGAAGCATCTCCACCGCTTCGCCCGCCCGATACACTTCAACGGAGCAGTAGAGATGGTTCGGCAAGCTCAGCATGACGGCCCATTGGCTGCATTGTGCCACATGGTGACCCTCCAGCGCTACACCCGGGCCGCGGCCACATAGGCGTCGCGGGCTTCGCCAAGCAGGCGCAGGATGGTGGTGCGCTGCCGCAGCAGGTTTTCCACCACGTCGGGCTGACGGCGAAACAGGCGCAGTAAGCGCAGCCGCTGCAGGCGCACGGTGAGGCGGTTCCAATAATACAGGGCGAAGAAACCCGTAACAGGCAGGCTAAGCGCATACAGAGCTGTAAGCCATGCATTGTCGGTGAGGCGGTGCACCAGCCAGGTTTGCAGCGGGTACAGCAGCCCGAAGGTGAGCATACCCGACACCATCATAATGGGCGCGATGAATTCTACTTCCTGGGTGACACGCCGGGCTATCAGGGAAGGAATGATGTAAGGCAGGTAATTATTCAGTGCCCCATAGGCATATACCGGAAAGCCCAGCACTACTTTCAACGCCACGAGCAGGCCGCGCTGCAAGCGGCCACGGCCGTCGCTACTGCGGCGCAAGGCTTCGTCGCTCATGCCCAGGCGCTTCAACTCCTCGCTGTATTGGGTCACGCGTTGGCGCAGCTCCTGTAGGTGTCGCGGGTCGTGGCGCTCAAACCAGGTTACGGCCTGCAGCAGCGTGCGCGTGAGCTGAAACTCCTCGTAGGGGCTGCCTTCGTCGTGCTCCGGCGCCAGGTACTGGCCGAAGGTTTCTTCCACCTGCCGCACCAGCGCGTCCTCCTCGTCGTCGCGGGTCACGATGAGGTGCTGCTCCAGCCGCTGGCGCAGCTCTTCGGTCAGGGCATCGGCAGCGGCTTCGGGGTCTTGGCGGTACAGGGCGGCGTAATCGGCCACCCGGATGGGCTCGGCGGGGTACACCAGCACGTCGGAGCGGAAGCGCGTGGAGGCTGAGTAGTTCAGGCCGATGGGCAGAATGCGCACGCCCAGCCGGAAATCGTGGCGGGCCTCGGCGCCTAGCGCAATACGAGCCGCGCCGGTTTTGAGGGGGCGCAGGCGGCGCTCAGCAAAGGAACTGCCCTCGGGGAAAATCATGAGCGAGCCGCCGCCCCCGAGGTGGTCGTAGCTGCGGCCAAAGGCTTTCTCATTCAGCTCGGCCAGTTGCTCGGGCGTGATATCAGCCTCGCCGGTTTCCACATCCTGGCGCCGGTACACCGGAATGCAGTTGGAGCGCTCAAAAAACCAGCGCGACACCGGGTTCTGAAAGAAGGTGCTCTTAGCCAGAAAGAAGATCTGCTGCCGGCGCTTGGCGGCTACCAGCAGCGGGTCCATGAGGGTATTGGGGTGATTGGCAGCGATAAGCAGCGGCCCCGGCTCCTGCAGGCGCTCGGGGTGACGGATTTCAAAACGGCGGAAGAACACGCGCAGCGCCAGCTGCACGGGGGGCTTCATCAGGGCGTAAAAAAGCATAGCGGAGCGGAAGCACCCCAGGCGGTGCGGCTTCCTTTCCGAAGAATACGGAGTTTTCGGCAGTGTGGCACGGTGGAAGGCAAACGGCGGTGGTTCTTTTAAGTGAGCTTATTTCGCCGCAGTTACCTACTTCGGCCGCTACTCTTCTCCATCAATGTGGTCTTGTCGCCATTCTGTAAGCGGTGCCATTGACTCATCTTGTTATTAGGACTGCTCGGGCCATGCTCGGCATGCCTACCAAAACGAAGCGGCCCGCCAAAGGCGGGCCGTTTGCGGAGGTGAGTGAATGGTTGCTTAGGAACGGGTTGAACTCAACGATGCAAAAGTAGAAACAGGGATAAAAAGGCTAAAAACGAGTGACTCGGTAGGCCAGACTGCGCACGCGCCACCACAGGCCACGCGGCGAGTACCACGGCATACTCACTTCAAATCCGCCTAAAACGTAACCTTTCAACTCCACGCGCAAGGGCTGTCCGCTTTGCGGCAATGACACCTCACGACCTTCGTACCCCACTGTCGTTATCCATAGAAGGCAACTGTCATCTGGTACTTCTAGTTCAAAAGCACCATTGATGCCGGTGGCAACGCCCTTCTGCGTTCCATGAATTAAGACAGTTACACCCGGTAGCGGCTCTTGCGTAAGTGCATCCACTACCAAGCCCCGAAGCTTGCGGGGCTGTGTTGCGGTAGCTTTTTCGGGTACCGAAACCGGTGCTACCGAGAGACTATTGGGTGGCGCCGGCACCGGTGGGCCCGGGTGTTGCACCTGATATGCTTGCGCCTGCGCCGCTGTGGGCAAGGCGTTGCGTAAGCCCCACACGGCCGCCGCAGCCAGCAGCCAAGCCTGCCAGCGCGGAGCCGCCGGTACGGGTGCATGCACCAACGCCCGGGCCAGCTGCTCCGCCCGGAACCGACCGCACATCCGCCCGCCGGCAGCTTGGCGAAGCATAGCTAGCACCTCGGCATTAGAAAGGTGATGAAAGTCGGTTACGGTATGCTGGCAAGCCGCGCAATAGCGCCCCTGTGCCGAAGGCGTCATGGCCTCCCACGCCTCTGCGCAGGGACTGGGTATACTCACTTGAATAGGAGCACGAAACATAGGTTAGTTCAGGAATTTGAGGAGGTGATGGTGCAGGAGTGAGGTAAGGCCACTAAGCTTTTCCCGTCAGGCGAGCAGGAAGTGCTGCGCCGCAGGCGGGCGGGGGTAATTGAAAGGTGTCCGTGCCGGTAGAGTAGGCGCAGAGCTATGCTGTCGGCATCGACCTAGCGGCGGCCGTAGGCTTCGGCGCCGGGCGTGAGGCCGGCGGCGGCTTCCATCATCCGGATGCACTCGGCGCGGTAGCCATCGTCGTCGCGGCCGCGGGCGGCGCGGGCCAGCTGCAGGGTGTTGTTCCAGGTGGCGGCGCCCCGGCGCTCCGACTGACGGAGCAGCAGGCTCATCTGGACCACGGCAGCGGCCCAGCGCAGGTTGTCGGAGGCATCGGCCACTGACTTCACCGCTGCCGGAGCCGCGGGCAAGGCCTGACTGACGAGGCGGCTCTGCTGGCCTTGGGGCTCCTTATAGCGCATCTTCACCGTCAGCAACTCAGAGGCCGTGGCCGTGGTGGGTGCCTGCGCCACGGGTTGATATTTCAGGCCGTCGACCACGGGCGGAGCACCCACGGGCACCACTTCGTACAGAGCCGTCACCTGCTGACCGGCACCCAGCTCGCCGGCGTCTTTGCGGTCGTTGTTGAAGTCCTCATCGGCCAGCAGGCGGTTCTCGTAGCCGATGAGGCGGTAAGCCTGCACCTTGGCGGGGTTGAACTCCACCTGCAGCTTCACGTCTTTGGCCAGCGTAAACAAAGTGCCGCCAAACTGCTGCACCAGCACGCGCCGGCCTTCGGCCAGGTTGTCGATGTAGGCGTAGTTGCCGTTGCCTTTATCGGCGAGGCGCTCCATCTTGCTGTCCTGCAGGTTGCCCGTTCCGAAGCCCAATACCGAGAGAAATACGCCCGATTCGCGCTCCTGCGTGATGAGGTGCTCCATGGCATCGTCGGACGACTCGCCCACATTGAAGTCGCCGTCGGTGGCCAGAATCACGCGGTTGTTGCCCTCCTTCAGGAAGTGCTGCCGGGCCGTGGCATAAGCCAGCCGCAGGCCCGCGCCGCCCGCCGTGGAGCCGCCCGCCTCCAGCCGATCCAGCGCCGCCAGGATATCGGCCTGCTGTGTGCCCGGCGTGGGCGGCAGCACCAGCCCGGCCGCTCCGGCATACACCACTATCGAGACTTTATCCTGCGGCCGCAACTCGCGTACCAGCTGCTTCAGCGAAGCCTTTACCAGCGGCAGCCGTTCGGGCGAGTTCATCGAACCCGACACGTCGATTAGAAAGACCAGGTTGGCGGGCGGCAGCTTTTCGGTGGGCACGGTACGCGCCTGCATCCCAATGAGTACCAGTTGGTGCTCGGGCGCCCAGGGGCAACGGGCCTGCTCTAGGCTCAGAGCGCAGGGGGCGCTGGCGTCGGTAGGCTGCGGGTAGTTGTATTTGAAGTAATTAATTAGCTCCTCAGTGCGCACTGCATCTACTGGCGGCAGTTGGCCTTGTTGCAGCAGAAAGCGGCGTACGTTGCTGTAAGAAGCAGCGTCCACATCGATGCTAAAGGTGCTCAGCGGCGCTTTCTGCACCAGCTGAAAGCCGTTTTCAGCGACGTGAGCGTAGGATTCACGGTTTTCCTGGGGGCGTGGCGTCGGGTAATAAGGGTTGGTGCCCCAGTTGTCAGCATGGTGGGTGAGGCTCGGGGCGCCGCGCAGCTTGACTTTGGCCGCTCCGTCGCGCTGCACCGCCACCCCATTGATTTGTCCATGCAGAGCCGGCGCATCGTTCACCACCACTTCATTCAGCTGATGAACTTCGGAGCCCAGACCCACATTCAGTGTTTGGCCGGGCTTTACCGTCAGCTCTTGCCGCATGTAGCCTACGGCGCTGATGACTAGCACGTGTTTAGTGCGGCGTGGCGGCAGCGGGAGCCGAAACGAGCCGTCTTTACTGGTGCTTACCCCGATGGTAGTACCCTTCAGCACCACCATGGCGCCGGGCAGGGGCTGGCCATCGGCGCGGTCTGTCACGCGGCCGTGTACCACAAGTGAGTCGGCTGCGGCCTGGGGGCGAGTGGATTTGGCTTGTGCGGCAGTGGGGCAGGGCAGGGCCGACAGGGCCGCGGCGCCGAGCAGGCAGGTCAGTAAAACGGTGCGCATAAGAATAAGCCGTTTGCGGTGGTTGTGCTTATTCGATGAAGGCGCCGTTTGAATTCCACACGCGGCCCCGAAATATTTTTTCGGCGCGGCCCTGTACCTTTAAGAGGCTGCTTATAAGTGGACGAGAACCGAGGCTTGAGTAGGATAGCTTGCTATCAGCTACTGGTCTTACCTTTCAGGTCTCCGCATTCACCTCTGACTACTTAGCCGATACCTCCCGCCGCACATGTTCTCGTTGTTCCGCCGCAATAAGCCCGCCGCTGCGCCGCCCACCGAGGCGGAGTTGCTGGCGCGTTACCGGCAGCACGGCGATGTACAAGACCTCGGCCAGCTCTACGAGCCGTACTTCCACCTTGTGTATGGCGTGTGCCTGCGCTACTTGCGCGCCGAAGATGATGCCAAGGACGCCGTCATGCAGATCTTCGAGAAGCTGGTGGTGGACCTTCGCCGCCACGAGGTCCAGAACCTGAGCAGCTGGCTGCACACTACAGCCCGCAACCACTGCCTGATGGAGTTGCGCCGCCGTAAGGCCACGCCCGAGGCCGTAGAAATCACGCTGCCCGGTGTGGAATCCGACGGTGCCGCGCATCTGCTTGATGCCGATGATGATTTTCCCACCGAAGAGCACCTGCAGCAGCTCGAAGCTGCCTTGGCCCGGCTCCCGCCGGAGCAGCAGCGTTGCCTCGATTTGTTTTACCGCCAACAGCAGTCTTACCAGGAAATAACGGCCCTCACCGGCTACGACCTCAAGCAGGTGAAAAGCTACCTGCAGAACGGCAAACGCAACCTCAAACTCTACCTCGCCCATCATGTCGCCCGCTAACCGGCACTCATCGGCCCACTCCCCCGCCGCCGCGCACCTGCCCGCGGCGGTGCTGCGGCAGTACGCGGCGGGCACCCTCACGGCCACCGAGCGACGTCGCGTAGAGCGGCATACCCTGGACTGTGCCCTGTGCGCCGATGCCGTAGAGGGCTACCAATTGGCCGAGCCCGCCGCCGTGGCGCCGGCTACCCTGGCTGAGCTCCGGCAGCGCCTGCACGCCCGCGTGGCTAGTGAGCCGGCCCAGCCGCGCGCGGCTGGCTGGTGGATGGGCGTGGCGGCTGCCGTAGTATTGCTGCTGGCGGCGCTGGGCGTGTGGTGGCGCTCCACCGATAGCGCTACTGCTACCCGGCCTTTGGCTACGGCACCGGCGGCCAGCGCTCCTGCCGCGTCGGCTGAGGCCACCGGGGCAACTGCGTCGGAACCCACGGCGCCCGCACCGGTCGCGGCTGATTTGGCAGGTACTTCCTCAGAACCCAACACGGCCAATGCAGTTCGCCAAACGGCGGCCAACAAGCATCGGATTGCCTATAATGCCGCTCCCAGGCGCGCCCGGCGCGCAAAGCCTCAAGTCGCCGCTATTGCCGAAACACCCAGTGCTGACCTGGTTGCTGCCGCGCCGGCCAGCGCCAATGCGGATGCCCAGAGCGTCGCTAAAGCACACACCGACACTGCCCGGACGGCCTTCACCATAGCTACCACCGCTCCCTCACCGGCCGCGGCAGAGGACATAGCCGCCGGCCATGAGCTGGCAGAGTCGCTGCGTGTGGCCTCGGCGCCGCCAGTGGCCGCCCTACGCGAAACTGCTGCCAAGCGCAAGGCCGCGTTGCCGCCGCCTCCTGCCCTGGAGCCCATGCCGGTAGGTGGGCACGAAGCCTTTCAGCGGTACCTGCGGCAGGAGCGGGCGCTGCCCGGCGCGGTCAACGTTCCGTCGGTAACAGGCGTTGTCAAGCTGAAATTTACGGTGGAGGCCGATGGCTCCCTTCATAATATTCAAGTGGTGAAAGGCCTGCACCCCGACTACGACGAGGAAGCCATCCGCCTGATTTGCGAGGGGCCCACGTGGCGCCCTGGCATTGTAAAAGGGCGCCGGGCTAGCATGCCGGTACGGGTGGACGTGCCGTTTCGGTAAAAGAGTATCGGCAAAAAGCCCACAAACCCGCTTGCCCCGGCTGAAAGCGCTTCTGGCCGAGACAAACGGGTTTGTGGGCTTTATCGTCAGTAGTTAGTTGCTGTAGCCGCCGCCGCTTTCGGGAGCCGTGGCGCTGCCACCCGGGCCACTTGCCGGCGGTAGTTGTGGCTCGGTATTGATGGTGATGCCTGAGTAATCGGGCACGCCGCCGCCGTCTACTTCTTCAGTGGCCGCCTGGCCCAAGTTGGGCTGGTTGCGGTGCATCACTTCAAAAGTGATTTTAGCCGTGATGCGGTACTCCACAATCTTGTTGTCCTGCACCTTGCAGCTTTGATCCTTGATGTAGATGGACTTGATGCCTTTCACGGTGGTGCTAGCTTCCGTGAGGGCACTCTGCAGGGCGTCTTCAAAGCTTTTGTCTGACGAGGCCAGTACTTCAATAACTTTCTTGATGGTGCTCATAGCTGAGAAATGGAGTGTGGCAGTGCATTCAGAACAACGCCCTGGGAGAGGGCGGAGCTTGGATGTACGAAGCACATCGGAAAAGGCTGCTGAGTAAGCTGCCGCCTATGAAAGAAGAACCCATAAAGTTTGCTTGGTAAACATGTTTACAAGCAGGTGCTTTGGGTGATGGTTTGCGTTATGTAAACTTGTTTACTACTGAGTTGATAAAATAAAAATATCCCCAGAAGTGCCATTGCCGGCTTCTAAATGAGTTTCAAAGCTCCCGCTCCAACCTAGGCACCTTCCGCGGCCCGTGCTACCTTTGCCCGAGCCTAATTCCCATCGTTTCACCGAGTCTGTTCGCCTGATGCAATTCCGCACCGAAAAAGACACCATGGGCACCGTACAGGTCCCCGTCGACGCCTACTGGGGCGCCCAAACCCAACGTTCCATCGAGAACTTCCAGATAGCGCAGGACATCAACCGGATGCCCAAGGAAATCATCCGCGCTTTTGCTTACCTGAAGAAGGCCGCCGCCCTCACCAACCGCGACGCAGGCATTATGCCCGCCGAGAAAGCCGAGCTCATCGGCCGCGTGTGCGACGAAATCCTCAGCGGCCAGCTCGACGACCAGTTCCCGCTGGTGGTGTGGCAAACCGGTTCGGGCACGCAGTCGAACATGAACGTGAACGAGGTCATTGCTTATCGCGGACACGTGCTGCAGGGCGGCCAGCTCACCGACGAGAAGAAAGCCCTGGCCCCTAACGACGACGTGAATAAGTCGCAATCGTCGAACGACACCTTCCCGACGGCCATGCACATCGCGGCCTACAAGATTCTGGTGGAGGTGACCATTCCCGGCATCGAGAAGCTGCGTGACACGCTGGCGGCCAAGTCTAAGGAGTACATGCACATCGTCAAGATCGGCCGCACGCACCTCATGGATGCCACGCCGCTGACGGTAGGGCAGGAGTTCAGCGGTTACGCCTCGCAGCTCGACCACGGCCTGCGCGCTATCCGCAACACCTTGGCGCACCTCTCGGAGCTGGCTCTGGGTGGCACAGCCGTAGGCACGGGTATCAACACGCCCCCCGGCTACGCTGAAAATGTGGCCAAGCACATTGCCGACCTCACCGGCCTGCCCTTCATCACGGCCGAAAACAAGTTTGAGGCCCTGGCCGCCCACGACGCCATCGTGGAAGCCCACGGCGCCCTTAAGACGGTGGCGGCTTCGCTGATGAAGATTGCCAACGACATTCGCCTGCTCTCCTCGGGCCCGCGCGCCGGCATCGGCGAGCTGTTTATCCCCGACAACGAGCCCGGCTCCAGCATCATGCCCGGCAAGGTGAACCCCACGCAGTCGGAAGCCATGACCATGGTAGCGGCGCAGGTGATGGGCAACGACGTGGCCATCAACATCGGCGGCATGAACGGCCACTTCGAGCTGAACGTGTTCAAGCCAGTGATGATCTACAACTTCCTGCACTCGGCCCGCCTCATCGGCGACGTGTGCGTGTCGTTCAACGACAAGTGCGCCGTGGGCATCAAGCCCATCGAGGAAAACATCAAGAAGCACGTCGACTCGTCCTTGATGCTGGTAACGGCCCTGAACCCGCACATCGGCTACTACAAAGCCGCCGAAATTGCGCAGACCGCCCACCGCGAAGGCAGCACGCTGAAGGAAACCGCCCTGAAGCTGGGCTACCTCACCGAGGAGCAGTACAACGAGTGGCTCCGGCCCGAAGACATGGTGGGCGAACTGCCCCGCTAAATAATTTTCGCCTTTGTGCGTTAGAACGCCGCAGCCTTTACTGGTTGCGGCGTTTCTTTTAGTCGGTAGGCTAAGCCGTTGCTTTTCAGTACGGTTTGTGCGGCTGTTTACCGAGTGTGTTTACGAACTAACGTGTATGATCAAACTTTACGAGAAACCTTACCTGCGCATTCTGTACCACCCGCCGTTGCGGCTGCTGGAGGTTGTCTGGGAAAACCACAGCGCAGAAGCCCATGAAATACGGGACGGCTTTCAACAGGCGTTGCGACTGGCTGAACAATACCAGGTGCGGGCTTGGTTGGGCGATTTGAGGGGCCTGCCACCCGTGCCCGATTCGGAGCAGCGGTGGCTGCAGCAGCACTGGTTTCCGCGCTACCTGCAATTACCTCTTTATAAGGTGGCCGTCGTCAACGCCAGTAATCAGGAAAGCCGCAGCATAGTCACCAAAGTGTTAAAGCAAGCCCGGCTGAGCGAAGACAGCCGGCGGCCCGAAACGGCTTATTTTGACGACATCAACGCGGCCCGCAACTGGGTTAGTCTGCCTTTGGTGACGCCGCAGATGCCACGGCTCGGTTGAGACAGGCCGTGAGCGGGCACTTCCGGCAGTATATTCGTCGTTAAGCGGCTGACTCGTAGGTTTGTCTTTTAAAATTGTTGAATGGCGGAGTGGCTAAGCAGCCATTCGCGCGGGCAATGCGTGGGCCAGCAGTCATTTAACAATTGAACCATTCAGCCATTTTAGCCTGTGCGCTACTTTTTTCCCGTACTGCTCCTGCTCTGCCTGCTGGTCACCACGCTGTTGCCCGGCTGTGAACCCAAGGAGGAGTTGATTACCACCGACAGCAGCGCCCGGCTGGAATTCTCGGCCGATACGGTGAAGTTCGACACAGTATTCGTGCAGACGCGCACCGTCACCAAACGCCTGTGGGTGTACAACCGCAACCGGCGGGCCGTGCGGGTAGATGAAATCCGCCTAGCCGGGCCGTACGGGCAGCCTTACAAGCTCATCATCAGCGGCGACTCGGGCGCGGCCCGTCAGAACGTGACCATTCGCGGCCGCGACAGCCTGCTCATCTTGGTGCGGGCCACGCTGGGCGCCAACAACCAGCCCGAGAACCGGCCTTTCTTAGTAGAGGATCAGGTGCAGTTCAGCACCAACGGCAACGAGCAGGCCGTGCGCCTGATTTCCTACGGCCAGAATGCTTACTTCCACACCAACGAAATCCTGCCCTGTAACACGGTGTGGCGCGGCGACAAGCCGCACGTCATCTTCGGCGGCGTAGAGGTGCGGCCGGGTTGCACCCTAACCATGGAGGAGGGCACGCGCGTGTATTGCCACGCCGGCGCGGGTATTATCGTCAAAGGCCGCTTGCTGATCAACCCCACTTTGCAGCCCACCGGCGAGGTAATGCCCAACGACCGGCGCATTGTGCGCTTCCAGGGTACCCGGCTGGAGACGTTCTATAACGACGTGCCCGGCCAGTGGGCGGGTATTCAGTTTGATGCCGGCAGCAGCCGCGGCAACGTAATACGCTTCTGCGAAATCAAAAACGCCTCCTTCGGCCTGCTGGTGTACAATCCCGATGCCCAGCAGCCTTTCCCGAAAGTCACCGTCGAAAACAGCGTCATCCGCAACATCTCGGGGGCGGGCCTCACCTTCGCCAGCGGCGGTCAAAGCTTCGATGGTGGCGGCATTCTGAGCTTTTCCGGCGACTGGGACGTGCGTAATTCCTTGTTTACCAACTGCGGTGAGTACGCCGTAGCTGGCTTCCAGGGCGGCGCATTCAACTTGCAGTACTGCACCGTGGCCAACTACACGCCGCAGTTCCGCCGCGAAACCTCTTCCTTGACGTTTTCCGACGGCTTGCCCGTGCGCACGCCGCCGCGCCGCGTAGCGCCCAGCATCAGCATCGAAAACAGCATTGTGTGGGGAAGCACCAAGGACGAGCTGTTCTTCGACAACAGCGCCAACTACCTGGGCCAGATTACGGTGCGCAACAGCGTGCTGCGCACCGAAGAATACCAAGGCGCCGCCGATACCAACGGCAAGCCTGGCTTGGCCCGCAACGGCAACCTACTGAACACCAACCCCAAATTCCGGCGCAGCCCCGAAAACTTCGCCGACCGCTTCGATTACCGCCTCGATACCCTTTCGCCGGCCAGCAACCGCGCCGTACCGCTGCCGCTGCTCCCCCGCGACCTGCGCAGCATCAGCCGCAGCGCCTCCACGCCGGACCCCGGCGCCTACGAGCGGATAAACCCTTGATATAGCCCAACGTAGTGCGGACTCTGCCAGCCCGCGTCCCTGGCTAGTAATCTTCAGTCGTTGTTCACCGATTGACATTTCTATCCTGAGACGCGGGCTGGTAGAGTCCGCGCTACGGTTAATAATCTTCACCCATGATCTGCATCCAGAAACGACTGCGCCTGCCGGCCGTGCGACGCGGCTTCCACCTGATTACTGACCTCGTGACGGCGGAACTACCTGAATTGGAGCAGGTGCGGGTCGGTACGCTCCACGTGTTTATTCAGCATACTTCGGCCAGCCTCTCAATCAATGAAAATGCCGACCCTACGGTGCGGCACGATTTCGAACAGTTCTTCAACCGCGCCGTACCCGAAAACGCCCCTTATTTCCGCCACACGCTGGAAGGCCCCGACGACATGCCGGCCCACCTGAAAGCCGCCATGTTGGGTAGCAGCGTCACCATCCCCGTTACCAATGGCGAGCTGGCCCTGGGCACTTGGCAGGGCATCTACCTCGGCGAGCATCGCAACGACGGTGGCCGCCGCTGGATCATGCTGACCTTGCTGGGCGCACCGCTTACCTGACGGCGAAGGCTGGCATTTCCGTATACGATGCAAATCAGCCTTTGCCTGCATGAAAGTCCTTTCCCTACGTGTTCTGCCGTTTCTGCTGCTGCCGTTAGCCGCCTGCCGCGACCAACCCGGCCGCCTCGCCGTGGAGCGGCCCCGGCAAACCGATACCGTGGAAGCGCCTCCCGCAGCTATGGCCGCTGAGCCTGCCGCGCCCAAGCGCGTCTGCTTCGTCACCGACGACGAAGCCGCTAACGACCCTTTCGGCGCCGAACTCACCGTGGCTGATATAGTGCAGAGCGGCGGCCGCATCACGGCCCGCAAAGCCATCCGGAACGCCCACGTTCCGAAGCAAACCGACACCCTCATTACGGTGCAGCAGGCCGGCAACGAGTTTGTGTTCTACTGCACCCCCGACAAAGACCTGCTCAGCAGCGCCACTCTTGTGTCCTTCAACACGCCTCACTGCCAGACGCTGCGCAACCGCGTCAGCGCCGCTCACCGCCGGCAGGGCGCCAGCTGTGATAGTCTGCTAATCGCCGATGAAATGCAAATGAACCGCGTGCTGGCCTCCATCAGGGGCGGGCAGGTGCGGCAGGTGCGCGTGGAGCCGTATCTGGACTGAAGCTCAGCCCTAGTAAGGTTCGGGCTGACCTCCGCCTTTGGTTCTTCTGTTCAGCCAAACCAAGCACCCAACAGCCGCCACGCAAAGTGGTACGCGCACCAAGTCCCTTGGTGCAAACATGGCCCAGCTAGACGGTAGATAGTCGCGGTGCGAGCCAAGCACCAAAACCGCTGCGCGCACGAAAGCCGGCAGGAATAGCGGAACTGTAGCAAGCAGCAGGGAAAACGCCACGCTGCGGCGGGCGCGCGTCCACCACAAGGCTTGCGTCAACAACAAGGGCAGGAGGGAGGTCCAATAATCCCAGGCGTACGGCCCGAAAGCTCTATTGAATAGGGCGTATTTCTCCGCTTCCCAATCGGCTGATGCTTGAGGCACTGATAGGGCTTGATACCACACTTGCACCCAACTAAATAAAACCAGCATGCTGGCTGCTAGGAAAATACTGTTCAGCAGTGGCAATGCTTGACTCAGCCACCGACCATTCGCTAAGAGTACAGCCGCCAGGAGCAGCAGTGGGTACCACGCGAGTACTTCGGTTGCCAGAAAGCCTACCCAGCCCATCAGTATTACTGCAGCACCCGCGCACTGGCCCGGTAGCGCGTCGTATCAAACGCCACTAGCTTCTGCTGCCCCAGTACCTCGTAGTTGCTGAGCAGCCCATCGGCGCCGAAGCGCAGGCGGAACGTCTTACCCGAGAAGAACAATGGATTGTCTTGTTGCAGCGTGGCGCGCAGCTCCTGCACCACCGACCCAGCTTGCAGTACCGATAACTCTATTACCGGATGCTCCACCTCGGGGCCGCGGCGAAAGGTGCGGCGCGTGAAACCCGCCGAATCGGTGGTTTGCACCTGATAAGCGCCGCGCAGGGCCGGCTTGTTGATGTCGGCCTGATAAAACACTTGCAACTCGGTAGCCCAGTTAGGCTGCGCTAGGCGCTTGGTCTCTGGGGCATCGGAGCGAAGGGCCACGCGCTTTTCCAGCGCCGGCCGCTGCTGCTGCAGCTGCTTTACCTGCGCATCCATCAGCCCGACGACGTCAAAGTAGCCCGCCGGGCGCCGCGCCGGCCGCTCCGCCGGGTCGGACGAGCAGGCGGCGCCGAGCCCGCTGAGTAGCAAGACCAGCGTCGCCCGTGCGGCTAAAGAAGTAGAACTACGCATTGGCAGGGCGCAGCAGCGATTCGCCGGTCATCTCGGCGGGCTGCGGCAAACCCAGGATGCTCAGCACGGTGGGCGCAATGTCGCCCAACTTGCCATCGGCCAGAATGCCGTGGTAGTCCGGATCGGCCAAGATACAAGGCACCAGATTGGTGGTATGAGCCGTGTTGGGCGAGCCGTCCTCGTTGATCATCATGTCGGCGTTGCCGTGGTCGGCAATGATGATAGTGGAGTAGCCGCCTTGCATAGCGGCCGTAACCACATCGCGGGTGCACTCGTCCACGGTTTCGCAGGCCTTCACCGCGGCCTCAAACACGCCGGTGTGGCCCACCATGTCGGGGTTGGCAAAGTTCAGCACCACAAAATCGGCGGTGCGGTTTTGCAGCTCGGGCACCAGCGCGTCGCGCAGGTCGTAGGCGCTCATCTCGGGCTGTAGGTCGTAGGTGGCTACCTTGGGCGAGGCGCGCATCAGGCGTTTTTCTCCCTCGAACTCCACCTCGCGGCCGCCGGAGAAAAAGAACGTAACGTGTGGGTACTTCTCGGTTTCGGCAATGCGAATCTGGGTGCGGCCGTGGGCGGCCAGCACTTCCCCGAGGGTATTGTTGAGGTTGTCCTTCTCGAAAATTGGCTGCACACCTACAAACGTAGCGTCGTAGTTCGTCATCGTGAGGTAGTGCAGGTTCAGCCGGTGCATGTTGAAGGCGTGGAAATCCTGCTGCGTCAGCGCCTGCGTGATTTCCCGGCCGCGGTCGGTACGGAAGTTAAAGCAGATGACCACGTCGCCGTCCTTGATGGAAGCCAGCGGCTGATCGTCACTGCCAATTTTCACCAGCGGCTTCAGGAACTCATCGGTCACGCCGCTCTTATACGAGTCAAGCATGGCCCCGATGAGGTTGGTGCAGCGCTGACCTTTGCCGTTCACCAGCAGGTCGTAAGCCACCTGCACCCGTTCCCAGCGGTTGTCGCGGTCCATGGCGTAGTAACGGCCCACGATAGAAGCAATCTTGCCGCTGGCGCCGTGTTGGAGGTGCTCCTCCAGGTCATTAACGTAGCGCACACCGCTTTTGGGGTCCGTATCACGGCCGTCGGTGAAGGCGTGGATGAACACACGGTGCACGTCTTCGTCGTGAGCGAGGGTGCAAAGGGCTTTCAGGTGCTCGATGTGGGAGTGTACACCGCCATCCGACAAAAGCCCTATCAGGTGCAGGTTCTTGTCGGGGTGCGTGCGCAGGTACTCAAACGCCTGCTGCAGGGCTGGAATAGACCCTAGTTTCCGCTCCCGGATGGCCTTGTTGATGCGCACCAAATCCTGGTACACTACACGGCCTGCACCCAGGTTCATATGGCCGACTTCAGAATTACCCATCTGGCCCTCTGGTAAGCCCACGGCCTCGCCGGACGCTTGCAGACGGCTATGCGGAAAACGCTCAAACAGCGAATCCACGAAGGGGGTATTGGCAGCGGCAATAGCCGACACGGCCGGATTGGTGCCCAGACCCCACCCATCGAGGATTACCAACAGTACCGGTTTGTTCATGCGGGCAAAGATAACGGGTCCGAGGGTGGCAAGCGGCACCTATTCACTATTTTGGGCCAGCAGCAGCTCAACCGCAACCCCGGCTACCGCGTACCCGGTTGGCATAGTTTTGGTACATCCGCCGCTGCAACTCAGTTTACCTCATGAAACGATTGTTTTTCCGAGTACTGACCGTGCTGTGCCTGGCCCTGGCCACACCAGCGGTCCACGCCCAAACGGAGACGTTCGGGGCGGTGCGCTCGGCCATTCGCAACGGCTCGTCCCGCGCTGTATCCCAATACTTTGGGGGTACCGTGGAGCTAAGCTTTGATGGCGAAAAGAAAAGTTACAGCGCTACGCAAGCCGAGTTTGTGTTGAAGGATTTCTTTGCCAAAAACTCGCCGGCGACGTTTGAGCTGGTGCACCAAGGTTCCTCAAACGAGGGCATTCAGTATGCCATCGGCAAGTACGCGGGCAAAAGTGGCAGCTACCGCGTCTTCATAAAAATGAAGCCCGCCCAGGGCAACATGCAGATCGATACCATGGATTTCACTCACGAATAAATGGCTTAGACCGCTACTTTTTCCTTCCGATGCGGTCCTGCTTCCTGAGCAGGCCCCGACCTTAAGTCGGGGCCTTTTGCTATTTTTGTGTCTGTGCAGAACCCGCCCTACCTTACCCCCGAAGCGTTACGCTCGTTTATCCAAGCTGCCCTGACCGAAGACGTCGGCGACGGCGACCATTCTTCCCTGGCCGGTGTGCCCGAAGGGGCGCGCAAACAGGCCCGGCTGCTGGTGAAAGACGAAGGCGTACTGGCGGGCGTGGAGCTGGCCCAGATCATCTTCCAGCAGGTAGATCCGGCCCTCACCATGCAGGTGCAACTGCCCGACGGCAGCCGAGTGAAGCACGGCGACGTCGCCTTCACGGTGGAAGGACCGGCGCGCAGCATTCTCACGGCCGAGCGCCTTGTACTGAACTGCATGCAGCGCATGAGCGGCATTGCCACCCATACGGACCACATGACCAGCCTGCTGGCCGGCACCAAGACCCGCCTGCTCGACACGCGTAAAACCACGCCCAATTTTCGTATCTGCGAAAAATGGGCAGTGCTCATCGGTGGCGGTGTGAACCACCGCTACGGCCTCTTCGACATGATTATCCTCAAGGACAATCACGTGGACTACGCGGGCGGTATCCGGCAGGCCATTGAGGCCACTCATGCCTACTTAGAGAAGCTGGGTCGCAAGCTGCCTATCGTGGTAGAGACCCGCTCCTTGCAGGAAGTGCAGCAAGTATTGGGAGTAGGAGGCATCGACCGCATCATGCTCGACAACATGAAACCCGATACCCTGCGCGAAGCCGTGGCGCTTATCGGCGAACGTTTCCCCACCGAGGCCTCGGGCGGCATCACTAAGCACACCATCCGGGCTGTGGCCGAAACTGGAGTTGATTTTATTTCAGTCGGAGCCCTGACGCATTCCGTAAAAAGCCTGGATCTGAGCCTGAAAGCATTTTAACTGAATGTGCGAATGCGTTGGAATTTGCTGATGTGCTAACAGGAGGTTTCTCCAGTGGCTTCCAGTACGTTCACCAGCACCAAAGCACATTTCCACATTAGCACATTACCCCAACATGCAACCTCCCATGCCCCGTGGCGGTGGCCGGCAATTTGTTCAGCAACAGCAGCAATCGTCGCCGCTGGCCGTCCGCACCAAAAAGTACCAGCTTGACAAAGAAACTTACACCCGCATGGCCCTCACGCAGGTGTGGAAGCGCGACTGGTGGCAAGCCGTAATTCCGCTGGTGGTACTGATGCTGCCAGCCCTGATTAGCTTTTCGTGGTGGTGGGTAGCAGCGGCCGTGCTCGTAACGGTGCTCTACGTACTGCTGCGCTCAGCCCAGGTAACGGGCGTGACCCAGCTGGAACAAAGTAAATTTCTGTTTGAGCGGTTGAGCTACGAGTTTGAGCCGCGCTACATTGCCTTGCGCGCTAACGATAAAGACCAGCCACGCGGCATGAACTGGGATATGATCGAGCGTGTGGCCCGCCACAAGGAGGCTTACGTATTGTACCTGAAGCAGCCCGACGTGACGGATCAGGTAGCCGGCTGGCGTGCCTGGTTGGCCAAGCTGATGTGGGTGCCCGTATTTCTGTACGTACCGCAGCGCATTTTCAACTCGGGCAAGGATTTGCAGCTGTTTGAAAACCTGCTGCGCCGTAAAGGGCTTTCCGCTACTGAGCCCGCGACCAGCACCGACGCGCCCAAAGCTGCCTAACTTCGCGTTTTGTGCGTACTTCGTATTTGATTTCCTTCCGCATCAACTCTATGACCTCCAACAAACTCGTTTTGGGCCTGGCCGCCGTAGCTCTGCTGGGCCTGGCTTCGTGCAGCAGCGAACCGTCGGACTGGCGTGCTGATAAAAAAGTATCGGTAGACATGGTGCCTCCCGGCGCCCGCGAGTCGTACGACTTCGACATTGCCACCGATGCTCCCAGCCAACACAAAGGCGGCGCTATTGAGTCGCCCGTCAGCTCTCAGATGGAAGTGGAGCAGACGCTGGACCCTGCCAAAGGCATGCCCGACAAGCCTTCGGCTGATCAGGCCATGACGCCCGAAGCCACCAAGGTAGAAGGCAGCAAGTCGCTGAAAGACGCGAAGAAGATTCAGGCCCAGCCCCAGCAGCAGGTAGACAACAAAGAGGGCGTGCAAAAGAAGAACTAAGGTTCTGGCTCACCCTCAGTGTATTGATTGCTAGTGCGCCCCGGTGCGGCTTCAGGAATATTCAGCCTGTAGCAGCGCCGGGGCGTCCGCATCCGGGCTGGTCAACACCGATAGCCCAGCGTTCCGTCCCTATTGCCCGCCCATGCCGTACTCCTATGCCGAATCCGCGGAGTGGTTTAGTACCTGGTTTGATTCGCCGTACTACCATTTGCTTTACAGCCACCGCGACCAAGACGAGGCCCAACATTTTCTTGACAACCTGCTGCGGCACCTGCACCCCAAGCCCAAGGAACGGCTGCTGGACCTGGCTTGCGGCAAAGGCCGGCATGCCATTTATCTGAATCAGCAGGGCTACGACGTAACGGGCATCGACCTATCGGCGGAAAGCATCGATCATGCCCGGCAGTTCGAAAACGAGCAGCTACACTTCTTCGTGCACGATATGCGGGCGCCGCTGCCCAAGGGGCCGTTCGATTTCATCTTCAATCTGTTTACCAGCTTTGGCTACTTTGAGGAAGAGGCCGAAAACGTGGTAGCCCTGCGCAACGCCACCGATGTGCTGCAGGTGGGTGGCAAGCTCGTCATCGACTTTATGAACACCGAGCGCACCGTGCGCGAATTGGTGACGCATGAGGAAAAGGAAGTAGGCGGAATTAAATTTGATATTACCCGTCACCTCGACCGCGACTTCATTGTAAAGGAGATTCGCTTTAAAGATGCTGAGGGCCGCGACCAGCACTTTCAGGAGCGGGTACGGGCCCTGAGTTTGGAGCGCTTTCGCGAGTATTTCTACTTGGCGGGGCTGCGCCTAGGCGAAGTCTTAGGCGACTACGACCTGAGCCCGTACGTGGAGCAAACTAGTCCACGAATGATTTTCATTCTTAAAAAATAGCCGCGTACCTGCGCGGCGCTACAGCCTTTCCGCCATGCTTGTAGCCCTTCTGCTACTGTTTGGGTCGGTGCTTGGCGCCGGCTGGCTTACTCGCTTTGTGCCCACTGCCCACACCAAGTGGCTGCGGCCGCTGCTGGCGTTTTGCGGCGCTTACCTGGTCACGCTCACGCTCACGCACCTGTTGCCCGAGGCTATTGCTCTAGATGGCTCGGCGCACCGGGTGGGCTATTTCATCATGGCCGGCTTTTTTGGGCAGCTGGTGCTGGAGCTGTTCTCGGAAGGCGTGGAGCACGGGCACCAACACGTGCACGCCGAACACTCGCACGCGGGCGTGCCATGGCTGCTGCTGGGCTCCCTCACGGTGCACGCTTTTCTGGAAGGCAGTATCTTGGTGCAAAACCCAGCCGGCGAGGTGCCGGGCGGTTTTTATGCCGTGCTGGCCGGGGTTGCCCTACACCACATCCCGGCCGCCTTTGCCCTGATGGCCGTGCTTGTGACGCGGGTAGGCAGCTTCACGAAGGCGCTGCCGTGGCTGGTGCTGTTTGCCGCCGCTGCCCCGTTGGGCGTGCTGGCCAGCAATTACACCGGCCTGAACCCGATGGAGCGGGGCGGGTGGTATCCGTTGTTGCTCGGCTTGGTCAGCGGCAATTTCCTGCACGTCTCTACTACCATCCTGTTTGAGGTCAGTCCCGAGCACAGCGTCAACGTGCGCAAGCTGCTGGCTACGTTGCTGGGCGCAGTGCTGGCCTTGCTGGTGAACGGGCACTAAGGCAATCAAGCTAAAACCACGCGGCGCTATTGATTGCGTTGGTATTCGAGGTTCGCGTTGGGATATGCTTTCGCCACCGATTCCAATAAGAGAAACGCTTATCTTCTGGGGCTTTGGGCTTTTTTCTGAAGCCCAACCGCAAAGGTGCCGGTCCCGAACAAGATCAGCTTAGTGGTGTGGCCCGTAGTCATGGTAAAGTCAGGTAAGGCCGCACCTATCACGATAAAGGTTGCATCAGGCCGCTGCGGGGTTATGTTGCGTGGGTTTGTTACTATCTCCCCACTACTTGCTTCTTTTATGCTAAACCCGTTTTGGCGAAGTAGCTGACTCAGGGTATCTAAGGCCTTAGCCTGACTATCATCCGTGTGAATAATTAGTGTGTTGGCTCCTTCGAAAGGAATGTGACTTGTTTGTTGGGCAGTGGCTTTTCCCGACAGCAAAAGAAGCAGGATCAGCCATAACCTGGTGGAGTACTTGGCCAACGGCATGAATGCAGACGAATAGGTTAACCGTTTTACCGAATCAGCTTTTGGGCAGCTCAAATTAGCTGTCCGTACCACTCATTCTGCATCCGTAGCCGGGTACCGCCGCACCCAGGCTTCCAGCTGGGCCGCCCGGGCGCGTTGCCGCGTCAGCTCGTGCTGCAGCTGCTCCATGCGCTGGCGCATGATTAGAATCAGGTCGATGCCTTCGGGCGGCAGGTGCAGCTCGTGGTGCAGGCGGGCGAGGCGGGCCAGGTGGTCGGTCTCGTCTTCAATCAGCGACTCGGGTTCCGCTCGGGCGGCGAGGCGCAGCCAGCCCAAATCAGCCAGCTCGTGCAGGGCCGCTTCGGGCAGGCTGTAGGTGCTAGCGCAGTCCCGGAACGTGAGAGTGATGTAGTGCGTCATGACCGGAGAGGCTGAATTATGAAGGCTGGTCTACTGTTTCGCCGCGCAGCTGGGCCAGCTGCCGGATAAGCTCTTTCTCCTCAGCGCTGAGGTGTTGGGGAAGCTGCACTTGCAGGCGCAGGTACAAGTCGCCGTGCTGTCCGGCTTGCCCGTACACCGGAAAGCCCTTGCCGCGTAGTCGCAGACGTGCACCGTTTTGTGTTTCAGGCTTGATCTTCACTTTCACCGGACCGCCCAGCGTGTCCACTACTTGCTCGCCGCCTAGCAAGGCTTTGTAAAGCGGCACGGGCACATCCATGGTCAGGTCGGCGCCGGTGCGCACGTAGCGCGAATCAGGCTGGATGTGCAGGGTGATGAAAAGCGAGCCATTGGGCCCGCCGTTGCGGCTGGGGCCGCCCTGGTCGCGCAGCCGAATGGTTTGGCCGTCTTCCACGCCCGGCTTGATGTTGATACGCAGGCGTTTGTCGCCCACTACTACTGTGCGCGGGCCGCCATGGAAGGCTTCTTCCAAGGTAAGCTCCATATCGGCGCGCAAATCCTGGCCGGTCACGGGGCGAGTGCTGCGGGGGCCACTGCCACCCATGCCGCCAAAAAACGAGCTAAAGAAGTCGGAGAAGTCCTCGGCATCGCCGAAGCTTTCGGCGCCGCTGAAGCCCCGGAAGCCACCGCCCTGCGCGTACTTCGACCAATCGAACCCGCCGGGCCCATCAAATCCGCCGCGGCCGCCGGCCTGCTGGTAGCGCTGCCAGTCGGCGCCGAGCTGGTCATATTTGCGGCGCTTTTCCTCGTCGGAAAGCACTTCGTTGGCCTCATTTACTTCCTTGAATTTGCGTTCCGCTTCGGCGTCGTTGGGGTTAACGTCAGGGTGATACTGGCGAGCCAGCTTGCGGTACGCCTTCTTAATCTGGTCCGGCGTGGCGTTTTTTTCCACGCCCAGAACCTTGTAGTAGTCCTTGTAATCCATGATTTTGAATGGCTAAAAGGCCAAATAGGTCGCTGTTCTTTACCGGCGGATACCGCCAACGGTTTAGTCATTTGACCTTACCCTTATTTCATCAGCAGGCATGACCCCAATTCATCAGTGAGTAGCGTCACTGCGACGTCTCCACTGCTGGTGGCGGAGCATAGGCGGAATCGTGGCTGATGTAGCTGTGAGCCTTGTGCATGCGCTGCTAGTCGGCCTCGGTAAGAGCAATTTTTTTCTTGCCCAAAATTTCCACAATCCGCTTTCCTGAATAGTGCCCGATGCTGGTACCGTTGCCGCTGTCTTGGCCCACGGATTTGGATTCCTCCGTGGTAAGCCATTTTTTTGGCTCCGAGCCTGTCATGTTTACATATTGCTTGAGTTGCTAATAAAGGGCATTGTCAGCGTCAGCGGCCATGGCAGTTAACTGGTTAAGGATGAACAGCCGTCCGATTGGCCTATTTGTTGCCTGAACGCAGCAACGCCACCGCAAGTTATCGGCCAAAATCATTGGCAAGGTTCCGCGCGGAGTTGTAACTTTAGTGTTCTACTTTATTCTCACCCACACTCACATGAAATTTTTTGCGACTCTCCTCACGCTGGGTTTACTGACGGCAGGCTTGTCGGCTGAAGCCCAAACCCGTCCGGCTCCGCGTCGGGCCACTCCCCCGCCGCGTCCGGTGCTGAAAGACGCAGGCGTGAAGGATGGTGTAGCTATGAAAGAAGGCAAAGTGATGGTGACCCAAAACGGCCACACTTCGGCCCTTACGGCACCCAACTCCATGACTTTTCCCAACGGTACCAAAGTGCAGGCCGATGGCGTGGTGGTAAAGGCCGATGGCAACACGGCCCAGCTGCAGGAGGGCGACTACATGTCGCTGAGCGGCCGCTTGACTACCGCTCGCATGAAAGCTGAGCAGGATAGCCTGATGCAGGCTGCCAAAATGGACCCGAAAGGCAAGAAAAAAGGCAAAAAGTAGTCTGCCTATATTATGTTAGTAACGCAACAGCCCGTGGCTCCTGGCCGCGGGCTGTTGCTTTTACACCACACTATCTAAACGTGTAGTCGGCGAGAATGTCGCGGGCTTCTTGGTCGTCCTGAGCTTGCACCACTTCGTCGATGACGAACTGAACTTCCTGCTCGCTCCAGCTTTGCTGTTCGGCAGCCTTTACAAATTGGCCGAGGGTAGTAAACCGGTCCACCGTAGCGGGCGGCACGGCCCATTTAACTTTTTTGCGGATGCGCATGGTTGGGAAAGATGAGGGTTAACGGCCGCTGCCCTGGCGCACCACCCGCAGGTTGACGGGGGCTACCCCGGCCTTGTCGACGCCAATCTTGCGGGCCGCTTTTTTGGACAGGTCGATGACCCGGCCTTTTACGTGCGGGCCGCGGTCGTTGATGGTTACTTTTACCGAGCGGCCATTCTGCGGATTCGTCACGCGGACTACCGTGCCAAAGGGCAGCGTTTTGTGGGCGGCTGTGCGTTTGCCAGGTCGGTAGGGTACTCCGCTGGCTGTTTTGCGGCCGTTGAACTTATCGGCGTAGTAGGAGGCTTTGCCCGATTCGGTGAAGGCGCCGCTGCTGGCGCAGCCGGTGAGCAGCCACGCACCGCTGCCGATCAGCAGCGCCACATTCCAACCCAAACGAGCACTTAAAAATGAGGTAAAGCCAGCCATACTCAACGCACACGTAAACTCAACGGAAACCTAAAGTTGAAGGATTTGCGCTAATAATGGTCGTCGGCGGGTGCAAAGAGCTGGGCGTTGAGAGCTAAGGGGCCGTTGTCGACGCGCTGCTCTGCGGTTCTGGAATGCGCAGGGCCTGCAGGCTCTCCACGCTTCCTTGGTACACGTTGAAATCCACGGCGCCGCGAATACCCGGGATGTGCGCTTCGTCGGAGTGCTGCCAGATAATCCATTTATCGCGCGACAGGGTAGGGCGCTCTACCTCGTAGTGCGCCAGCCACAGCGGGTACTTATCAAAGTGGCCAGCGAGGTAGCGCCGGTAAAAGCTGTGATTGGAGTACAGGATGGGCCGCACGCCGTAATGCCGCTCCACCAGCCGCAGCCAAGTAGCAATGTTGCGGCGCATCACGGCCACGTCGTGAAACTCGGGATGCTCTACGTCCAGCACCGGGGGCAAGTCGCCGGGCTGCAAGGGCACTGTGCTCACAAACAGGTTGGCTTGCGCCGTGCCATCGTAGTTGGGCTGAAAATAATGATAAGCCCCACGCAGGATGCCGACTTTGCGGGCACCGCTCCAGTTGCGCTGAAAACGCCGGTCGCGCAGCGTCACGCCTTCCGTGGCCTTGATGAAAGCAAACTTTACCTCGTGCCGGCTTACTTCCGCCCAATCAATGCGCCCTTGGTACGACGAGACGTCGATACCGTGCACGGTATAGCCTTGCAGCAGCGGCGTTTTTTCGCGGCCCGTCAGGCTAGGGGCCACGTAAGTAGCCCAGGCCCGGCGTGCGTACCGGTGAATCTGGCGTCGGTACAAGTAGTACAGCGCCCCCGTGCCCAGCAGCATCATAACCAATGCCCACAAGGCCACGCGCATCAAGCGCCGCCGGCTGGGGCGGGGGGCAGGAATACGGTTAGCTCGGCGGGCACGGGGCATGAGAAAAGCAGCTGAAGAACGAAGATAACGCTGACAAAGCGCTAACTCGTGCCATGGTCGCGCCGGTGTTGCGCGACAAGCCGTACTTTGGCACCCTCAACTACCTCGCTGCTATGGCTGCCGATGTGCGTACCGAGCCCTCAGGCTCCCGGCTCTTTCTGATTGGCTTAGCGGGCTTTATCGTCTTCGAAACGCTAACGTACTTCCTGCTGAGTTGGGTGGTATCGGGCCTAGGCGAAAGCAACCAGTTTCAGCCCGAAAATACCATTGTGCGCAACTGGGTCAAGACGACCGCCTTCCTGCTGCTGCACTTGCTTTTGGTGGTGGTGGCCGTGCTGGTGCTCAGCAACATGCTACCGCGTCAGTACCGGGGCCAGATCATGCGCTGGTTTCTGCTGTCCTTGCTGCTAATGTTTGTGCTGCTCTGGCCGTTGTTCGGGTAGGTGGTGAAGTCGTGAATAAATGAAGCTGGCCAAAAAACCGTTTGGGATGCTTCAGCAAGCGGGGGATAGATCAAGCACGATGCGCAAGACTACTTAGACGCAACTACTTATACTGCTTTAATAGTGCGGTAAATAGACTGCTTCACTAGTAACAAAAAAGCCACTGCGGGCGAGGCAGTGGCGGTGAGACCATGGATGTCGGTCGGTCCCGACGTTATAGAAAGGAATGGAAAAGTCGAAGCAGGGCGGGCCGCCAGTCTTAGCGGTGCTTGATGTCGATTTCGCGCTGACGGCCCGTGGGGTCCTCGTACGGAATGCGCACGCGCAGCTCACCGTTCTCGTGTACCGCTTCGATGCGGGTCAGGTCCAGCAGTGGCGGCAAATCAAAGGTGTGCACGAACAGCGGCGCCACGAGGTTATCGTCGTCATTGTGGCGGTATTCGGCAAAAATGTTGAGCTGGTTGTTGTTCAGCACAACGTGGAAAGTCTCGGGGCGCACGCTCGGCGCTGATACCCGAATCACCACGCCCTGCTCACGCTTCCGCACACTTACCTGCGGCTGCGCTACCCCACCGCCCAGCGTATTCAGCAGGTCGATCTGAGGGGCGATGTTATGCAGGAATTCTTGGCTTATGAGCTTCATAGTCTGAGTCGTCGTTCTGTGAGTCAAAGGGTTATAGGCAAACGGTGTACCAACCTTGATCTAAATTTTCGCGAAGCAAAAGCTTGCCACATTGGCTGTGCATGGCAGTTTTTAAGGCAAATCAATGCGCCAGCTTGGCAGCTAAACCGCTCTTGTTGCGTATAGTACCCTGACCGCACCGCCTTCCGAATTTATGCTTCCACTCCACGACTTCACCACCCCCCGTACGGCTCGTTACGCGCTGCTCGGCAGCCTTGGACCAGAAATCCGTAGCGTCTGGTTTTGCTTGCACGATGCTGGGCAGTCAATAGCCGATCTGGCTGAGCAGCTGACTCCTTTGGATACTCCGGAGCGGTTGTTGGTGCTGCCGGAAGCTTTATCCCGCTACAATACGCCCAGCGCCGCGCCCGCCGACGCGCCCGAAATGGCGGCTGCGTGGCTGGCGCCCGGTACCGGAGATTTATTGCCCGATCTGGCCGACTTGACAACTTACCTCGATGCATTGGCCGAACACATTTTGTCGCAGTGTACTTCGGAAGTGAGCGTAACGGTGCTGGGCTTCGGCCAAGGGGCAGCGGCGGCCTGCCGCTGGCTGAGCGGTAACCGCATTGCCTACGAGCGGCTGATCCTGTACGCGGCCGTCTTTCCACCTGATTTTGACCGCCGCGCCACTCTGGTAGCACTGCCCGATCGGCCTATTACTGTGGTAGCCACCACCGTGGACACCCTCACGCCCGAAGCAGCGGGTGAAGGCCTGATGCAGGACCTGCAGGACGTAGGGCTCAAGGCTATCCTGCGCCACGTCTCTCCGGGAAGCCTAACCTTGGCTGCTCTCGGCCCCTCAGCCGACGGCCCCATGGCGCATCATCAGTAGTCGAGCACTACCCAATAAAATGCCCCGCCGGGAAGCCAGCAGGGCAAAGCAGTAATTGAACGTTAGCGGGCGAAGACTGCGGCTGTGCGCCGCGTCTTACTGCTGAGTTGCAGCACAGGCGCTAGAAGGCTGTTCTCACACAAGAATCCGCGTAGCGCACTGCACTGGTTACGAGCCCACGCCCGAGCCGCGCATTGAGCCGGCGCCGTCGTCGGGAAGGCCGTCGCCGTAGCTGTCAGCGGAGGGACTGGACTCAATCCAGGAATTGCTGCCGGTCTGCCCGCCCGGCCTTGGATTGGTCTGGGCGCTGACGGTGGGGCGGCGCCCATCGGTGGAAACGCGGCTGGCCTGGTAGATACCAGCGCCCTGGTCCGGCGCCTGGGCACGCTGACCGTTGTCCACTGCTACGTCGGTTGCCTGCTGGCCCATGTGCTCCGATACCTGCCCGTTGGTGCGGCCGCTTTGTTGCGGCTGCTGCCCGCGAATTTGAATCTGGTGCCGCATGGTCTTCTGCTCGTCTTTGGGCACGGTGATGCGCAGCACCCCATCCTCAAATGCAGCCTCAATGCCCTGCGCATTGACTACGCCAGGCAGCTGAAACGAGCGGTGAAAGGAGCCATACTGACTTTCCATCACGTGGTAGCGGCGGTCGTTGCGCTCGTTTTGCATGCGCCGTTCGCCGGAGATGGTTAGGCGTCCTTGCTGAAATTCCACCTTAATGTCTTCCCGTTTCATGCCCGGCAGCGCAGCTTCTATCTCGTAGCTACGCTCCGTCTCGTACGCATCGACGTGCGGCGAAAACGCACTCCCACGCCCCCGCGAGTTCAGCGAGTCGCTGAAGAACCGATCCAGCATCGAAGAGAAGCTCTGCGGCATCTGGTCGCCGAACGAGTCGGAATAACGTTGAATGGCCATAACAGTAGGGTTTGAAAATTTGGAAATAAGGGTCAGTCACGCATTTTACTGCTTGATTTACAGGCGGGTTGCGGTGCTGCTTCCATAAAAGCCATATCCAGGACTAGGTGTCAGGAACTGGTGGGCGAGCTTACTACCAGGTGCTGCAAACAAGCACTAAAACGGGCTATTGCGGCAGCTGAAAGTGCGGGTTCTGAATGATGCCAATCAGGTTGCCAAACGGGTCCTGTACTGTTCCGAGCAGAATACCGCCTCCCACATCGCGCACGGTTTCGTGTGGGTGGGCGCCCAATGCTAGCAGTTGGCTGTAGGCGGCATGAGCATCGGGTACGCCCCAATAAGTAACCGGACCGCACTGACCAGCCACCGGGCCGTCCGGATCGAGTCCGAGTTCATATCCGCCCACGTTGAAGCCTACATAAAACGGCTCGTCGAAATAAGGCTTTTGCCCTAGCAATTGGGCGTACCACTGCTTGGCGCGGGCCAAGTCGCCTACCGGGTACACGATCGTGCGCAATCCTTGAAACATAGGTAGATTAACACTAGGTTGAAACGCCGGCAAATAACACTTCCCCAGTAGCACTACCAATGGCACACCAGCAATACCAGCAAGCCGTGCAGCGACTCCAGCAGCGCAGTACCGCCGACGCGTGTATTTTTACGTGCCAACCCACCGTGTCTGCATGAGTCATTCCGAGTTTCTGCTGATCAACTTTCGCCCCGACCTGCAGCTATTGGTGGGACGGTGGCAGCGTGCCGTGACCGAAGGCGAGCTGTACGCGAGCTACCCGGCGCTACTGGAAACTGCCAAAGAGCACGGCTGCCGCTTCTGGCTGCTCGATGCCCGGCGGCGCCTGAATACCGGGGTGGCCATCACCAGCTGGCTGTTGCAGGACTTTGTGCCACGCCTCGGCCAGCACCTGGGCGGGCGCGTTTACATTGCATACCTGGTAGCACCAGTCCATATGACCGACGCGGTACCCGCCGATAAAGTCATTCCACCGCTTACTTACTTTGATGGGCAAGCCGGCCTGATGCAGCGCTTTACCGACGAAGCCCTGGCGCTTACGTGGCTACAGGAGTGCCGCCACCTCGAAGGCTGCCACGCGCAGCGGTAGGCGCGCCAGGGCTGCCGGTTTTTCAGTCCCACCAACGAGTGTCCATTCTATGATTGGTCAACGCCAAGCAGCCCTGGGGTTCATCTTCGTTACGCTGCTGATCGACGTCATCGGCTTCGGTATTATCATTCCCGTACTGCCCGATCTGATCCGCCAGCTCACCGGCGGCACCATCAGCGACGCGGCACGCTACGGCGGCTGGCTGCTATTTGCCTTCGCCGTGATGCAGTTTCTGTTTTCGCCGGTGCTCGGCAACCTCAGCGACCGGTACGGCCGCCGGCCGGTGCTGCTTTTCTCCCTGTTTGGCTTCGGGCTCGATTACCTGTTTCTGGCCTTTGCGCCCACGCTGGCCTGGCTGTTTGTGGGCCGACTGATAGCGGGCGTCACCGGTGCTAGTATGACCACCGCCACCGCCTACATTGCCGATGTAAGTCCACCCGAAAAACGGGCGCAAAACTTCGGTCTGGTAGGAGCCGCCTTCGGCATGGGGTTCGTGCTGGGACCGGCCATAGGGGGCGAGCTGGCGCAGTTTGGTACGCGGGCACCGTTTCTGGCGGCGGCGGGCCTCACTTTCATCAACTGGCTTTACGGCTACTTCGTGCTGCCCGAATCACTAACGGCGGACAATCGGCGCTCTTTTGAATGGAAGCGCGCCAATCCCATCGGGGCCTTGTTGCTGTTGAAGCGCTACGCGGTGATTTTTGGGCTGGTAGGCTCGCTGATTTGCATATACATAGCGGCCCACGCTACGCAAAGTACCTGGTCTTACTACACGATGGAGAAATTTCATTGGAACGAGCAGTGGGTAGGCCGTTCCTTGAGCTTCGTGGGGCTGCTGGTGGCCATCGTGCAGGGCGTACTCATTCGCTGGATCAACCCGCGGCTGGGGCCGGCGCGCAGCGTGTACGTAGGCATGGCGCTATATGCGTCCGGCTTTGCCTTGTTTGCCTTCGCTACGCAGGGCTGGATGATGTTTGCTTTCCTGGTGCCGTACTGTTTGGGTGGCATTGCCGGGCCTGCCATTCAGGGCATCATTTCCACGCAAGTACCAGCCAACGAGCAGGGTGAGCTGCAAGGTGGCCTGACCAGCCTTGTCAGCCTCACGTCCATTATCGGGCCGCTGCTGATGACCAACCTGTTTGCCTACTTCACCGGGCCCAGGGCGCCCGTCTATTTTCCAGGAGCTCCATTTCTCATGGGCGCCGTGCTCACCTTGGTAAGCTTATTATTGGCGCTGCGGTCCTTATCCAGCAACCTGCGGCAGGCCGAAGCCGCCGCGGCGGAACCCGTAATGAATCACTAGAACGAGATACTGCGGCGCCCATTATGACAAACTCCATGCACATCCGGCGGGCCCACGTAGCCGATCTGCCTGCTATCATGGATATCGTGCGCCGCGTGGTGCCGCTGATGCAGGCCGCCGGCAACTACCAGTGGGAAGCCGATTATCCGAACGAGGCGGTATTCGAGCGCGACATCGACCGGCAGCAGCTGTGGGTGGCCGAGCTGGCGGGGCAGGTAGCGGGCGTGGCGGCCCTCACCACCGACCAAGACCCCGAATACGCGCAAGCCGACTGGGACGTCACGGAAGCGGCAGTAGTGACGCACCGCTTAGCCGTAGATCCTGCTGCGCAAGGCCAGGGCGTGGCCGCCGCGCTGCTACAGCAAGCCGAAGTGCTGGCGGCTGAGTGGCAGCTGCAAGCCCTGCGCGTCGATACCAATTCAGAAAACCAGGCCACCCAGCGCTTGTTTCCGAAATTGGGCTATCGGTTTGCGGGCGAAATCACGCTGGCTTTTCGGCCGGGGTTGCGGTTCTTCTGCTACGAGAAGCGCCTCGGCGCAAATACCTAAATCACCTCGAAAGCCAGATCGAGGCAGATGGTATTGATGGCTTGCTCGCCGCTAGCGGCAATCAAATAAAGGCAGTCGTCGCAACCGCCGCCGTATACGCGGCCTTGGGCATCCATGAGCAGTACTAGGTCGTCGGCATAGGCCTGCCCGATGACGGTGAGCCCGTGCGCGCTCAAGCGCTGTTGGTAATCCGTCAGTACAGCATCGGCGGCGCCGGTAGCCAAGACCCGCGGCACATTAAAATGAGCGGTGGTGACGCTGCCGTCGCGGCGCAGAAAGCGCAGCATCAATCCACCGAATTCGCTCAGGAAGCGGTCGGTCGCCCGTAGCCATGGCAGCCGATGCGCGGCCAAAGCCTCTGCGTACTTACCGGTATCTACTGTTCTGCCCTGGTACCAGCCGGCTTCGGTTAGCAGCAACAGGACCTCATCCGAAAACACACTCATGGGTTATCTTATTGACGACCTGAAAGATAATTAAGAAAAATTATAAGGTCGAGGTTAAGTAATCAAGCAACAATGAAGGTTTGGTGAATATTCAAGCCGGGGAGCAGGCCTTACGCGCCAAACCACTTAAACAAGTCGCGGCTCATTTCGCGCAAGCGCAGCCAGTAGGAACTGCTCTGGGGCACTGTCGCCGGGGCATTGGGGTTTGAATGGCCGGCGTTGGTGTGACCTTCGCTGTCTAGGGGATTGGACTGTGGAAAGGCTACGCTCGGGACGGGGGCCGCTTGGGCAGGCCGTTTAGCGCGGGCTTTCGCCGTGCGGGCAGTAGCTGACTTAGCAGTTTTGGTGGCTTTGGGTACTTGCTTGGCCACGATTACCGGGGCCACCGGCATGGTGAATTCCATTACCGGGTTACCATCGAGGGCGTACACGGGGTGCTGACCAGTGGCGTCGCTTTGGTGATACTCTACCAAGCGGGCATAATAGGTTTTGCCCGGTTTAAGGTTGCGTACCGTCACGGTGCTATCGGAGCCGGCGGCTACCACGGCGCCGTGGCCGAGCGTGGCACCATGGCCGAAGAAAGCATCGGCTACGTAGTTGGTGCCGTCTTGGGGCAGCTCCGTAACAGCTGCCGCTTCTTGCAATACCAGCATGCGGGCGGTACCGTTGCCATTGCGCCAGGTGAGCTGGGCGGTGTTGGAGTTGACGGGGGCCGCACGCAGGCCGGCTGCGTTTTGCTCCGGCGGAAACAGATCGTAGCTGGGCCAGTTGTTTGAGCCGTTGATGCAGTTCCAGCCGAGTTCCTCCAGGTCGTTCCAGAAGCGGTTGGCCGTGGATCGGCTATTCAGCAGAATAGCCCAGGTGTAGCCCGAAGCGGTGCGCACCACGCAGCTGGCCGAGCCATCGAGCGAGCCGGTGTGCCACCACGTCGTGCGGTCTTTGTTTACCATCCAGCCCTTGGCGTAGCGGCGGTTGGATTCGTGCGGAGTAACCATCGTGTCGATGGTGCCCGGCAGCAGCAGATCGGGGCGGGTGGGCGAGCCATCCACGGCCAGCATTAGGCGCACCAGGTCGCGGGCCGAAAACAGCCACCCGCCGTGGGCGTTCATGGCTTCCAGGTTCCAGCCGCCGTAGGGGTAAGCCACGCGCTTGCCGGTGCCGTAGCACGACTCTTTGGTGTCCTTGCTAAAGTACTCCGCTTCGCGCTCCTGCTTGTTTTCGAGTAGGTTACGGCCGAGGTGGGCCTCCTGCACACCGGTGGGCTGCAGGATGTTGCGCTGCACCCAATTTTCGTAACGCTGACCGGTGACCTGCTCGATGATCTTGCCCAGCACGAGGTAGCCCACGTTGGAGTAAGCAAAGCGGCTGCCCGGGTTGAAGTTCAGCCCGCGGTCCAGCATGAAGCGCACCAGCGTCGAGTCGGCTACGGGGTTGGTGCTGTTCATGGCCTCAGCCACATGCAGCGGAAAGTCGATGGGGTCAGAGCTGTTGTAGCCATCCACCCCGGCGTTTCGGTTCCAGCCAGCCGTGTGCTCCAGCAGCTGTTGCACCGTAATATCGTAGATGCGCTTATCCTGAATGGCACTAGTATAGTAGGGCGCGTTCAGGTAGCCTTCGGGGCCGAAAGCACGACTGGAAAGCTGCACGCGGCCTTCCTCCACCAGCTTCATGATGGCCACGGCCGTCACGGGCTTCGATACGCTGGCCACGCGCAGCAAGTGCGAGGGCTGCATCGGCTGCGTTCGGTCGAGATTGGCGTGGCCGAAGCCGCGGGCGTATACCAACTTGCCGTGGCGGCTGATGGCTACGGAGGCCCCGGGCACTTTCCAGCGTTGCATGAATTGCTGAATGGCTGCATCGCAATGCGCAAGCTGCGGCTCCGAAACTCCCGTTTGTGCTAACGCTGGCAAGCTCCATAGCCCTACCAGCACCGTCAACCACTTCTTCACAAATCCAACCAAGCAATAAGTTGTACAAACCGGGCACCATGCTCATAAGCAGCACTTCGTCCGATTTTACAAGTTTATTAGATAATTCTCAGTTATCAGTGCTAATTTTGCCTTAACGAATTGTAATTTTTTCAGGTTGTATTCGGTCTTATATATGTTTAAAGATCAATTGATTGTGAGTGAATTTTTGTATTTATTAAACTGTTCGATAAAAACAGTGTTCTTTGCAATCTACTAATATAGTAGTTGTTTGCTAAGTAAAACAAGCTATTGAGTTGTTCTTAACTTGCAGCGGGGCGCTTTCTTTATTACCATTTCTTTGTATGGCATTGATTCCTACTACTTTGCTTTTCGAGAATAGCGCCGGGCGCTTGGTCGAAGACGCACGTGGGTTTTTGCGCCTGACTTGGCACCCGGGGCCCGCAGATAGCCAACAACGTTACCAGATACTCGACAGCATGCTCGAATGCTTGGCCCAGCACGCTTGCGGCAGGGTTTTGGTTGATCATCGGTACTTGGCGCCGTTCACGGCCGCTGAGCAGGCTTGGATTGCCGATGATTGGACGCCCCGCGCGGTACAAGCCGGCCATTATCGGCACCGGGCCATTCTGACTGCCCGTAACGCCGTTACCCGGCTGTCGATGGCGACGGTAGTTACGGCGGTGCGTAACCACATCAACTACTGCTACTTTGATAATGAGTCGGAAGCTATAGCTTGGCTGCTAGCCCAGCGCTAAGCCAAAGGCACAAAAAAAGCGCGACCCAGAGAAGGGTCGCGCTTTTTTTGTGCCTTTGGTCTATGAAGGCTAACCGCGCCATTCACCAAACTTGCCGCTTTGGTAGTCGTGGTAAGCCTGCTCGATTTCCTGAGCCGTGTTCATTACAAAGGGTCCGTAGGACACAATGGGCTCATTAAAAGGCTGGGCATGGCCGATCAGCAGCACGGCGTCGCTCAGGGCTTCGATGCGCAGCTCGTCGCCGTCGTGATTGAACTCGGCCAGACGCAGTGCCTCCGTTTCCTGGTCGTTGACGCGCAAGCGGCCGCGAATCGTATAAAAGAAAATAGTATGCTCGGCCGGGATGGGCAGCGTGAGCTGGCCGCCCGTCTGAAATGCTACCGTGGCCAGCTGAATATCGGCCAGCGGCTGCACCGCGCCGGCGGTACCGGCCCAGTTGCCCGACACGGCATGCAAGGTGACGCGGCCCTCATCGAGGGTAGCCGTGGGAATTTCGGGCGCCTGCAGGCCGATATAGCGCGGTGCCACCATCTTGTGCCGGGCCGGCAGGTTCACCCATAGCTGCAGAATTTCGAGCGGACCACCCGTGCGCTTAAACTCCGGAGAGGATATTTCGGCGTGAATCAGGCCCGAGCCGGCAGTCATCCACTGAATGCCACCCGCGTTGATGACGCTTTCGTGGCCGCCGGTATCCTTGTGCATAATGTCGCCTTCTAGAATGAAGGTAACCGTCTCGAAGCCGCGGTGCGGATGCGGGCCAAAAGGCAGGCCGCGGTTGTTGGGGCGGTAGGTTTGGGGGCCGTGATGATTCAGAAACAGAAATGGATCCAGGTGCTCTACCGATTGCGTGGGCAATGCTCGGTAGGTTATCAGATCGGCAATGGGCGCGCTGATGGCGCGGTGCTGGTGCTTGATGGAGCGCATGCGGGTCGGTAGCAAAAGCGGACGCTGAAACAAGAACAAGGTAGCGCCGCGCCGGATAGTACTACCGCGCCAGCGGCCATTAGGTTTTGGGCTGCGTAGGCAGCCGCCAAAACCCGTTACCTGGCGGCTTGCGTACCACGCCCAACCGGGCACACGCTCTTAAAGGCACAATAGTTACCATTAGCCAGCGTTGCCGCTTACCTTTGCGCCCCATTCTACTGAACCTTTATGGAAAGCTTGGCTTCCCGCAGCTTTTTGGAAATTGCGTATCGCTCCGATCTGCACATTTTGGTAGGTCGCTGGAAGCGGCAAATCAATCTGCAGGAGCTCAAGCAGGGTTACCTCGATATGCTGGAAACCGCCGCCGCGCATCAGTGTCCGTATTGGCTGCTGGATGCCCGCCGTCGTGTGGATACCGATAAGGAGGCTACCATCTGGATGCTGAATACTTTTGCGCCGCAGCTACCCATGCGCCTGCCCAGCCGCAGCCACTTGGCGTACTTAGTAGCGCCCTTGCACCTGCGCGACGTAGCATCCGACGAAAATTTTCCGCCCGTCAGCTATTTCGCCGACAAGCCCTATTTGGCTGCGCGCTTCACCGATGAAGCCAGCGCGGTGCAGTGGCTACAAGAGTGCCAGCCAACGGGGGCAGTCAACAGCATCGTATAACAGCGCGAAATCAGCCTCGCTACGAACCACAGGTAAGTGTAAGGTCCGGCGCAGCTCGTGCTAGTCGCGTAATGCTCGTCTCCAAACGAATTTCGCGTTTTTTATCAGCTATAGGCGTAGCAGAGGCTTTAACAGATTTTTTAGCACCTGCCCACTCCAGCTACATGGAGGGGCGGAAGGCTGCCACGGAGTGAGGTTTATTGATGGGTTTCGGTTTGCCGGAACCGATGAAGTGCGCCGACCAGATGTTTGCGTCTTAACCTTATATCAACAGCGCGGCTAGGATTGTAAGGCAATTGGGACTGGTTGAATCCGGCTCTTGAGTGAGGTGCGCGGCTTATTCGGCAACTCTTATCGGTTCCGCCGGTTTACTGCACTTCCACTCTTCCTTCGTATGTCCTCTACCTTGTTTTCGCCGCTGGTTCTGCGCGGCATTACCCTGAAGAATAGAATTGCCGTGTCGCCGATGTGCATGTACAGCAGCGTCGATGGCTTCAGCAACGATTGGCACCTGGTGCACCTCGGCAGCCGCGCCGTAGGCGGGGCCGGGCTCATCATCAGCGAGGCTACGGCCGTATCGCCCGAGGGCCGCATTACTCCCGATGACCTCGGCATCTGGCGGGATGAGCATGTGCCCGGCCTGCGCCGCATCACCGAGTTTTTGCGCGCCCATGGCGCCATAGCGGGTATTCAGCTTGCCCACGCCGGCCGCAAAGCCAGCCACAGCAGCCCTTGGAAGGGCGGCAGCGTGGTGGAGGAAGCTGCCGGCGGCTGGCCAACTGTAGCTCCCAGTGCCCTGCCTTTTACGGCCGACGAGCCTGCCCCGCAGGCGCTGGACCACGCTGGCATCGAGAAAGTAAAGGCTGATTTTCGGGCTGCCACGCAGCGTGCCCTGGACGCGGGCTTTCAGGTAATCGAACTGCACGCGGCTCATGGGTACCTGTTCCACGAGTTTCTGTCGCCGCTTAGTAACCAACGCACCGACGATTACGGCGGCTCGTTTGAAAACCGCATCCGCCTGCTGCTGGAAGTAACCGAGGCAACCCGGGCCCTGCTGCACGATGACTATCCGCTGCTGGTGCGCATCTCGGCTACCGACTGGACTGAGGGCGGCTGGACCGCCGACGATTCCGTATCCCTGGCCCGCGAGCTGAAGGCCCGCGGCGTGGATCTGATCGACTGCTCCACAGGCGGCAACGTGCCCACGGCGCCTATCCCCGTTGGGCCTGGCTACCAAGTACCCTTTGCGCAGCAAGTGCGGCGGGAAGCTGGTATTGCAACCGGCGCCGTCGGGCTCATCACCACGGCCGCCGAAGCCGAGGCAATCGTAGCTACAGGTCAGGCCGATCTGGTGCTGCTGGCCCGGGAGCTGCTCCGCGACCCACATTTTCCACTGCGGGCCGCCGAGGAGCTGGGGGCCGAGGTGGCGTGGCCTGATCAGTACGTGCGCGCCAAGCCGCGGCGCCGTTGAGGTGTGATATGTCTTGGCTGCGCCTTCCAGCGCTGTAGCTTGCGGCAGCCTGATGGTGAACGTTGTTCAAAGCCAGTAACCACTCATTTAGCTGCGCCAAGCATCACTGCATTATAAGCCGCGGGTCCTGTGGCATCATGGGGCGGCGCCACAGGACCCGCGGATTACGATGCTACGCCAAACGGCCAAATACAGTCGCTTCCGAAGTTGTCTGCTAAATACGAATTCAAGCCTGCGCTGTGGAACGTGAATCTGACGGGACTAATGCCGCTCGAAATCCAATGCATTGAGTAACTCCAGCATCATTTCGGCTGCCACCGGGCTTTGCTTATAGCGTGCTTCGAACTGTGGGTCATTTTGCAGTCGGCCCAGGTACTGCACGAAGGCACTGGCTTGTAAGTGCTGCACCGCAGTGCGCAACTCGCTTTTGGACTGGCGGCGCAGCCACTGAGCATATACAGGCGTTACTTGCCGCCCGCGTTGGCACAAGGCCACGCACTCACGTTGAAGTGGGGCCTCGGCGGCCGGAGTAGCCGGTTGGGCCATTAGCTGCTTCATTAACGCGGCGGCAGCATTGGCTACGTCCAAAAAACGGGTTTCGGGAGAGGAAGTAGCCGCTTGGGCTGGCACCGTGGAGTCTTGAGCCTCGGCGGCTGGGCCTACTGCCAGCAGCAAGCAAGAGGTCAGCAAAAACAAGTATAGCTTGGCCATGCAGGTAGGCGAGGCAGGGTATGATTTTGCCGACGAAGATACGGCTTGTGATGCGGCAGATTTGTGTTTGGTTGCCGAAACCATACGCTTTGCAAGGTTGCCGGCAGCGTGTGCTCCTGGCAATGCAAGTTGTTCGGTTCCATGCAGCCCAGCGGCTGGCTTCGCAGTCTTTGCCGAGCCGCTATGCTGCAGCTGCCTGTCCACCGTACTCCTGAATTGTATGAACCAAACTCCCATTTTGTCGCGTGCCTTGGCAGCGGCTTCGTTGCTGGCCTTGGCCGGCTGCGCGGCCAGCAGCCCCACGCAACCCGCAGCCACTACTACCACGGCAGCTGCCGCGCCCACATCCACTTCGCCCAACGATGCATTCTTGGCGGGCATCCCAGCCACCAGCCAAGGCCGCAGCATTAATGTGGCCGACATGGACCGCAGCGTAGCCCCCTGCGACGACTTCTTCCGCTTCTCGGGCGGCAATTGGCTCAAGAACAACCCCGTGCCGTCGTATGCCACGCGCTGGGGTCCGCGAAATCTGCTCGGCGACCGAACCCAGGCCATGCTGCGCCAAATCCTGGAAGAAGCTGCCAGCACCCAGGCCCCCAAAGGCTCCAACCTGCAGAAAGTAGGCGACTTCTACGCCTCGGGCATGGACTCCGTGGCCCTGGAGCAGGCCGGCCTGAAATACTTGAAGCCCGAGCTGGTACGCATTGCCGCCATCAAAGACCTGAAGGCTCTGCAAACGGAGCTGGCCCGGCAGCAAACGTTGGGTACCGGCGCCTTCTTTCGCGCTGGTGTAGGCCCCGACCGCAAGAAGAGCACGGAGTACGCCGTGAACCTGTCGCAGGGTGGCCTGAGCATGCCCGACCGTGACTATTACCTAAAAGACGACGCCCGCTCCAAGGCCGTGCGCACTGCGTACGTGACCTACCTTACCAATACCTTTAAGCTGCTCGGCGATTCTGAAACCACGGCGGCTAGCAAGGCCGCCGCCGTTCTGCGCGTGGAAACGCGCCTGGCGCAGGTAACCCGCGACCGGGTGGCCCTGCGCAACCCCAACGCCAACTACAACAAAATGACCCTGGCCGAGGCCAGCAAGCAGTTCCCCAACCTGGGCCTGCCCACGCTACTCGTCCAAAACGGCCTCGGCGCGGCCAAGGAAGTAATTGTAGGCCAGCCGGAGTTTTTCCAGGAGCTCAGCGCCGTGCTGAAAACCGAGCCGCTAGCCGACCTTAAGACCTATATGACGTGGCAGCTCGTCAGCTCCCTGCCATCGGCGCTGCCCAAAGCCTTCAGCGACGAAGCCTTCCGCTTCGCGCAGCTGACCAGCGGGGCCAAGCAGCAGCCGGTACGCTGGAAGCGCATGCTCGCCGCTACGGATGGGACGCTGGGCGAAGCTTTCGGCCAGCTGTACGTGGATAAGGCCTTTTCGCCCGAAGCCAAGCAGAAGGCGCTGACCATGGTCAACGACATCAAAGCTTCGATGGCCGAGCACATTCGGACGAACACTTGGATGAGCGACGCCACTAAGCAGGAGGCGCTCAAGAAGCTGAACGCCCTGCGCGTGAAAATCGGCTACCCGGATAAGTGGAAAGACTACTCGGCCCTGACCATCTCGCGCGAGTCGTTTCTGAAAAACGTACTCAATGCCCGTCAGTGGGCCTTTAAGCAGAACGTGAAGAAGTACGGCGGGCCTATCGACCGTAACGAATGGGGTATGACGCCGCCCACCATCAATGCCTACTACAACCCGCCGATGAACGAGATTGTGTTTCCGGCCGGGTACCTGCAGCCCCCGTTCTTCGACCCCGAAGCCGACGACGCGGTGAACTACGGCGCCATTGGTGGCGTGATTGGTCACGAAATTACCCACGGCTTCGATGACCAAGGCCGGCAGTACGACTCGGAGGGCAACCTGCGCGACTGGTGGACCAAGGAAGACGGCGAGGAGTTTACGCGCCGCGCCGCCATCGTGGGCCAGCAGTACTCCGCCTTCCAGCCGCTGGATTCGGTGTACGTGAATGGCAAGCTGACCATGGGCGAAAACCTGGCTGACTTTGCCGGTCTTACCGTGACGTATGGTGCCTTGCAGAAGCGCCTGCAGGAGAAATACGGCAACGGTCCGCGTCCCAAAATCGACGGCCTGACGCCCGAACAACGCTTCTTCCTCTCGTGGGCCCAGCTGCGCCGCTCCAACATCCGCCCCGAAGCCTTACGTCAGCAGATCCTCACCGACCCGCACTCGCCCGATCAGTACCGTACCATCGGGCCGCTGATGAACATGCCGCAGTTCTACGAGGCCTTCGGCTGCCAGGAAGGGCAGAAGATGGTTCGGGCCCAAGCTGAGCGGGCCAAGATTTGGTAGCGGTTCTCAAGAGTCATTGTTTACCTGAGACTATTTAGGAACTGTCATCCTGAGCTAGCGAAGGACCTCACCACGCTGGCACGGCACGCGAAGCAACGACTCGTGTTAGCATCAACGTGATAAGAGCCTTCCTGCGGAACGCCAAATAAAGGATGAAACGGCAAACAACGACTCGTGCCAGCGTCACAAGGTCCTTCGGCTAACGCCTCAGGATGACAGACGCCTTAACGACTTCAACGCTTGAAAAGCGGCTTGCAGGTTCTGCAAGCCGCTTTTTTATGTGGCGCAGAATAATTACCACGGAGCAATGTATTACATATTACGAAATGTTCGTATTATTACGAAAACATCGTAATAGGCAATGGAACGACTTACCCAACCCGAAGAAGAAGCCATGCAGGCCTTCTGGCAGCTCGGCGGCGGATTCATCAAGGATGCGTTGGAACTGCTGCCCGAACCGCGGCCGCCTTACACCACCCTGGCTTCCACGGTGCGAAACCTGGAGCGCAAGGGCTACCTCAGCAGCGAGAAGCTCGGCAACACCTACCGCTTCACGCCGCGCATTGCAGCCGAGGATTACCGCAAGCGGTTTATGAGCGCCTTTGTGGGCCATTACTTCCGCAACTCTTATAAGGAGCTGGTTTCCTTTTTCGCCAAGGAGCAACAGATCAGCGCCGATGAGCTAAAGGAGATTATCGACATGATCGAGAAGGGCAAAACCGAAAACTAGCGCGGGCTATGCTACCAGAATCATTGGTGTATGTGCTGAAGGCCAACGCAGCCTTGCTGCTTTTGGCGGGTGGGTATTGCGGCCTGCTGCGCCGGCTCACGTTTTATAAGCTGAACCGGGTTTACCTGCTGTTTGCGATGCTCTTTGCGGCTGCCTACCCAGCCGTGGACGTGGCAGCCTGGCTGCAGCCGGCGCAGCGGGTCGTGCTGGCGGTGCCCGTAAGCGTGACCTGGCTTAACCCGGCCTGGGCTCCCGGCCCCGCCGCGACGGGGCTTACCTTCTGGACGGGCGCGCTGCTGGTGTATTGGGGCGGAGTGGCCTTGCTAGGGTTGTGCATGCTGCTGCAGCTGGCTTCGCTGTACCGCATGCACTTAGCTTCTGAGCCTGATAAGTGGCAGGGGTACCCGTTTCGGCGGCTGGTCGCGCCGGTTAGTCCGTTTTCGTTTGGGCGGGGGGTGTACCTGAATCCGGCGCAGCACCAGCCCGCCGACTTACCGGCCATCTTGGTGCACGAGCAGGTGCACGTGCGCGGCTGGCATACCGTGGATGTGCTGTTGGCTCAGCTACTGACGGTGCTGTGTTGGCCCAACCCTGCCGCGTGGTGGCTGAAGCGCGCCGTGCAGCAAAACCTGGAATTTCTGACCGACCACGAAGTGCTTCACCGCGGCCTTGACCGCCGGGCTTATCAATACAGCCTCCTGCAGCTGCAGCCGCTGGCGGCGCCATCCTTAGCCAACCATTTCGCTTTTACCACACTCAAAACCCGTATTGCCATGATGAACAAACCCCACACCGCCCGTCACAAGGTGACGCACTACTTGTTGCTGCTGCCACTGACCGCGCTGCTTTGCCTAGTCGGCTGCGAAAAGAACGCCGAGGTGGATGAATCCGCCGTTGGGCAAAAGGCCTTGGTGCAGACCATGGACAATACGCTGGGCCAGCCCCAGTACTTCCTCGACGGCCAGCCTTCCAGCAAAGAAGCCGTTGAGCGGCTGAATCCCAACGACATCGAGAACATGATGGTGATGAAAGACGATAAGGCGCGGGAAAACTATGGGTTTGACGCTGCCGGAAAAGAAGGGGTTATCGTCATTACGACCAAGCAAAACAAAAACTCACCAGCAGTGCTTGCCTTCAACGAGCAGCACAATATCAGCTTCATTAAGCAGGAGTAAGCTCTGCTTCGTAACGCTCGATCCAAAACGCGGGGAATCGTATTTCTACGCTCTGCAGCCGGCCGCCCCAGCATAGCACCCCGATGCTACGCTGGGGCGGCTTAGTACTATAATCAGACAGTTTTGATCGGAAATCAATGATAAAAGTTGCCGATGCAGGGGCTTAGCTCTGCGCCGCCGGCTGGGGCATCACCGCCGGCATTGCTCGTCGGGAACCAAATTATCCTGACATTGGCGTTGTACCAGTGCCCCGGCATTGGGATAATTTTGTTAGTACGCTTTCTTTTTTCTAGTTGCTGATGACCAACAAACACCACTTGCTGCTGACCCTACGGACGGCAGCGACCTTGGCCCTGGCTGGCTGCGCCGCCAGCAACAAAACCGCCTCGACCACCGATACTCCCGCCTCCATGGCGGCCGCCGCGCCTACGGAAGAGCGCATCATCCCGGGCGTCGGCCTTGATCCGGCCAACATTGACCCCTCGGTGTCGCCCTGCGAGGACTTCTTCCGCTACGCTTCGGGTACCTGGCTCAAGAACAATCCCGTGCCGGCCTCGGAATCGCGCTGGAGCTCCTGGAACACGCTCATCAACCAGAACGAGACCGTGATGCGGCAGATTCTGGAAGAGTCGGCGGCCAATACCGGCGCGGCTAAGGGTTCAAACCTTCAAAAGGTCGGCGACTTTTACGCTTCGGCTATGGACTCGGCGGCCATCGAGGCGGCCGGCCTGAAGCCATTGCAGCCGGAGCTGGCGCGCATTGCGGCCGTGAAGGATCTGAAAGGCTTGCAAGCTCAGTTGGCTCGCCAGCAGATGCTGCAGACGCGCTCGGTGCTGGGCGTAGGTGTCAATCAGGACCGCAAAAACAGCACGCAGTACGCCGTGTACATGTCGCAGGGTGGCCTTTCGCTGCCCGACCGCGACTATTATCTGAAAGACGACGCCCGCTCCAAAACCATCCGGACGGCGTACATGACCTACCTGACCAACACCTTTAAGCTGCTCGGCGACGCCGAGGCCACGGCTCGGAAGAATGCCGAAACGGTGATGCGCCTGGAAACGCGCCTGGCCAAGGCCTCGCGCGACCGGGTAGCCCTGCGCGACCCGTACGCCAACTACAACAAAATGACGGTGGCCGAGGCCAGCAAGCAGTTTCCCAACCTGAACGTGCCCGGCCTGCTGCAGCAACTCAATCTGGGCGCGGCCAAAGAGGTGATAGTGGGCCAACCCGAATTCCTGAAAGAAGCCAGCGCGGCCCTGAAAGCCGAGCCGCTCAACGACTGGAAAACCTACCTGCGCTGGCACGTGGTAAACTCCGCGGCGCCGGCCCTGCCCAAGGCTTTTGTTGATGAATCGTTCCGCTTCTCGCAGGTGCTCACCGGCGCTAAGCAGCAGCAGCCGCGCTGGAAGCGCATGCTGCGTGCCACCGATGCTTCCTTGGGCGAAGCTTTCGGTCAGCTGTACGTGGACAAGGCCTTTACGCCCGAAACCAAGGTGAAAGCCCTGGAAATGGTCAGCAACATCCGCGAGGCCATGGGCGACCATATCAAGAACAGTGACTGGATGAGCCCGGCCACCAAAGAAGAAGCGCTGAAAAAGCTGAATTCTTTCGTGGTGAAAATCGGCTACCCGGATAAGTGGAAGGACTATTCGGCGCTGAACATCTCGCGCGAGTCGTTTCTGCAGAACGTGATGAACGCCCGCATGTGGGAGTACAAGGACAACGTGAGCCGCTTCGGCAAGCCCATCGACCGCGCCGTGTGGAGCATGACGCCGCCGACGGTGAATGCCTACTACAACTCCTCGCTCAACGAGATAGTGTTCCCGGCCGGCATCATGCAGCCGCCGTTCTTCGACCCCAAAGCCGACGACGCGGTGAACTACGGCGGCATGGGCGCCGTCATCGGCCACGAAATCACTCACGGCTTCGACGACCGCGGCCGGCAATCAGACGCCGAAGGCAACCTGCGCGACTGGTGGACCAAGGAAGACGCGGCCAAGTTTGAGGCCCGCGCCGCCATGGTGGGTCAGCAGTACTCGGCCTTCCAGCCGCTGGATTCGGTGTTTGTGAACGGCAAGCTGACCATGGGCGAAAACCTGGCCGACCTCGGCGGCCTGAACATCGCCTTCACAGCCCTGCAAAAGCAGTTGAAGCAAAAGTACCCCGATGGCAATGTGCCCAAGTACGACGGCCAGACGCCGGAGCAACGCTTCTTCCTCTCGTGGGCCCAAATCTGGCGCACCAACGCCCGCCCCGAGTACCTGCGCCAGCAAGTGCTGACGGACCCGCACTCGCCGGCCCAGTTCCGCACCAACGGCCCGTTGATGAACATGCCCCAGTTCTACGAGGCCTTCGGCTGCAAGGACAACGCCAAAATGGTGCGTGCCCAGCAGGAGCGCGCCAAGGTGTGGTAATTCCCGCCAAAGGCTCATTGACCAATACCAAAACGGCCCGCACTCAGTGCGGGCCGTTTTGCTGCGAGGCCGAGTAGAGCCTACTGTGGCCCGCCGGCCACCGCCGGCACGACTACGTAAGTAGGTAGCAGCGTGTCATGCTTTAAACGAAAGCCCTATGCCTGGAACTGTCCCTCCCGATTTTACTCAGCTGCCAACCCGGGCCCCGGACCACCTGCACAAAGCCCCGACGGTGCGGGAAATGAAGCGCATCCGCACGGAACTCGTGGAGCTGCAAGAGCGCCTCTACGCCGAAAACTGCCGCAGCGTGCTGGTCATATTGCAGGGTATGGATGCCAGCGGCAAAGACGGGCTGATCCGGCGCGTATTCAGCGGCCTCAACCCGCAGGGTGTGCGGGTGCATTCGTTTAAGGTGCCTTCCACCCTGGAGCGGGCCCACGATTTTTTGTGGCGGATACACGCCCAAACCCCGCCCAAGGGCATGATTCACGTCTTCAACCGCTCGCACTACGAAGACGTGCTCGTGACCCGGGTAAAGGGCCTCATCGATGACGAACAGGCGCACCAGCGCTTTGCCGCCATCAACGCTTTTGAGGAGCTGTTGCAGCAGGCCGGTACCACGGTGCTGAAGTTTTACCTGCACGTATCGGAAGAGGAGCAGCGCGCCCGGCTGCTGGAGCGTGTGCAGGACCCCGATAAGCATTGGAAGTACGAGCCCGGCGACGAGGAAAATGCCAGCAAATGGCCGCCATTCCGCGCTGCCTACGCCGATGTGTTCCAGCATTGCAGCCCGGCCAGCTGCCCGTGGCACATTGTGCCGTCGGATCAGAACTGGTACAAAGCTTACGTGGTGGCTTGCACCCTCCGCGACGCCCTTCGCCACCTCGACCCGCAATTTCCGGCCTCCAAGTATCTACGTCCGAAATAGCCGCTGCGGGCTTACGGCCGCTCCAGCTTCACATTGCGGAAGGAGCCCGAAAGCACCACGTCGCAGCGGCGCACTTGGCTGGGGCTCAGGGAGGCCTCGGCAGGATCGGTCACGGCCGCAAAACGCACTTCGTAGGTGCCCGTCAGCAAGTCGCGGTTGGGGTCGTAGCTGGTGATGGTGAGCGTGCCGCGCGTGGCTGCAGACTCATTGTCTACCACATTGCCCACGGCCCCCGTGCGGGTGTTCGGGAACCTGTAGAGGTAGCGGGTATCGACGATGCCCGTGTTGTCGAGCGAGTACGTGCCGACCAACGTGGTGGGCAATTGGTCGCGCTTGATGCGAAAATTTAGGTATTCCCGGCTGGAGGTTGGCTGGATGTCCAAGATGAACGCATGCGGATCGATGTGGGAATGACTCCGGAGGGCATCGGGGGCGTACGTGGTGTCGCGCTGGAGACCGGTGCCGAGGTAGTTGAACGTGCGGCTGAAGCCCAGTTCTGCGTTAGGGGCGGGTGCTACTGGTTCTTTGGAGCAGGAAGCGAGCAGGGCCGCAGCTGGTAGTAGGAGGAGGAAGGGTTTGTTCATAGCAGTAAGGAAAAAGTGGCTGACGCGTGTGCGTTAGTTGCTATTTGGGGGTAGATTGGACTTATTCGGCGCGCAAAACTTTTACGTTTTGGAAGGTGCCGGTAAGCGTCACGTTGCAGCGGCGTACCTGGCTGAGGTTAATGGAGCGTCGGGTCGGGTCGTAGGCGTTAGGAAATTCCGCCGTGTACGTGCCGCTGATCAGGTCGCGCTTGGCATCGTAGCCGGTAATGGTCAGCGTACCGCGAGTAGGAGTGCTATCGGTATCGAGTATCGCGTAGCTGCCGCCCGAATTGGTCGCTTGGTACTGATAGAGGTAGCGCGTGGAAGCCAGGCCGGTGTTGGTATCGAGCGGGTACGAGCTGACGAAGAAGGTAGCCAACTGCCCGCGGCGAATGCGGAAATTCAGGTACTCCTTGCCGGAAGCCGGCTGCAGGCTCAAAATGAACTCTTGGTTGTCGAGGTGCGCGTGGCTTTTGAGGGCGCTGGCTGCGTAGGCCGTGTCGAGCCGGGTGCTGTTGGCCGTGAAGTCAAACGAGCGGCTGTAGGCCAGTTCCGGCGCCGGGTCGGGCGCGGGCGTCGGCTTTACGTTTTCTTTGGAGCAGGAGGCCAGCAGGGCAATGGCCGGGAGCAGGAGGAGGAAGGGTTTGTTCATAGCTGCAGAAGTGCACGATGTGTGTGGCAACGCTCATTTCAGAAACGGTGCCAACTGCCGAGTTGCCGTCATCACATAATGATGTGAGTGGCCGCTCGCTCCAATGCACGTGCATCAATAAGTAAACCCTCGGTGCTGCGCCCGCCGTACAGCCACATAGCCAATTTCCTGCTTGCTATGCCCCTGCATTCCCAACTCGCCGAGAAGCTCAGCAAGATCTACGAGCCCTCCTCCACCCTCCACGACCGGTTCAAAGGTCTTGACATCACCTTCGTAACCAATGAGCACGGCGAGCCGGTCACGCTTTTCATCGGCCAGCGCCGGCCCGATGGGGCCATCAGCGGCGAGCGGTATGTGCGCACCATCAAGCGCCGGCCCGGCAGCCAGGAAGTGGCGGCCAGTCACTGGGACCTTAAAGGCAAAGTCACGCGGGCCTGAGCCACCTTTAATCGGCCAGCAAGCCGCGCTCCTTCAGCCAGTCAAAAATCAACTGATCGACGGGCGACACCTGCGCCCGGTGGCGGTAACGCAGCCAGGTTACTTCCTCGATTTCGGCCGCGGGCTGCAGCGTACCGCAGTACTCAGCTTGGTAGCAGGTCATGCGCACCAGTACCCCGGAGGCGTGGCCGTGGGCCTGCGCCTCAAATGTGCCCAAGTGCAGCAGGCTATCGGGTAGCAAGTCCACCGTCAGCTCTTCTTTTATCTCGCGCAGCAATGTTTGAGCGTCGGTTTCGCCGGTTTCGCGCTTGCCGCCCGGGAAGTAGTACCGGTCTTTGCCGCGGCTGCGTGTGCTGAGTACTTGGCCCTGGGCGTCGAGCAGCAGCCAGGCTATTTTATCGATGATGGCCATGAGATAGAGTAGTGAGGTTTGCCGTGGTAAAAGCTAGGCGACGAAGTCCGCCGTTAATTATTGGGCAATGCAAGATAAGCTCGGTTGTTATGCTCACTTTTGTAGCCATGCCCCAGTCTGCTGCACAAAGGCTTGGTGTCAGTTTCGGTGCGCTATGCACTGAGTTGACCGTATTGCAGCTGAGTGGCGCGGCTCCTCTGCCCTCTCCCCATTTATGTTTACCTCCTTGCCTGCTCCGCCATATTTGGAGCTCATGTACCGCCAAGACAAGCGCATCCTGGTAGGCCGCTGGCTGAATCCGATTTCGGAGGAAGCGTCCCGGCTTGGCTACCAAGCGTTTTTGAGTGCGGCCCGGCAGCTGGAGTGCCGGCATTGGCTGATGGATATTCGGCGGCGGCCGCGTGTAACCATGGATATGGTGCAGTGGCTAATGGATGACTTTTTTCCGCAGCTGCCCATGCAATTGGGAGGCAACGTATACCTGAGCTACCTGCTGGGGCCTGATCTGGAGCAGGAACTGGTTACCACTAGTCTGGTCCCGACGGCCGAGCAGTACGTGGGCCAGCCCTTCCAGATGGCCTATTTCACTACTGAACAAGCTGCGTGGGACTGGCTGTTGCTACAGCAGTTGACCGCAGCTGATGGGCGGACCATCAGCCCGAGCGGACCCACCCAGTAGCATGCCGGCTGATCAGCGCCTGTAGCTCCGCTAGGGGGTGTGTTTCCAACGTCAACAGGGCTTGGTACGCATTGCCGGGCAATTGCAGCAACTTGGCAAAGGCGGGTTCGGTTTTCACGCCTTGCTGTTTGAGGGCCAGCACGGCTGCTCGTAAGGGGGCGCCACCAGCCCGAAGCAACCGATGCTCTACCTCCATGTGTCGGTAAGCGGTCTGGGCTTCGACTGCTCGGGCCTGCCCAAAAATCTCCCAATCGAATCCGTGGCTGCTAAACCGGCACAACACCGTAGCTAACCCGTCGACGAATAGGTGCGACAAAGTGAAAGCCGGCAGTTGCTCGTAATGAATGCTCAGCAAGTTGGTGAAGGCTGCTTCCTGCCCGGGCGGCACTTCGCATAGTAAGTCCAGGTCGCTGGTTTCTATATCAATGGCCAGTGGAATGGTCCCGGCCAGTACGGGACGGTAGCGCCGGAGCGTGGCCAAGATGCCCAAGTCCTGCAAGGCCGAATATGCCGCTTGCTGCCGGGCGGTACCCCTTTGCAGGTAGGAGTGGTCTTGCCAATTGGACATGTCAGGTAAAAGTAAGATAGGAATCAGAAGGACAGTTTAAGGTCTGCCGATTCGATCGGCAACTGGCTCGTAGGTAATTGTAAACGCATTCTTCACGGGGTTTAGCGGTATTAATCAGTTGATTGACGTTGCCTAACGAGGCAGGGCTGGCTACCGATTGTCATCTTTCCTAGGTAATTACTCGTAACTTAGGTTCGCGAAGCATCTAAATAGGACAATATTGCCTTGTAGCTGTCTGCGCCTTTACCCGATACACCCGTTACTCCTCCTTCCCCCTATGAACAAACTACTGCTTCTGTTGTGCGGCAGCCTGCTTGCCCTGACCGTTTCAGAAACGGCCTTGGCAGACGCTGCGAGCAGCTCAGCTACCACTGCCGAGGCCGAGCTTGCCGTCGACGCGAACATCCCGCGGCCGCGCTACAAAAAGTACCGTGGCAACAGCCGCCGGAAATACCGCCGGAACATTTTCCGCCGGATGAAAGCCAAGAAAGCAAGCAAGAAGCCAGCCCCGCGTCGTGGTGTTATCACCGTCGAGCCGCCGGTGCGTAACTAAATCGATACCCCCAGCCGGCATTCTGTTAAGTACCAACGCCGGTTCTTCTGGCAGCCGCATCTTCTCTTTGAGAGGATGCGGCTGTTTTTATTCAGGGGAGGTTTGCTTAACGAAGCTAGGTGGATAGAAAACAGCAAAATTTGACTTATTGCTGGTTTTGAATAGCTGATGAGGTTGGCCGAAAAATTTAATTATGTTATATTTTGCAAAAATAAATATTTGATTACAATTTGAAGTCGTTACTCCCCAAAAAGCCTGTAAGGGTCTTCCTGCTTGGTATTTTATTGGGAATTAACATGCCTCACATCTTTTGAAAACAAGCTTTAATCTTATTGATCATGCGTAAACTTCTACTGCTTTTTTTCTGCGGATTATTTGCATTTATGGAGCCTGATGCGGTGGTTGCCGCTCCTGCTGCCAGTGAGGTGCTTTCTACTGCGGAGGCATTTTCCAAGCCGCGAGTGCCCGGGCCCAGTTATAAGCGTTATAAAGGCAACAGCCGTCGTAAGCGTGGCCCCTTTGCTCACATCAGCCGCTGGGGCGCCCGCCGGCGTACCAAGCGCAAGCTCAAAATGGCTTACAAAGCCAAGCCGCGCCAAGGCATCATCACCGTAGATAAGCCCACGCGCAACAAGTAGGGTTTAACCTAATTGGAAACACACAACCGCCGCACTTTCCCTGGGAAAGTGCGGCGGTTGTGTGTTTCGGGCCGGAATGGTCGGCTTGCGGGCCGACCTCAGCCTTTGCGCCCAGATTCCGACCTTTGCGTAGAAGTAGTCTCACACCGACCAGTTACCTATGCCCACTTCCCGGATTGAACACGATTTTCTTGGTGAACGCGCCATTCCCGCCGACGTCTATTATGGCATCCAAACCCTTCGGGCCCTCGAAAATTTCAACATCACCGGGATACCTCTGCATGCTGAGCCGCTGTTTGTACAGTCGTTGGCGTACGTGAAAAAAGCAGCTGCCCTGGCCAACCGAGACTTGGGCGTACTAGATCCATACATCGCCGACTGCATTGCGCAGGCCTGCGACCGGGTGGCTGCTGGTGAGCTAAACGACCAGTTTCTCACTGATATGATTCAGGGGGGCGCTGGCACATCGGTGAATATGAACGCCAACGAGGTTATTGCCAACGTGGCCTTGGAAATCATGGGCAAGCAGAAGGGTCAGTACGAGTTCTGCCACCCCAACAACCACGTCAACTGTTCGCAATCGACCAATGACGCATACCCCACGGCTTTTCGTATTGCGCTCAGCAACAAGCTAGTCGGCTACAGCCAAGCGCTGGGTGAGCTGGCCGATGCCTTTGCCGACAAAGGCCTGGAGTTTCGCAACGTGCTCAAGATGGGCCGCACCCAATTGCAAGACGCCGTACCCATGAGCATGGGCGACGAGTTTAAGGCCTTTGCCACCAACATCCGCGAGGAGCTGCTGCGCATCGAAGACAGCCGCAACCTCATCAGCGAAATCAACATGGGTGCCACCGCCATTGGGACGCGCGTAAATGCCCCTACGGGCTACGCTGAGTTGGTGACCGAGCACCTGCGCCACATTACGGGGCTGGAGCTGGTACTGGCCGGCGACCTGATCGAGGCCACGTACGACACCGGTGCCTACGTGCAGCTTTCCGGCGTGCTGAAGCGCACGGCCGTGAAGCTCTCCAAGATCTGCAACGACCTGCGCCTGCTTTCTTCTGGACCGCGCACCGGTATCAACGAAATCAACCTGCCGCCGCTGCAGCCCGGCTCCAGCATCATGCCCGGCAAGGTTAATCCCGTGGTGCCCGAAGTGGTAAACCAGACAGCGTTTTACGTTATCGGGGCCGACCTCACGGTGACCATGGCCGCCGAGGCCGGGCAGCTGCAGCTAAACGTGATGGAGCCGGTTATTTCCTTCGCGCTCTTCACCAGCATTTCCTACCTCACGCGTGCCTGCCATACCCTGCGCGAGAAGTGCGTGGTAGGCATCACGGCCAATGCCCATCACGCCGAGCAACTGGTGCGCAACAGCGTGGGCATCGTGACGCAGCTAAACCCCGTGGTGGGCTACGAAACCGCTGCCGAAGTAGCCAAAGAGGCCTTGCGCACTGGCAAATCGGTGTACCAGATAGCCGTGGCCGAGCGGAAGCTGCTTTCGCAGGCCAAATGGGATGAAATCTTCACGTTTGAAAACCTGATTCGGCCGCACTATATCCAGTAAAATGCTATCTGCTGATACTAAAACGGCGGCCCCGGTGCACTCTGCGCCGGGGCCGCTTTTGCAACGGAGTGCTCGGAGCTTCTACTCTTTTTGCAGCGTGGGCTCCCAGTCACATAGGGCGTAAGCGAGCATGTAAAGAGTAACTGGCTGGGAATTAAACTGCTTCGGCCATTAGGTGCACATTATCCTGCTTTTGAGTCAGGTTCAGCTTCTGTTTGTACACGCCCTTCCTAAGGAAAAACGTACTGAGCGTGGTGTCGTCTTTGCACACGGCACTGGGGGCAACCCGCACGTGCTTGATGAAATATCTATGCTGCTGGTTTTCGACGGTATTCATCGACTTTATTCGGACCTATGCTCGAAAATGGACAGATGTCCAAATTTGGACTGATTATGTTGGAAGGAAGTGAGGTGTTGTGGATGTAATATGCTGATATACAAGGAATTGCTTTAATGGCACGGGATTGGAAATAATGAGGCGGCTGTATTCCGGATTTGTTCAAAAGCGCACACCCAAGGCTTTTGATTCGGAAGTTGAATCGGCCCCGTAAGCTCAGTGACTGGCGTAAAGCCTGTGTGCAGTTGCAAGCGGCAGATACATGATACCTCAACCCCTTTTTCTCTTCTCAGTCATGAAAACTTACCCCGCTTTCCTCCACAGCACCTCCACATTTGTCTCCGCCACAGCTTCGCGCTTGGCTTCCCTGGCCTTGCTTGGACTACTCACTTTTAGCTCGGCGGCTGCAGTTGCTCGTCCCATGCCGGAGCAACCGCTGCCGCAAATAGAAAAAGCGGACGATTACAGCCTGCGGGTGCGCGTGCAGAACCCCATGCAGCAAGCGGCTCGGGTGCAAGTCATCAGCCTCGGGAGCGGGCAAACGCTGTTTGATCATTGCTACAACGACGCGCTCTACGGACACCGGTTCAACTTCCGCGACTTGCCGCAGGGGCGTTACGCATTGGTGATGAAAGTGGGAGCCGAGCAGTACCGCTACGTGGTACAAGTGCAAGATGGCCAGGAGCAGCCGGTGGCCGTACGGGCTGTAAAGATGCGTCTCGGCCGAACGGTTGCTACTACTGCAGCACTCTAACCAATAGGCTCGACGAGTATCAGTAGCTGAAAGGCCCGCGCATTTGCGCGGGCCTTTTGCTTGGGCGGGGCAGTAAGTGCCCGTACCGGCTGGCGCAGGTGAATAGAGCAATTTTTAGCGGGCTGCAGCTTATAGAGCACCGCCTTACTTAAGCCGAAAAAAACAGCGCCTTCGTCGGTCCGACGAAGGCGCTGCAAGCAGGGAATTAAGGATGCTTACTTCATGGCCATGGAGGCAGTGCTCAGCAGGGTGGTGCGGGTGGTTTGCAGGTCCAGGGCGTAGCGGTGCGTTTGGGAGCCCACTTTTACCACAAAAGCATACTGGCCGTCGGGGAGGTTTCGGACGTTGATCTTCTCTCCGTAAGAAGGCTGGGCGCTGTTGCCTTGAAACAGCACGTTGCCATCGCGCAGGCGCACCAGTTGCACGGTGCTTTGCTTGAGGGCCGGGTTGCTGACGCGCACCACGTAAGTGAAGTCGGCTACTTTATCGATGTACACGGGAGCGGCGGGTGTTGATTGAGCCAGGGCCGGGCGGGCAAAGCCAAGGCCAGCACAGGCGGTCAACAGCAGGAGGCGGGGGGTGTTTTGCAGGAGCGTTTTCATAGTGAGGTTGTATGGAGGGTTGTGGGTCGAAACTGCGCTTTGGGCACCTGCGTGGTGAGGAGCAGGCGTTTGGTTTAGTAGGCGCTAAATTACTACTGACCGTTGCCTGGGTGGTTTCACATGATAATGTGGCTGGCGCTGATAATCAGAAAGATAGACTGGTTTCGTGCAGGCTGAACAACCCCGGCACGTCACAAGTGGAATAAGTAGAATGTGCTCCTAAACGCTGGTTTGGCATTTAGCGAGGCATGGATGCTTCCAGCACAGGCTTGGGGTATGCTATTGTGATACACCCATTTATGTTATGGGTGAATTTCCTGGCGCAAGGCCTGGCGAATCAAACAATGCTTGCACACTATCGGCAGCGGGTAAATGACCTGACCCCATCACAGCGGCCTGAACTGCCCAAATAGGAAGGCACTAACTTTTACAGCACAACGGCATCCCAGTCTAATTCAGCCGGGCTTAACGCTTCCAAGAGCACCAGGGCCACGCCAGTTAATCCTTGCAGCAGCCCTCCATTCTGTAAGCGCACTACACTGGCTGGCTGCTCCAAACCCAGCCAGTGTTGGGTTTGGAGCAGCCAACGTTCGTAGCCTGAACAGTAAGCGTTATGGCCGCTAAGCAGGTGCAGCTTGCGGTACAAGTGCGCAACACCCGCCGTTCCATCGTAAAGCTGCGAACTGTTTAGCTCCGTCGCCGCAGTGCTGGTGCGTAACAACGTGTTTAGCCCTACCAACTCCGCTATTTTGGCTAGCTCTGCATCCTGTAGCAGTTCGTGGGCTTCGTACAGCAGCAAGGCATGGCCAAGATCCCCGTTGCGCCAGCTCAACGTGGCACTGAACGTTGCTTCGCGGGAGTGACCATGCGCTTGCACCGGAAATACGGAGTACTTCTGCTCCTGAAAATCTACTTCGCGCTTCACGCTTAACAGGTGCTGAATGCCGACGCGTATGCGCTGCCTGATGGTAGGTTCCTGCACACCCAGTTGCGCTAGCTTGATTAGCATCAGCAATTCAGCCGTTAGCCCATCCATTGCTCCTAAGGGGAGCGGTTGCGTCGTTTCGAAGTCCCGGCTGCCGAAAAAACGTAGGGAAAGGATATTGCCCGATGAGGACAAGATTTGCTGCAGGGCGTGCTCAGCCGACGGTTGGGGCAGGCGCAAGCGCAGGTAGCGCAGTACCCACAGTAATTGTTCCCGGGTTTGCTGGTCAGACGTGGAACCCAAGCGCAAACCTTCCTGCAGCATGGTGTGGTCTAGGGTCGCCAACACCGTAGCAGCGGGTGCTACCAGCAGGTCGGCGGCGGGTAATTGCGTGTTCAGCCACGCAGCCGTGCAGCTTTGTTGCAGCTGCAGGAGTTTCCACTGGTTGCGGCCTGTCAGCAGGCCACATTGCTCGATAAGCTGTTGAAACAAGCACTGGGCTAAAACAGCATCCTGCTCTTGCCCAAAAGCTTTATAAACGCAATAAGAATAGAGCGAGTAATCAGGAAGATCCTCTGGGGCCAATCCTGCGCGTAAGCCTAAAAGCAGTTGCTGATGCACCGCCTGCCAGCTCTCTGCCACGCTCTTGTAAGTACTGGATTCTAGCAAAGTTTCGGATAAGGGCCCGCCAGCCGGGAAGTGTAAAACAGTGTAATCGGTCCTTCTCATGACGGCATTTGCTGTTGACATGTGAATGAGAAATGACAAAAGCAGGCGGACTCGCACGTAAATGGCCACAACCGCTGCTACGCCCATGGCCCTACTAACCGGCCATGGGCGTAGCAGCGGTTGCGGTTGTTAAGCAGTAAGAACGGCGGCAATAATGCTGGTGCCCGTAGCTGTATCGAGGATGGAGCTGCTGCCCAAACGCTTGCTCGTATGCGGCTGTGAGAAGCGGGTAACAACAGTTTTGGTGAATTTGAATTTGGAGGAGGCGTTGAGGTTTTTCATAGGAGTAGGGAAGTTGAGGTGAGGCAGTCGCCGCTAACTCGCGCTGCTTGAAACAAACGTATCCCAAGGCAGTAGCACGTGGAAAAGTTTTACACCAACTCGCCGATCGTCGGGACCAACAGACCTTGTAGGGTCCTGGCCGGGAAGCTTGGGCAATAAATAGCAACTTGCGCGTAGCAACACCGCTATTTTCGCCTAATGCAAAGCGATAATCAACTCCGTAGACCTGTTGAGCCCAGATTCGCACTCAAGCACCTCTTAACCTGGGTTGGCTTTGCCATTTATGAGCAGTCGGTTATCCTGATTTCGGGCAGCACGAACTTCGAGCCGCTCTCGGTCTTTCTGAACTACCTGCTCAACGCAGCATTATTTTATACCAATAGTGAGGTGCTGCTGCCCAAGCTCACCTCCCGGCGCAGCTATTTGCTGTATGCTTTGCTGGCTTTGCTGCTGCTTTGTGGCTACGCGTTACTCCGGAGCGAGCTGTATCTTCACTTGGCTCCGGCGCTGGGCTGGGCTCCGCGCTCCGTTCTTTCTTATGAGCGGTTCTGGGTGCAATCCGTGTACCGGGGCACTTTTTTCCTGTTGGTCAGTGCCGGGTATTGGTTTGCCCGCAATGCAATCAGGCTGGAGAAGCAAAGGCGGGAGCAGGAAGAGCAGCTGCGGGCTGTGGAGAAAAGCCTGATGGAAGCCAATCTAGCCTTCTTGAAAAGCCAGATCAATCCCCACTTTCTGTTCAACTCGCTTAATTTTCTGTACGCGCAGGTATATCCTCACTCTGAAAACGCAGCCAAGGGCATTCTGCTACTGTCGGATACGATGCGCTATGCCCTGCACGAGGATAACAACGGCAAGGTGATGCTTGCGCAAGAAGTGCAGCACCTACAAAACTACATTGCCCTCAACCAGCTGCGTTTCAACAACCAGCTGCAGGTAGAGTTTCTGGTAACGGGCCATATCCAATACCTGATGATTATGCCATTGGTGCTAATCACCTTCGTCGAGAACTGCTTTAAGCACGGCGAGCTAGCCGATGCCGCTCACCCGTTGTCTATTCGTCTGCAGGTGCAGCAGAATCAGCTCACTTTTCAAACCAGCAACAAGAAACGAACAGGTCCTAAGGAGAAAAGCACCGGGATTGGCCTGGTAAACACCGAGCGTCGGTTAAAATTAATGTACCCCGACCGCTATAGCCTGCAGCTGATAGATGAACAAGACCAGTATACTTGTAACCTAACGCTAGAGCTCTGATCTATGATTTCTTGCCTGATAGTGGATGATGAACAAGGCGCAATTGACATCCTGCGCACGTTTGTTGGCAAAACGCCCTTCCTAACTTTGGCGGGCAGTACCACCAATCCACTGGAGGCATTAACAATTCTGCGAAATCAGCCCATTGATTTGCTGTTTCTGGATATTCACATGCCGCAGCTTTCCGGCATGGACCTTATGCGGTTGATTCAGGGCAAGACGAAGGTGGTTCTGACCACAGCATACAGCGAATTTGCCGTGGAGGGATTTGAGCTGGAGGCCATTGATTACTTACTTAAGCCGATTGCCTTCGAGCGGTTTTTAAAAGCCGCCCAAAAAGCGTTGAATGTCTCCATCGAACCTTCCCCGCGCTGGCAGCCGGTGGAAAAGCCGGACGACTACATCTTCGTCAAAACGGAGAGCAAGGGCAAGATGACCAAGGTCAACTTCGATGAGATTGTCTTCGTCGAGGGCATGAAAAATTATGTATCCATCAATACTATCGATGAGCGAATCGTTACCCTGCTCAACATCAAGGACCTAGAGGAACGGCTGCCGGGCAAAAACTTCATGCGCGTGCACAAATCCTACATCGTATCCTTGGATAAGATCCGGGCCTTGGACGGCAACCAGATCTTATTCAAGGATATGAAAGCGTACGTGCCACTGGGGGACACGTACCGCAGCGCGTTTTTCGATGCCCTGCAGGAGAAAGTTATGGGTGGCAAGAAGTAGCCGGAACCTTACGTCGGGCTAGGCAGGAATCGTAGTGCCGGAACAGAAAATCGTACAGCACCAGCTCGTGTAATCGTGCATCGGCGGGTATCAGCCGGTTCAGCAGCATATGGATATAGGAGGGGAGCAGTTGGCCCAGGCTTACTTCCCCGGGGTGGTCATTCAGCCGCTGCCGAATGGCGGCTGCCAGGCGACGTAATTCCTCGAGCGGCAATTGCGCGCCAGCTTCTTCCGCTACGCTATCCAATGCGTGCTGAATGTCGGCACGGTGGTCCCGGTACTTGGCGTTCAGCTGCTGCTTTAGGGCCTTATCCATACCGAATTCGGCGGCGAAGGAATCCTTGAGCCCGCGCAGCAGCTCCAACTTATGGCCCAGGTTCAGGTCAAAAGCATTGAGCAACTCGTCCACAGCCTGCAGGCCCGACAGCCAGGCCGGTAGGTGCTCTTCCTCTGCCGCTTGCGCCAATTGCTGCAGGCAGGCCGTGCTCTGGTAGAAAAATAAGCTTTCCGTTAGCTCTATGGTGCTCCGGCCGTAGCGCTCCAGTTCCCGGCGGTAGGTGTCGGTTTGGGCCTTCCAGACGTAGCCGCGCTCTAGGCAGGGTTCCAGATAATCCCGCATTAGTTGAACCACCTCTCCGATGCGCTGCACGTTGGGCAAGTGAAAGCGCAGCCGCAGGTGATAGGCCGGGTCGTTGTAGCGAACAAAAAACCATTTGTCGATCAGCCCGTCGCGCAGGAGCCGCTCCGTTAGGGGCTGGACGGATTCGCGCAAAATCCGATCTGCCATTTTGGGGCCGCAGTACAGCTTTTGATACACCCACTCTGAGCCAAGGGAGAAATTGCGTCGCACAGTGGGCACCGCGACACTTACCGGGCTGGAGTTGTGCTGTTCGGGGTAACAGGGCGTGTTGCGGATCAGCAGCGCAATTAACTGAGCGGGGTAAGGCTGCCCCGCCTCATCGCGCACGATACTCGCCGCCGGATCGAACAGAAACTCTTTCAACTTGATAGACGGGCGCCCACGAATGCTTTCCAGCCAGGTGCTTACCAGTAAGGGGTTTTCGGCGTCAACCAGTAACTCGTTGTCGCCGTCGGCCAAGGTGAAATACCGGGGCAGCTGCCAACGGGTGCGCAGCTGCTGGAAGCAGGACGGCAGCTGCGCCGGGCTACTGCTCAGGAGAGGCTGCAAGTCTGCTTGGGTTAAGTGCCAGCTGGCCGCTTCCAGCACTACCTGTTGGTATGTTAACCGGGGCAGGAAAGGCGCGGCCAGCGCCGCTGAGTCCCAGCCGAACTTCAGATGCGGCTGCAAGCCTTGGTGCTGCAGATCACACAGAAACTCATAGACCGGTAGGGCTTGGTTGGAGTAGTTGTGTGCCGTGCTCAGGCGGGGAATGATCCGCTGCCGCGTCAGCCGTGAGCGTAGCTCGAGCTGCCCGTCCCGGAGGCGAAGAGTTAAATCCTGCATCTTGATCTGCCCTTGAGCAGGCAAGCCCGACTGGGCGAGATAAGCAATTTCCAGCTCTCGTAGGCAAGGGCGTTGTAGAATATTACCCAGGCGGCTAGCCGGCAGGTGGCAGAGTTCCGCGAAAGCTATGCCTGGATTCGTCGCCTGTTCCTGAGCGCTGATATCGAGCACTATCTGCTCGATGCGGGGCTCGGCGTGGGCAAAGCGGGCCAATAGGTTTACGGCGCTGGAACCGCCTACGCTGTCGAGCAGCACCCATCCCTGGCTTAACGGCCGGAACATAATGCTAAGAGAAGCCGGTAGCGGTGCACTTACCGGTGCTAAGTCCCTCAAGTCCTCCGGTGTAATTTCAACCGTGTATTGCTGACTGCGCTCGGCAGTGCGCAGCTTATGCTCTAGTAGTTGTTGTACAGCATCCTGGCGAGTGGACCGCACGGGATGCCCCGCCCCACTTAGCTCCAAATCGTGCACCAAGGGCGAGTAGCTGCTTTTGCCAAAATCAGAGTAGGCAATGCCACTTTCCGTATCCAGCACCTCCAGCAAAGGTACTTCTTGCTCTTCGTAGCGGGCGTGAAATTGCTGCTTAAACTCTTCCAGGCGCGGGTTGCGGTAAGCCGGGGCAAGTCGAGTCAAAGCCTCTAGGACTTGTAGCAGAGTTGCTTGGGTGGATTGCCCAAAGCTAGCCTCCGGGCTCAGACCCGGCACGGCATCCGTCTGAAAAAGCTTATCGGCATCCAGCGCTACGCCCAGCGGGCGGAGCGTCTGCATGATGCGGTGGTAGTGCGTAGCCGGGTTTGCCGGCTGCCGGTCCAGCTCGGCAAGCTGTGACTGCGCCGTGGCCAACGCCTGCTCAATAGTCTCAAGGTCTGGATGCGGGCGCTCAGCCAGCAGACGGGCTACCACCCGCTGAATGTGCGTAAGGAACTCTGGTCCGGTTACCGTTGGTTCCAGTTCACTGACCAGCACCTGGGCTTCGATAAGCGCATCCACAAAAACCATGGCCTCCTCCCGCTCGGCTTCTGTCTCGGCCAGCAAGTCCAGCAATTCGGCGTAAGGGCGGCCATTGGCGCACGCCTCCAGCACCTGTTCTATATGATCAGAGGCATCGAGGGAGCTGATCTGGTGGATGCGTTTGCCTTGCTGGTAGTGGTATTCGATGTAGCGAATTTCATCCCCGAGCCGGTACCAGGTGCTGTTGGGCCAGTAGCGCAACCGCTGCCGAATGTATTCGTGCCCGGCCAGGTGCTGGGCCAAGCTGCAGAGGTAATGCATATCCAGCCGGGTGTGCCGGCGGCGGTGCTGCGGCAGTAGCGCACCGTGGTGCTCTGCCCCCCAACTCAAGACGCTGCAGCCAGCAAACAGCCCGAACGGCGTGCAGCGGCTGGACATGCGCGTGTAATAGCGGACAACGGCGCTACGCAGCCGGGCTATTCGCCGGGCATCGGTGACTTCGCCCTGCTGCCACCGCTGGCATTCCTCATGTAACGCGGGCGAAGCCAGATACAAGGCTTCCAAAAACGCTGCATCACCAAGGCTTCTATCGATTTCTTCCGCGGTGATGTGCTGATTAAAAGGGCGCAGCGGTGTGCGCAAAATCAAGTGAGGGTGAAAATGGTAGATGTGCTTCATGCAAAGAACGGGGGAAGGCCCGGACGAAAGCCGGAGTAAGAATCGAACGCATGGAGCAATAGGTATGAGGCGGGCAAGAGGCGGGTATACCTCCTGGTAATTACCGGTTAGCAACTACTAGGAGGGGGTAAGCTTGGCAACAAGTTGGACTAAATCTCCGGAACTCGCAATGATTGGCTTTCGGCTACCTATGCCCCCTCTTTTCCTGTGAGGATACAGCACGGTTGATACAGCGGTTTTGGCTTGTTGGTCCTTAGATAAGCGGGGTTAGTGTAATGATTTTGTGGTAGCTAAAAGGGCTTTATATGTTTGAATCATCAGCGCAGCAAAATCCAAATAATTACACCGACTAGCTGGTATAAATAGCATTTTTGGTTTCGTCCTTAGAAAATGCTGGTTGGTGTAAAAAAATAGGAGGCCGCGGCAGCAAAAAATAAGTTTGCATCATCCAATAAGCTCTGACGCCATGAAAGACCAACTAGCCAAAACATTGCTTGTGGCAGCTGCCTGTACCGGCGCCCACATTTCCAATGGCCAAGCTGTCACTGCTTTGGCTGGGACTGTGAGTGACAGCGTAACCCGTCAGCCCTTAGCTTTTGCCACCATCGTTGTAAAGAAATATTCCGATCCATCATTTGTGCTGAATACCATGACAAATGATAAAGGTGGATTTAATTTCACTGGATTAGCAGATGGTGATTATTACTTAATCGGAATGTACTTGGGATATAAAAATGTCCGAATAGATTCAGTTGCGGTAAATAATAATTCGGCTGCTAATAATAACCTCGCCATTATTCTGGTTCCAGACCAAAAGCTGCTCAAAGGAGTTACAGTGGTAGGCAACAAGCCGTTCATTGAGCAGCGGGCCGACAAGGTTATCCTCAACGTAGCCGAAAGTCCGATTGCCGCTGGCGGCACCGCCTCGGAGGTTTTGTCCCGGGCGCCGGGCGTGATAGACCAGAATGGCCGCTATGTGGTACGGGGCAAATCGGCACTGGTGCTGCTGGATGGCAAGCTGACCAACCTGGGTGGCTCGGACCTGGCCGATCTGCTCGCCGGCATGCCCGCCAATAGCCTGGACAAAGTGGAGATACTCCTCAATCCCTCCGCCAAATATGATGCGCAGGGTGGAGCCGTCATCAACATCGTCACGAAGAAAAGCACAGCATTCGGTACCAACGGCAGCGTGAATGCCGGCGCGGGAGTGGGACGGTATGCCCGCTACAACGGCGGCCTGAGCTTAAACCACCGCCGCGACAAGCTGAACGTGTACGGCGGCTACGACTACCTGCGCACCCGGCAATATACCCGCACCACCGCCGACCGCATCATCGGTCAGGAGACGCGCATTCAGGAAGAAAGCTACCAGGCGCTGGAGCGCAACAACAACAATGCTCGCCTGGGCCTCGATCTTGACCTGAACAAGCGCCATTCGGTAGGCGTGCTGGTGAGAGGCGCGCTCAACTACCGCGACCGGGAACGAGAAACAAACTCTGCCGCGGCCGTACTCACAGGCCCGCCCCTGGCCACCAACACGCTGCTTACCACCGGTGGCGCGCGTATCCTCAACCCCTCGGTGAACCTGTATTATCGGGCGGTGCTGGATTCGGCCGGGGCCGAGCTTAAGCTCAACGTCGACTACTTCTCCTTTGGGAAGCACTTTGCCGAGGACTACTTCAACCAGGGCTATGATTACCGGGCCGGAAGCGCCATCACGGAAGCGCTGCGTACCAACTCGCCGGCCCAGAACCAGGTGGTGTCGTTCACGGCCGACTATTCGCGGCCCTTCGGCAAAAAAGCGACTCTGGAGGCCGGGTTGAAATCTATCCGCACCACCACCGACAACGACATTCGCTGGGAGCTGTACGAAGGCTCCGCCGGTTGGCTAAACGACGCCCGCCGCACCAACCACTTCGTTTACCAAGAGCACATCAACGCGGCTTACGTCAACTTCAGCAAGTCGGTGAAAAAGGTGGACCTGCAGCTGGGCCTGCGGGCGGAGCACACCAACACCGAGGGCGAGTCGCTGACGCTCAACCAGGTCAACCGGCGCGACTACCTGAACCTGTTCCCCTCTCTTTCGCTGAACTACAACAAGTCGGACAAGCAGCAGTGGGGCATTGCCTACCGGCGCAAAATCGACCGGTTCCGGTTCGACATCGTCAATCCCTTTATTACCTACCTCAGTCCGTATTCCTTTTACCAGGGCAACCCCAACATCCGCCCCTCCTTATCCGACAATTTTACGCTGACCCACAGCTACAACAACGAGCTGTCCACGTCCTTGAGCTACGGCCGCCATACCAATGTGCTTGCCGAGGTGTACCGCCGCGACCCCGCCACAAACGCCATCATCGGCTCCGATGCCAACCTGCAGCGCGCCACCACGGCGGATGGCAGCATGAGCCTGGTAAAGCAGCTGATGACCAACAAGTGGACGACGGTAAATTCGGTTGGGGCCATGTACGTCCGCTACCACACCCCGACTGCGCCCTTGCTCAACCAAGCCCGCGTGGGCTGGTACCTCTCCAGCAACAATACGCTGCGCCTAGCCAAGGGCTACAAGGCTGAAATCTTTGCCTTCTACTACTCGCCCCTGGCCTTTGGCGTGTATTCCTTCCGCTCGCAGTACGGCGGCAGCATCGGGGTATCGAAGTCCATCCTCAAGGATGCCGGCACCCTTACGCTGAACGTGGCGGACCCGCTCAACCTGCAAAACCGGCGCTTTAATCTGCGCGCCGATGGGGTCAACGCCTACAACTACGAGAAACTGGAGAGCCGCTTCGTTCGCCTCAACTTCTCTTACAAGTTCGGCAACAAGAAAGTGAAGCCCAGCAAGAGCCGGCGGACCGGCATCGAAAGCGAAAAATCCCGCATGGACACCAATCAATAATAAATCAACCTTCTTTTCGCAGCCATGATTAGCCTGTTCAAGAAAACCAAATCCCCGGCCGCCAAAGCCCTGCTGGACGACACCCAAATCCTTCTGCTGTCGGATAACGATATGGACCAAATTCTGGGTGGATTTCAGGAACCAGACCACAATGTCATGCCCCGCAGCCCTTACCCCTGGGATACATCCGATGTCTGGAACGCAACGCTACGCGAATGATTATTTACAGGCTAATTAAATAGATAAATACTTATTCAATACAGTAATAGGCAGCAATTAGTCCAGGCAACATATAACAATTTGTGATGAATAAATACCAAAAAGAATTTAATCCCCGGCTATCCTTTTCCAAGGAATCAGTGGCCGACCTCGACGAGCAGGAACTCGAACAGCTCGTCGGTGGCCAGGAAGGATACGCTACCGTGACCAGCACCAATTCCAACATCACCTGCTGCTGGTGCAGCGGCGCCTGGTGCCCGGTTTCGGAACCTGACGAAGTCTGACTTACCCCACATCACGCGTACTGTTTCATCTTTTTTTCAACCCTTTTTCCAACCCTTTTTCCAAACAATTTTATGTCCAAGCACAACGAAGTACCCAACGCCAAGCTGTCGTTCAACAAGGAGTCGGTAGCCGACCTGACCGAGCAGGAACTCGAGCAACTCGCCGGCGGCGAAGCCGCCTACGAGACCGTGCACAGCACCGCTTCCAACGTGACCTGCTGCTGGTGCACCAGCACACGCCCCACGCCGTCTGAAGAAGAAATCCAATAGAGCAACTTCTACAACAGCACTCTTTCTCTCTTTCCAACCCCTTTTTCCAAACAATTTTATGTCCAAGCACAACGAAGTACCCAACGCCAAGCTGTCGTTCAACAAGGAGTCGGTAGCCGACCTGACCGAGCAGGAACTCGAGCAACTCGCCGGCGGCGAAGCCGCCTACGAGACCGTGCACAGCACCGCTTCCAACGTGACCTGCTGCTGGTGCACCAGCACACGCCCCACGCCGTCTGAAGAAATCCAGTAGAACATAGCTACCCAAGGGGTAGTCACTACCGCAGTGTAGTGCTGAAGTATACAGGTGCCGGCAGCGGCCCTGTATACTTCCCCCTGCCGGGGCTGTGCTGAATACTTCCAGCTGCCTGGCAGCCTAGAGCATTGTCTTATCCCTTTCCTGTACGTTATGATTTCGGCAAACTTAACAGACTCCGCCACCCACAAAATACAGCTGATAGAACAAGCTGTATTTGCCAATTATCAAGCCGAGCTGGCGGCAGGCAAGGCAAGAATATCCCTAATGAATGGCGCCTCCAGTTTGGCGCTGCTTTATTACGAACTGTATAGCTTTTCTAAAGACGATTCATATCAGCAAAAAGCACTTCAATTAGTCAATCAAATTGTACTCAAATTACAGGAGCGCGTTACTTCATTTACTTACTGCGACGGACTAGCCGGGGCAGCCTTTTTATTTAATTATCTGCGCGAAAAAGAATTTCTCGGCAGTTCTATCGACGAATTGCTCGTCGATGCTGACCACGCGCTGATTGCCATGATGCGCCATTTGCTGAAGCAGGCTAACCTGGACTTCCTGCACGGCGCCCTCGGCATGGGACATTACTTGTTGGCCCGCCTTGAGCGGTACCCGAACGAGGTTCACCTCATCGAGGCCTGCGAGGCCTTGCTGCAAGGCATAGAGCAGCAAGCGGTAGAAGGCCTGGCATTCAACGAATTTGTGCCGGGCTACACCGACGAAGATGCCCGCTACGTCAACTGCGGCATGGCACACGGCGTGGTGGCCAACTTGATGTTTCTGGTCAAATACCTGCCATTGGCGCCCAACCCAGCCCGGGTGCGCGCCGCTTTGCAGGCCAGCCAACAGCTGTTGCGCCGCTACCGATCCGCTGATGACACTTCGCTTTCCGCCTACCCCTCCATCGTCATGCTGAAGGGCGGCACCATAGAAACGTATTACGGCATTCCGCTGGGCTGGTGCTACGGCGACACGGTGGTGTCGATAGGCCTGTACCGTGCCGGCCGCGCCCTGGGAGATGATGCCCTGGTAGCCGAAGCGCAAGCCTTGGCCGAGCGGGCCACGCGGCGCAGCATCCCGGCTACGGCTCTGACCTACGATGCAGGCTTTTGCCACGGCAGCAGCAGCGTAGCCCACACGTACCGCAAGTGGCTGGCCTACAGCGGCGACGAGAGCTTCCGCCTGCATTACCAAGCCTGGATAGCCCAAACGCTGGACCTGGGGCACCATCCCGACGGACCCGGCGGCTACAAAAAATTTGCCGGTGAAACCTACGAGGCCAAGTTTGGCTTGCTCGACGGCGCCGTGGGCGTGGCCCTGGTGCTGCTGGATTACCTGCGGCCGCATGCCCCCAGCGACTGGGACCGGTTTTTCCTGCTGGCCTAGCCTCGGCTGGCTGAGTTCCTTTTCCTTGCTTATTCCGGAGCTTCCATGAAACACACATACTTCGACAAGGCCGTGGTGCGGGTGCCGCTTTACTCGCTCGACTATTACCAGCAATTCTTCGGGGACGACAAGGCGGCGCTGGCGGCCCTGGTGCGCGACGAGACGTTTCTGAGCGGTCTGTACCTGGCTTCGCCGCAGCTTTACTACGCCGTGCGCAGCCTGCAGCCTGAAGAGCTGTTCGAAGATCATAAGAAGGCCCGGAAGCTTCGCCTTACCCTGGCTAAGTACGTCAACCGGCTTTCCACGCGCTGCACGCCCTTTGGGTTGTTCGCGGGTTGTTCGGTGGTGGATGTACAGCCCGGCTCCACGGAGCTGCAGCTGGCTGAGCCCGCTCAATTTCAGCAGCATACCCGCCTCGACAGCCAGTACCTCTTCTCGTTGACCAGCAAGCTCAGCACGGAAGCCTGGGTGCGGCCTTACCTGAAGTACAGAATTAATACCTCGTTGTACCAGCTTGGCGATGCCTACCGCTACGTGGAATACAGCTACCGCGGCACCAAGCGCCGGTACCAGCTGGTATCCATTGGGCAGCACGAATACATCGACCGGCTGCTGACCTTGCTACGCGCCACGCCGCGGGGGCTGGGCATCAGCGACATCGCCGCCAGCCTGGCCGACGCGGACGTAACGGCTGCCGATGCCACGCATTTTGTGGAGCGTTTGATAGAGGTCCAGATCCTGGTGAGCAACCTGGAGCTTGGCACCACCGGCCCGGTACTGGAAGAGCAAGTGCTGACGGTGCTTACCGAACTGCAGCAGGCCGCTGCCGCCGAGCCCGAGCATTATGCCGCCCTTGGTAGCCTGCTGGACTACCTAGGTCAGCTTCGCCACGGCACCCGGGCAGTAGACGCGCAACCGATAGCCCATAAGATGACCGGTTACCAGCAACTGAAAGCACTGGCTACGGAGTTCAAGCACCCCTTTGAGGAAAATTCCCTTCTGCAAACCGATCTGACCACCACGTTTGCGCAGGGCCAAATTGACTCGCGCGTGGCGCAGGATGTACAAAAGGGCTTGGAAGTGCTGTCGCGCCTGGCCAGCATCCGCCCCAACGCCAAGCTGGACAAGTTTAAGAAAGCGTTTGAGGAGCGCTACGACGCCAGTGTAGTTCCGCTGGTGGAGGCCCTGGACATTGAATCCGGCATCGGCTACGGCAACTTCCTGGACGACACGCGTTCCGATATTTCGGAACTGATCGGCGGCCTGCGGTTTAGCCCCGCCAAGGCCGCTGCCGAGCAAACTACGCTCAGCAGCCAGCACACCGACTTCTGGCTGCCCAAGCTGATTGATGCCCAGCTCCGGCAGGCGCCCGTGGTAAACCTGACCGATGCTGACCTGGCCGCGTATCCGTTCACCGGCCAGCGCCTGACCACCACCTACTCGGTGATGACCTCGCTCTATCAGGATGCCTCCGGGCAGCCAGTAGTATTCCTGCACGGCGTGAGCGGCCCCACGGCCGCAACCTGGCTAGGGCGCTTTGGCAACCAGGATGCCGATATGTACAGCCTGCTGCAGGATGTAGTGGCGGCCGAAACGGCGGCTCACCCCGATAAACTGGTGGCTGAAATCACCCACCTGCCGCAGGCGCGGCTCGGCAACGTGCTGCAACGGCCGGCCCTGCGCCACTATGAAATTCCTTACCTGGCTGGCAGCACGCTGGCCCCTGAGCAGCAACTGCTCATCGAGGACCTGATGCTCTGCATTCGCGACAACCGCTTGGTGCTGTTTTCGCAGCGGCACCAGCGGGAGGTGCTGCCCTATCTTACCAACGCGCACTACTACGGCAATGGCAAGAGCCTGCCGCTCTATCACTTCCTCTGCGACATGCAGGAGCTGAACGGGCAAGCCGGCTGCATGCTGGAGCTGGAAGCACTGCGCAAGCTCTTCAAGCACCTGCCCCGTGTCACGTACGGCAACGTCATTCTGAAGCGGGCCTCCTGGCTGTTTACCCAGCAGGAGCTGGCGCCCGTGCTGCAGGCCTCCGACGCTAAGCTGCCAGCCGCCTTTGCCGCCTTCGCCCGCCAACACGGCCTGCCGGCGGTGTTCTCCATTGCCAAGGGCGACAACGAGCTCATCATCAAAGCCGACAGCCCCTTGCTGCTGCAGGCCTTTGTGGACGAGGTGAAGGACATGCCGCAGGTGATGATTACGGAGGTTCTCTTCGCAGAGCTACGTCCCCTGGTAACCAACGGCCAAGCCGCTGCCTTCAATAACGAAACGCTGTTTTTCTTCCGTCGCGAAGCCGCAGCCGTTACCCCGGCCTTCCGCCACCGGCCCGCCGCCTCGCCAGTGCAGCGCGAGTACCTGCCCGGCAGCGAATGGCTGTACTTCAACCTGTACACCGGCTTCAAGAATGCCGACCACTTGCTGCTGCGCCTGCGCGGTCTGCTTGACAAGCTACAGGCGGCCGGCACGATCGATAAGTGGTTCTTTATCCGCTACTCCGATCCGAAGTTCCACATACGTCTGCGGCTGCACCTGCTCGATGCCCACCGCTACGACGAAGTGTTTAATGAGCTGTACCCCGTGCTGGAGCAGCTGAAGGAGCAGAAGGTGGTTTGGAAGGTGGCCATGGACACCTATCAGCGCGAACTGGAGCGTTACGGGTTCGAGAAGATCGAGCCCATGGAAAATATCTTCTTCCAGGATAGCCGCCTGTGCGTACGCCTGCTGCAGCGCTTGACCCGGGAACCCAAGGAAGAAACCCGGTGGCTGGCCTGCTTGGCCTCCATCGATGGCTACTTCGACCTGTTCGGCTTGAACCTGGCAGAGCGCAAGGCCTTCGTGGAGAGGGTTCATGGTCACTTCACCCGCGAGTTCAATGCCACGGGCACGCCGGCGCGCATCCTGGACAAGAAATTCCGGGACCAACGAGCTGCCATCGTGGGCTTTCTGGCAGGGAGTCATCACCCGGCCCTGGCCGCGGATGTGGCCCGCCTCGTGCACGAGCGCAACGCGGCCCTGGCTGCCGACGTGGCGGAACTGCTCGCCGACGGAACTCCCCGCACCACCTTCCTCGACAGCCTAGTGCACATGCACGTCAACCGCTTTTTCCGCACCCGCCAGCGCGTCTATGAATTCGTGCTCTACGGCTTCCTGCGCAAGTACTACACCTCCTTACTAGCCCAGCAAGCTGTGTCAGCCTAAACCGGCCTGCCGGCACTCCTCAGCTGCCGGCCTAGCATCCGCTCCGCTTATTCGAGTCGTCGTTCGTCAATCCCTTGCCCTATGTTTAGCACCTTTCCGCACTACCCGCAATACGACGAAATGGACTGCGGCCCTACCTGCTTGCGCATCATCAGCAAGTACTACGGGAAGATGTTTTCGCTGGATTATTTCCGCAAGCTTTCCAACACCACCCGGGCCGGCTCCAGCCTGCGGGGCCTCAGCGAGGCAGCCAAGCAGGTAGGCTTCCAAACCCAAGGCATCAAGATCAACTTTGACGCGCTAAAGCAGCGGGCCCCGTTTCCCTGCATTGCGTACTGGCGCCAGCGACACTTTGTAATTGTTTACAAAGTCAAGAAAGACAAAGTCTATGTGTCGGACCCGGCACACGGGCTTATTACCTACAGCCGGGAGGAGTTCCTGAAGAACTGGGCCGTAGCCGACGAAGAAGGCGTAGTGCTGACACTGGATAAGACGCCAACCTTCGAGCAAGCGCAGTCCGACGTAGACGAGCACGCCGAGAGCGTACGTTTCATCTCCAAGTACCTGCTTAAGTACAAGCAACTCCTGCTGCAGCTCTTCGTTGGGCTGGTGGTAGGCAGCCTGCTGCAGCTGCTGTTCCCCTTCCTTACCCAGAGCCTGGTCGATATCGGCATTCAGCAGCATAATCTGAACTTCGTTCACCTGATTCTGCTGGCCCAGCTGCTGCTCTTTCTGGGCAAGACCCTGACGGAGCTATTACGCAGCCACATCCTGATTCACCTCAGTAGTCGGATCAACATCAACCTGCTTTCCGACTTCTTCATCAAGCTCATGAAGCTGCCGCTGGGTTACTTCGACGTGAAGATGACCGGGGACATCCTGCAGCGCATCGGCGACCACCAGCGCGTGGAGCTGTTTCTGACGTCGGGCACCCTTAACGTGGTCTTCTCCTTTATCAGTCTGCTAGTCTTCGGAGTAGTGCTGCTGCTCTATAACCCGCTGATCTTCCTCATATTCCTGGTGTTCAGCGTCATGTACCTCGGCTGGGTGCTGTTCTTTATGAGCCACCGGGCCAAGCTGGACTTCAAGCGCTTCAGCCAACTCTCGCAGCAGCACGAGAAAAACCTGGAGATGATTCATGGCATGCAGGAAATCAAGCTCCACAACGCTGAACAGCGCAAGCGTTGGCAATGGGAAATGCTGCAGGTGAAGCTGTTCCAAACCAGCCAGGAAAGCCTGAAGCTGAGCCAGCTGCAGTCAAGCGGTGCCTCGCTCATCAACGAGCTCAAGAACATCCTGATAACCTTCCTGGCTGCCCGGCTCGTGCTTACCGGCCAGCTTACGCTCGGGGTGATGCTTTCCATTTCCTACATCGTGGGTCAGCTGAACGGCCCCATCCTGCAGATCGTGGAATTCATCAAATCTTGGCAGGACGCGCGGCTCAGCATTGGGCGCATCAACGAGATACACCGCAAAGACGACGAAGAAGCTTTGGTGGGCGAGGGGCTTCCCGTGCCGGCCGGCGACATACGCCTGCAAAACCTGACTTTCAAGTACGACAGCGGCTCCAATCCGGCGCTGCAAAACATCAGCCTGACTATTCCTCACCAGAAGGTCACGGCCATCGTGGGCGCCAGTGGCAGCGGCAAAACCACTCTGCTGAAGTTGCTGCTCAGGTTTTACGAACCCGTGGAAGGCGCTATTACGGTCGGAAACCAGTCGCTTGCTTCCTTTGGCCACAGCAGCTGGCGTGACAAGTGCGGAGCTGTGATGCAGGAAGGCTACATCTTCAACGATACCATCATCAACAACATCGCCGTCAGGGAAGAGGAAGTCGACCTGGATCGGGTGCTGCACGCGGTGGAAATAGCCAATATCCGCGAGTACATCGAGAACCTTCCGCTCCGCTACAACACCCGCATCGGGCAAAACGGGTTGGGGCTGAGCACTGGGCAAAAACAGCGCATTCTGATTGCCCGCGCCGTGTACAAGGACCCAATGTTCTTGTTTTTCGACGAGGCTACCAGTGCTCTGGATGCCAAAAATGAGCGCATCATCAGCGAAAACCTGGACCGCTTCTTTCAGGAGAAGACCGTGGTGGTCATTGCGCACCGCCTCAGCACGGTAAAGAACGCCGACCAGATTATCGTGCTGGAAAACGGCCGGATTGTGGAAGTAGGCGACCACACCGAGCTGATTCAGCGCCGTGGCTTTTACTTCAACTTGGTCAAGAACCAGCTTGAGTTGGGGGCCTAACTACCGGTTTTAGCTTGCTTTTTCTACCCACGAATATGAGTACTGCCATTGCTTCTCCCAAGACAACGGGATTGAGTCAAGAGGTCAAACTGATCTTAGATACACCGCCGAGCTGGGTAATTCGTCGGGGCAACCTGCTGTTGCTGGGCTGTACCTTGTTACTGCTGGTGGTGGCAGGTCTGCAGCCTTATCCGAGCACCGTTAATGGCACTGCCGTACTGACGCTTGGTATTCATCAAGTGGCTGTTCCGTTGCCGGGGCCGTCAAGCGCGGTGCTGCTACGCGTGCAGCACGGCGAGATGGTGCAGCAAAACGAGCTGCTGGCCATCGTGCGGCAGGGCTCGGCCGAACTGGCCGTTACCGCGCCTATCGCGGGCCGGGTTAATCTGGCTGGTCAGACAAACAACCAGCAGCTTACTATTCAGCCCCACTCAACCGAAAATTGTACGCGTATTCGCTTTACCCCAAGCCTGGCCTCGCAGGTGCGGGTTGGCCAGCAAGTGCGCATCAGCCTCACCGATGACAAGCTGCAACAAACACAGACGCTAACCGGCACAATAGCCACGGCCAGTATAATGGAAGAAAATGGCCAACTGTCCGCTGAGGTCAAGCTGGATGAGCCGCCGCAAAACGTCTGGGAAAGCTACTCCCAAGGCAAAACCCAACACCTGGCCTCAGCACAGGTTATTATCCAACAGAAATATCTATACGAGCGTTTTTTACATCTATAAAACAGCTTGTCAGCAGAGTGAACAGGAATTTGTAGTAAGCCAAGCGCCACCTGCTAGCAGGCGGCGCTTGGCTTTTCTCATGTCTTGCACCTTAAGTTGAGTTTTCAGCTTTCGATAGCCGTGGGCGGTCATGGTGTTCTGACCTGAAGGTGAGTAGGTGTGCCGCGCTAAGCCCACGCCAGTTAGGGGCTGATAAGCTATAAACTACGGCATCAAAAAGCGCCACCGCTGTGGGCGGTGGCGCTAAGAAATTCGCATCCAAATCAAGACCCCAGCGGACCTAATCGGTTGGGTTGGCCATGGCTGTAACCGTCACGGTGCCCATACGAGCCGAGCGCTGCACGGTGGTGTGCATATCCAGCATATAGCGATACACCTCCTTGCCTACTTTCACCACGAGGGCGTACTGACCATCGGGTAGGTCACGCATGTTGAGCTTCTGCCCAAACGACGGCTGGTAACTGCCGCTCCAGTGCAGGGTAGCGCCGTCGCGCACGCGCATTAGCTTGACTATGCCCCACTGCAGCTTGGGGTTGCTCACCCGCACCACGTAGGTAAAGTCGGCAACCTGATCCACGTAGACGGGTTGGGGAATGCCTGTTGCGGCCTGCGCGGCTGGGCTGAAGCCAAGGCCGGCGCAGGCAGCCAAAAGGAAGAGCCCAGGGGCTGATTTTGGTAGTGTTTTCATGGCGTTGAGAGGAAGTGGTAAGGGTTAAGTATTCCTGTCTTACTGCTTATAAGACAGGGCGTTGATGTAACCCAATGGGCGCGCTTTTCGCGTCGGCGATGCCTCCCAGCCATTGCATATTTTGGCGAAAATGGTGTTCTGCAGAAAATAGATTTTGGATGACTTCGCGACGCCTTTCAGGTAGTGCTGGCGCTGCTCCTCGGCTAGTGCTTGCAAGGTCGAATCTAGGATAGGCAGATGCTGTTGTTGCACCATGCCCGGCACTCCGTCGAACTCGTCCGGGGCGGTGTGATTGGCTTCGGCTCATTACCCGCCTGTTGCCGGCTCGTAAGCTAGCGGCCAGGCGTGGCCAGGCTGATGAGGCTGGCGCGGCGTAGCTGCGTCGTGCGCAGGTCCAGGGCGAAGCGGTGCGTTTCCCGGCCCAGCTTCACCACCACGGTGTACTGGCCGTCGTTCAATTGGCTGACGTTCAGCTTTTCACCAAAGGCGGCCGCGGTGCTGGCTTTGTGGTGTAGCACAGTCCCGTCGGCGGTGCGTACTAGCTGCAGCTGACCCGGCAGTTGGGCTGGGTTGCTCACCCGGACCACGTACACGCACTCGCCCACCTGCTCCACCGATACGGGCTGGCTAGTGGGGGCTGGACCTTGGGCAGTGACGGTGCGGCTTGCACCCATCAGGAGCAGGCCAAATAAAGCGGCAGTTTGCAGGAGCGTTTTCATAGTTTCAGAAGGGTTGGGTTGACGATGGAAAGCCAGCCGCAGCGCCTTGCGCCCCGACCGCCACAAAGGTCCGGCGTCAGTGTTGCGCCTGTGGTAACCCTTCGTTATGCTTCTATCAAGTCTAGCTCCACGCAACCAAGCGCCGTCTTACACTCACCGATTCGGGCTGCTGACGGTTGCTATTTCCGCTTATGCAGCCCGTACCACTTGGCCGTCGGAAGTGACGTACACCAAGCTATCTGCCGTCAGTTTCAGCAGGCGCCTTTTGTCGGGCACGCCGTCCCTGTCAATGGTGAGCGTTTTCATATTGATGCTGTACCCAAAGGGCTTTTTTTCTCTCGGCATCAAAGAATAGGTGATGCCCAATTACCCAAATTTTACCGGCTTCCGAGTTGTATATCCAAACACCTTGGAATAGCTCATAAGGCGTCGGCGGAGTTGGGTTGGTAGGAGTAGTTTGTGCCCACGAGTTGCAGGGCATACCCAACGGGGACAGCAGCATCAAAAGGCGCAGCAGCTTCATGGGACCAAGAAGCAAAAAGCCACCGCAGTAGCTGCAGTGGCTTCAGGAAGCTTAGCTCTTTATCACACGACTAGCGCGGGTCGACAACTCGTGCCTGTTTGTTAAGCAAACATTGAATTTAGAGCAGCGGGGCAGTGCCGGCCTGCCGCTGGGGCGGGGCCACGGCTGTTACCAATCGGTAGTCTTTGAAAGGCACAGCGGGCTTCAGCGCGAAGCAGAAGCCGGCCGTGTTGTATCTGCCGCTGCCAGCACGAGGGGAAAGGCTGCTGGCTGCCGCTCGCCCTATTCTAGCCGTAGCTGCTCATCGGCGCGTTGCAAAGCCAACAAGAAAGCGGAAAAGGGTAGCGATAAGACGTCAGTTTCCAGGTGAAATATGTCGATGTGCTTCTGGTGATTCGCATCTAGGTAGACCTCTGCCACGTGGAGGTTGCTCAACCAAATTTCAGCGACGAACCCTTGGCGGTAGTCTGCATAGGTGACCAGCACCTCAAATTCATTTGCCATCGAACATAAATCGGCAGACCCTCGGCTGAGCTTGTTACGGCAATAATTTTACGTTCTCAAATTGGCCGGTAAGGAGAATCTGCCGGTCGGTTGGGCCGTTGGCGGTTGGTGCCTTCGGATTGGGCACAAACGAGAAGCTAACGTGGTAGTTTCCGCTGATGCGGCGGGTCTTTTCGTTGTACTGAGTGATTTGTATCGAGCCACTGGTAGGGAAGGTAGCTCCCGGCTGATTGCTGTACACACGCGCCTGCGGAGCACTGCCCGCCGTATTCTGATACGTGTAGGTAACGGCAGCTCCAGCTTTATTGAACTCGGGTTCGGCCAGGTCGTACTGTCCCGTCAGGCTGCCCGAAAGCTGCATGCGGGCAATGCTGAACTTCAGGTCTTCTTCGCCGGAAGTAGCCACGGTCAGTTCCAAATCCGTGCTGTTCAACAGTGCCGAGCCGCTGAGCCGGTTGGCCGGCTGCTCTTGCCGTACTACCTCGGGCGGATTGATGCCCTGAACGGTCTGGAAAACGTAGGTGTGGGCGAAGCTGGCAGTGGGCTCCGGGGCCGTCTTCCGGCAGCTGGTAAACGACAGGGCCGCCACGGCCGAAAAGAGAAGTACGCGGGAGGAGTGGTTCATGGAAATTTGAGAGAAGGTTGTCCGATTCTTTGCAAGAAGAATGCCTGAACCGGGCTGCCCGACCCGCATAATCATGTGATAAGTAGCCGGTCCCTGGCTGGCGCCAGCAAGGCCGGCGCAGGTCGCCTTTGACAATTCAAGAGCCAATGAGTAGCTTCCGTTGCTCTTAAATCTTGGGTTTATGCGCTACCTCCAATTGCTTTCTAGCTTTAAAGCAACTTGTATTTTCGTCGGCACGCTGAACATACTCATGGCCGGCAGCATGCTTGCAAAGGGCGTGAGGCAGGGAATGGCGGAGTTTAAGGTGCCAGCCGCCTTGCTGGCTTCTCCCCATTATGATGACGCCATGTCCTGGGTGTTCCTGCACATGTGCACGATCGGCGCGCTGATCATCATCATTGGTCTGCTGGCGGAAGACGAGGATAAAAAAGTATGGGTAGCCAGGACTCTGGTGCTCATGCATGGCATGTACGCCTTTCTGGACATTCGAACGTCGGATAACTATTTCGGCAATGCCTTGTACCAAGGTCCTGGCTCCGTCTTTCCAGTATTCATCGACGTGTTGTACATCCTGCTGTTTCTACGACTGAGCTTCCCAAGTCGAGTTCAGAAGCCGGTTCAACAGGTCACCGCGTGACGGGAGAAGTAACAGTGTGAGCCAACCAGCAAAAAAGCCGCCGCAGAGGCTGCGGCAGCTTGGGGAAGCGCAGGTATTGTCTGCGTCAGCAATCTTCAAACTGGCCTAAACAGGCCCTAATCTGGCGCGAGTTTGTAACTCGTGCCTGCCATGCCGGGAGGCTGCGCCTCGCTCATTAGAAGGGCGAACGTCGCTTGATAGGCTGTATTATCCAAGCAGCGCAGTGCCAGCTTGCCGATCCGTGCCAGGCGTTATTGCGGCCGCAGCACTTGCTGCTGAAGTTGGCGCTTGGTCCACCCAGGCAAACGATGCTTACGCTCGTACTTGCTTATTACCTCCCGCTCACTGCCTCGGGTGTAGCGGGTGTAGCGGTTGAGTAGCATGACGGTGCCAGTAATTCCGCTCCCAAGGATTATCAAAGGCGGAGCCATATTGGGCGTGCTGCCATCCAGCGCGGCCACGGCCCCCACGCCCATGCCCACCACGCTCACCCCAAACATGACCGGCGTAGCTGCCAGAAAATAACCGCTGTTCTTGCGCTTCCGCGCAAACAGCTCTTGCAGCGCCGCCACGGTATCGACTTGGGTGAGCAGGGTGCGGGCTGGCAGGGTAGGGGGCGCCACCTGCGCGGCGGCCTGCCAACTCAGGCCGAGCAGTGTTGCCAACCCGGATATAGTCTTGAAGAAAGGCATCATAGCGCTGAGAGTAGCCCCTCAATATAGCAGTGTGCCAGGCACGAAGCTGAAGCTGAGAGCGGATTTTTGGCTATTGTACCAATGCCATATAGTCTGTCCTGCTTCATCTGGATCGGCAGCAAAAGTTCATAGTTCTTCGGCTGGTATGTGTCCTTGCTGGTAAAGCAGCACCGCTACGGCAATTAGATTGACTACTGTAACCCAGACAAACAAGACGAACCAGTTGAGTCACCAGGTAATCCATGCTTCTCCTGCGGGGCGAGTCGGAGCTTCATAGGTCACTTCAGATTACTTCTGCCCGAATGTGCTCCGTAGCTGTGCGACTGGCCAGGCATAGGCTGATAACCCGTACTGGCTGAGGGAGCAGGATAGCTGCCTTCGATTAGGCCCCGGTCTGCTCTGCCGGCGGCCCAGGCAACAGGGTCTCGGCCATGGCTTTTAGGTCGAGTTCATCGACGAAACCATCGGCCAGGGTGAGGATGGAGAACAGGTAGCGGCGCAGCTCGGCTGGCTCGGGGCGGGGCTGGCGCAGGGCAGCTTGTACCAGGTGCAGCGACAGATCGGCTAGGATGAGCTGCTTGCGCTGCGTGGCCTCCGTTTCGGTAGCGGCCGCTGCCTCGGTCAGCGCGTGCGCCTGCCCCACGAGGTGAAGAATAGAGTCTGACATAGCAAACGCAAAGTGGTGATTCCTGAGCAGAATCTGCGGCGCGACATCGAGGTTATTGCCCGCCCGCCGACTGCTCAGTTAATTACCTGAATTTGCAGCTGACCACGCATTACGCTACATCAAAGCCGCGCCAGTTGGGAAGTCAGATCAGAACTACCTGCTCCGGTAATACCGGCGCACGGTGCCGTCGGTGTAGCGGATGACCAAGCTGTCCCGGTCCAGCTTCAGTACCCGGTTTCTGGTCACGGATTGTTTGCCGTAGTCCAGAAACAGAGAGTCGCCCACGAGTCGTAAAGGTACTCGCGGGGTAGGATGCAGGAAGCTATTCAGCTGGCTGCCTTTTACCTCAAACCCTTCCTCCTCGCCCGCAATCCAAGTGCCTTGCAGCAACTGCAACGGCGTAGGCGACGCCTTCGGGACAGTCTTCTTAGCCTGACCGAAGACATTGACGCTGCTGAGCAGCAACAAAAGCGAACCTAGGCGTAGCAGTTTCATTAGGCCAAGAAGCAGAAAAGCCGCGGCAGGAGCTGCCGCGGCTTTCGTTACAACCGCAACTGCCGAACGGCGCGGTTTCGGCTGCCGCTAGGGCGGCAGTGCAGCCACAAGTTCTACTTCATAGCAGGCCCCAAGTTATGCGGCGCTAAAAGCGCACCTATGCCGGCGCGCCCAACTCGGGTTGCCAGCCCGATTATGCCTCAGTCGGCTACTTTTACCAGATGAAGAAAGCCTGTATCCTGGCCCTATTATTCGGCGGGGCTCACGTAGCCAACAGCCAGAACAATCCTTACCAGATAGCCGATTCCGTTAAGCAGTACCTTGATCAAAGCCTGACGCTGCTGCGCCAGCACGCCCTGCAGCGCGACAAAGTGGACTGGAACCAGCTCCAAAGCGCCGTGTACGAAAAGGCCCGCGGCGCCCAATCCATCCGCGAAGTGCTGCCCGTGTACCCTTACCTCTTTGAGCAGCTGAACGATACCCACGGCTGGCTTAGCTACCGGGGCGGCACCTATGCTTGGAAAAAGCCGCGCCCAGCTTACACCAACGAAGCCGTCAAGGCCGAGCTGAAAAAGAAGCCCGGGGTGCGGGTGCGCCTCCTCCCCCAGCAGGTGGGCTACGTGCTCGTGCCGGGCATGCAGGTGCGCAGCCTGGCCGACGTACAGGCGCTGGCCCAGGCCCTGCGCGACTCGCTCTGCCGCATCGAGCCCGCCCGCCTTCGCGGCTGGATTATCGATCTACGCCTGAATCCCGGCGGGGCCATGCATCCCATGCTCGCCGGCCTAGCCCCCATCATCGGCGATGGGCCCCTCGGCGGCTACGTCGACAAGGACGGGCGGCCGCAGGAGCAATGGCAGCTGCGCGGCGGCAACCTGTACGTAGACACCACGGCCTTCAGCAAACTGCCAGCCCGCTGCCCCGGGCCCCGGCGCCCGCTACCGGTAGCGGTGCTGCTCAGCGGCCGCACGGCCAGCGCGGGCGAGATTGTGGCCATTAGCCTCAAAGGCCGGCCCGGTACCCGGTTTTTCGGCGAGTCCACCTACGGCGCCACCACCGCCAACGAAGGCTTTCCGCTGCCCGGCAACTCGGGCCTGACCATCGCCACCCAACAGGAAGCCGACCGCAACGGCCAAGTCTACCCCGACCAGGTAACGCCCGACGTGCCCATCAACGGCGGCGATGATTTTGCCAACCTAACCCAAGACGCTAAAGTGCGGGCCGCTACGCAGTGGCTGCGGAAAGCTAAAGTGCCCAAAATCCATTCCGCCGCCAAGCCTAGCTGGGCAAGCAGAACCTCGCAACCTTCTAAACAGACAAAGCGGTAGCCGTTGCATCAAGGATGGAAGCAAAAAAGCCGCGGCAGGAGCTGCGGCGGCTGCGATACTCAATTGCTTCTGCGGTTGTGCACTATTTGCCGGGCGCTGTCCACACGGGTCAGCACGAGCTGCCCAGCTGGGCCAAGGTGGTAGTCTGCCACCAGCGAATCCTTTGTATGGGTGTAGAACAAGTCGTTACTGGTTTCGTCTTCCATTTTGTCTACAGACGTTACCCGCAGGCGCCGGCCGCGACGCTGCATCGTGGTTTTGCCTGACCAGCCGCCGTCGCTGCCCCACGCGGCCACCAGCTCCACCTGCTGCACTCGCTGCCCGGCCGAGTCTAAGGTGATGTAGTACAAGTCATGATGACCGGATTCGTCTACGTGGTACACCGTGAGCAGCACCAAGCCGGCGCAGCGTACCGTATCGAGCGCGTAGACGTGCTCCTCGCTGTAATAGGATTCCAGAACGCGGCGCAAGCCCACGTCTTGCTGGCACAAACGCGCCACCTGCACCGAGTCGAGACGCTGGTTCTCTTGCGGCCGAAGCTGCGCCAAGTCGTACACTGGCAGCGCGCAAGCGGCTACCTCCGGCTCGATGATGGGGGTGGTAGCAATGGTTTCCGTCGTAGTTGATTTATCGCAGCCTGTCAGTAAGCCCAGCAGCAACCCAAGGCGCAGCAATTTCATAGTGCTAAAGAAGCAAAAAGCCGCCGCAGGAGCTGCGGCGGCTTTCTGCTTCTGGGTCAAGCGGTTAAGATGTTTTTAGAGTGGCATCTAATGATTTTACATAAATAATAGCAGACTTATTAAGTATGCTCTTCCTCTCTATTCTTGAATATGTTGAGTTACGTCTGTTTTTCTCCATTTTTTGCAGGAAACATATCATTTCAGATTGCTCAATTTTGTCAGTTGTTTCTTTGCAGATTTTTTCAAATACTTCTAAGTCGCCAACAGAAGCAAATCTGCAAAAGTATTTTCTGCATATTGCTTTTAAATAGTATGGTTTGGTGTTGTCAAGTGCCCACTTCCGGATTAGTGTAATTACTGTTTCATTGGGGGATGATTCCTCAATCCCATCTAACCACTCTACTATCTGGTAGTTTTGATAATGGTATATGGCTTCGCTTGAAAGTAAAAAGCTTTCTATTGAGGTAAACGCATCTTCAAGAGCGTCTACGTCTTTAAAGTACTTGAGTATAGTAGATGTTTCTTCGGGATGTGCCTCAAATAAGGCTTTGCAGTAATCAACCGCAAATGCATCTATTGCATTTGCAAGTCGCTTTAGTAAGAACCTAAAAAGCGTTTTGTCGAAATAAGAAGGTTCTATGTTGATGAAAAAAGCTTGGAAAGTTCGTTTTATGATAGATATATCTACTGTCTCCGGGTCAGAGTTGTAGCCAGTGCCCGAAGATTCTGCCTGCTTTGTCTCTACACCAGAACTTTCTTCATTATTGGCCTTGGCCGCCTTTACTTCGGAGGATACTAACTCGAATTCAGCAGCAATAGTATTATCCGCAACTGCTTCGAAGTTACAATAAGAACCGACTTCTAATATTTCTAGCTCTGGTTCTTGTAAGCCCGCCGGCAGTTCATCTTCATATGAATTGCTGGCAGCCTGCATTGACCCGATGAAAATAGGCACCAAGTGCTCAAAGCTCGTACCAGATGAAGAGTTCTGAACTATCTCGGTCTTCTCCACTGGTTTCGTCTCTGATACCTTCCGCTCCTGCTCTATCTTAAGTTTTTCTTCGGAATCGAGTTTGCTTATCTCTGCAAGAATCTCTTCTATAATAGGCTGGACACCGTCAATGTGTTTTATGGCGGCTTCTCCAAATAGAATTTTGGTTTTGCTTGTTTGTAGATTAAGTCCTCTATCCCGCAACAAAGCAGTAAGCATAATCAAAGCCTGTTTAGCCTCTGTCTTGCTCTTGCAAAAGATACGGATATCGTCAACATATCTAAAATGAATATACCCGTCATCTTTCAAGCGAATGTCAGTTGAATTTAGATACAGCTTCGCTAGTATGTGGGAAGCATTGTAGCCTTGGGGAAGACCTTTGCCGTGGTTTTGAGCCCAATGATTTAGACAAGAAGATATCTTATTGGCTACAGCATCAGGAACACCGCACTGTTTCAAATCGTAAGTAAGAGTCTGTATATTGATGTTTTCATAAAAACCTGATATATCTGCGATAACAACATAGTTATATCCTTGACTTATTTTTTCAAGAGATTTGCGTCTAAAGTTTTTCCATTCAACGAAATTATCTCTAATCCATTTTACTGACTCTTTGTTGCCTGAAAGGTTGTGTGAATAATCGTATCTGTCTCTTGCCCATACGGTGGCATTGTGTATGTGTTCATAAGCCTCACCTACCAATGCTGTATAATAAACAGCGTCTTCGATTGACAGATGCGCGCCTGGACGTATATGGTGATTTGTTTTAGGAATCTCACAAATTTGGATAGGGCCTTGGTTGTACCTATCATTTGTTATGTCCTCCTCCAGTGACTTCACCCACTCTCCATTGTTATTTTTGATAAAGGCTAATTCGTAAGGCAATTTTACGAATGTCTTATCATCGTTGTACTCTTTAGAGACCCTGTCAAGAGCCAGTTTGATATTCAAATTCATGACGAAATTTCATAAAAAGGGGGCAGCCTTTTTAGAAAGACGCCCCCTCATTTCGTGGATATAATGCTAAGCTTTTAAGACCCGCAAGCCTCGCAAGCGTCCGGGTTATCCAGTGAGCAGGCCATGTCGCTGCGGTTCTGGTCCTCGGCGTACACCGGCTCCAGCGTTTCAGCGGCTTGCTTCTGCACCGTGAACTTGATAGCGTCGGCGGCGGCTTTGGTGCGCAGGTAGTACATGCCGGTCTTCAGGCCGCGCTTCCAGCTGTGGAAGTGCATGGAAGTCAGCTTGCCGAAGTTGGGGTTCTGCACGTGCAAGTTCAGGCTCTGGCTCTGGCAGATGTAAGCCCCGCGGTCAGCGGCCATGTCGATGATGGTGCGCTGCGAGATTTCCCACACCGTCTTGTACAGGTCCTTGATGTGCTGCGGAATGCTCGGAATGTTTTGCACCGAGCCGTTGGCGGCAATGATTTCCTGCTTCATCTGGTCGTTCCACAGGCCCAGCTTCACCAGGTCCTTGAGCAGGTGCTTGTTCACCACCATAAACTCCCCGCTGAGCACGCGGCGCACGTAGATGTTGGAGGTGTAAGGCTCAAACGACTCGTTGTTGCCGAGTATCTGGGCCGTGGAAGCCGTGGGCATGGGTGCCACCAGCAGCGAGTTGCGCACACCGTGCTCCATCACCTCCTTGCGTAGGCTTTCCCAGTCCCAGCGGCCCGATTCCGGGGTCACGCCCCACATATCGAATTGGAACTGGCCCTTGCTGATGGGCGAGCCAGGGAAGGTCTCGTAGTACCCGTCGCGCTTAGCGAGGTCCTTGGAGGCCGTCACGGCCGCGAAGTAGATGGTCTCGAAGATGTCCTTGTTCAGGCCCGCCGCCTCTTCGCTTTCGAAAGGCATGCGTAGCGCGATAAAGGTATCGGCCAGGCCCTGCACCCCGAGGCCGATGGGACGGTGGCGGCGGTTGGAGCGCTCCGCTTCCGGCACGGGGTAGTAGTTGATGTCGATAACCTTGTTCAGGTTCTTGGTGGCGTGGTACGTCACCTCGTACAGGCGCTGGTGGTCGAAGAAGGCCTTACCGTCTTTCTCCGATACGTAGCGCGGCAGCGCCAGCGAGGCAAGGTTGCACACCGCAATTTCATCGGCGTCGGTGTACTCGATAATCTCGGTGCACAGGTTCGACGACTTGATGGTGCCCAGGTTCTGCTGATTGGACTTGCGGTTGGCCGCGTCCTTAAACAGCATGTAAGGCGTGCCCGTCTCCGTTTGGCTTTCCAGGATGGCAAACCATAGGTCCTGCGCCTTGATGGTCTTGCGGCCGCGGCCTTCACGCTCGTATTTCTGGTACAGGCGCTCGAAGTCCTCGCCCCAGGTAGTATCCAGTCCGGGGCACTCGTGGGGGCACATCAGCGTCCACACATCGTTGGCCTCCACGCGCTTCATGAACAAGTCGTTCACCCACAGGGCGTAGAACAGGTCGCGGGCGCGGTTTTCCTCCTTGCCGTGGTTTTTCTTCAGGTCCAGGAAGTCGAAGATATCCGAGTGCCAGGGCTCAATGTAGATGGCGAAAGCGCCCTTGCGCTTGCCGCCGCCCTGATCCACGTAGCGGGCTGTGTCGTTGAACACCTTCAGCATGGGCACAAGGCCGTTAGAGGTGCCGTTGGTGCCCTTGATGTACGAGCCGGTGGCGCGCACATTGTGCACGGCCAGCCCGATGCCGCCCGCGCTCTGCGAGATCAGCGCGCAGTTCTTGAGCGTGTCGTAAATGCCCTCGATGGAGTCGTCCTTCATCGTGAGCAGGAAGCAGGAGCTCAGCTGCGGCTTGGGCGTGCCCGCGTTGAAGAGGGTAGGCGTAGCGTGCGTAAACCACCGCTCCGACATCAGGTTGTAGGTCTCGATGGCCTGCTCGATGTCGTGCTTGTGAATGCCCACGGCCACGCGCATCAGCATGTGCTGGGGGCGTTCCACCACCTTGCCGTCGAGGCGCAGCAGGTAGGAGCGCTCCAGCGTCTTGAAGCCGAAGTAGTCGTAGTTGTAGTCGCGGTCGTAGATGATGGCCGAGTCGAGCTGCGCGGCGTGCTTGTGCACCACCTCCCACACGTCGCGGGCAATGAGCGAAGCGTTGTCGCCGTTCTTGGGGTCCTCGTAGGTGTACAGCCGCTTCATGGTGCTGCTGAACGACTTCGAAGTCACCTTGTGTAAGTTGCTCACCGCAATGCGCGCCGCCAGGATGGCGTAGTCGGGGTGCTTGGTGGTGAGCGAAGCGGCGGTTTCGGCCGCCAGGTTATCCAGTTCTACGGTGGTTACGCCGTCGTAAATCCCGTCGATGACCTTCTTGGCCACCTCGATGGGCGAGACGTAAATCATGTTCAGCCCGTAACAGAGCTTCTCGATGCGAGCCGTAACCTTATCGAACTTGACGGACTCGCGCCGGCCGTCGCGTTTAATTACCAACATAGGCGGTGCGAACTTGTAGCGGTGTGGAAATGAAGAATATACAGGGGCGCGGGCTCAGGAGGTCAGGAATCAGTCGATTAACTCACAAGAACTCCCGGGCCCGCGCCGATGATGAGCGGAATATAGCCGGCTGCTGTGCTCACCTCAAGTCTTAACTCAGCAGAAAGTTTTCCACAATGCGCTGATGCCCCCGCACGGGCGGTTTTTTAGAAGTTATCCACATAGCTAAACCCAGTGGTAAAGCCTCCGAAATCGGGTTGCTGATTTGAGCCATTTTCGGTAAGCTCCGTGGTACCAGAAACGCGGTTTTTTGGGGTTGAACGGCATGCCCTTAATCAGCCCGTCATGTCGAGCTTGTCGAGACATCTCGCGTGCTGACGCCGGATAGTAACCCCATCAGCCATTCCACGTCCGTGGATCAATCGATTCCCACTTAGGATTGAGCGTGTTGATCAACCATTCCTTCTTAGCGCGGCTCCACGTTTTTAGCTGCTTCTCCCTGGTAATAGCCTGCGGCGCATTAGGGACGATTTCGAAGTATACCAATAAGTTGCACTGATAACGACCCGTGAAATTACCAGCATCGCCTAAGCCCTGACCATGTTCATACAAGCGTCGCTCCAAGTCATTTGTCACGCCGATGTAGAGCACGGTGCGGGCAGGGTTTGACAAAATATAGACGAAAAAGCTCATGCGGTGAAGATACTCTCAGACATCAGCACGCGAGATGTCTCGACAAGCTCGACATGACGGGCTGATAACGTAGAGAACCGAATGTGTACCGAACTGCTCGAGTTTACCAGCATAAGTCCAAAACCAAACAGGGCCGACTGCCCCTCGGCAATCGGCCCTGCTTCAGTTAGCAAGCGTAGCAACTTAGTTTACCATCAGCTTCTCGGTGCGTACCAGCGAGGCGCTTTGCACCGTCACCACGTACACGCCCTTGCGCAAGGTGCCGATGTCGAGGCGGTTCGGGCCAGACTTGAGCTTGGACTGCAGTACCACGCGGCCGCTCAGGTCGCGGATGCTAAGGTCGGCGGAAGCCGAGGTGCTAAATTCCACCATCAGGTAGCCATTGGCGGGGTTCGGGTACAGCTGAAGCTGGCTGGTGCTGGCTTGCTGGTTGGCAGCAGTCAGCGGTGCGCACTGCTGGCCAAACACGCCATCGAGGTAGCTAAGGCGGTTGCGCAGCCAGCCGGCAATGTAGGGCAGCTGCATCGGGGCGTGCTGGTAGGCGCTCCAGGCCAGCTGCTCGCGGGCATAGGCATTGTTGGCTTCCAGGTAGTTGTAGTTCGCCTGGAACTTCGCCATGATGTGGTCTTCCGTCAGCACGGTGGCGCGCAGAGCCAGCCAGCGGGCGCGCAGCGCCGCGCGGAAGCCTGTGGGCGAGCAGTCCTGGTTGAGGCGGTCGTAGAAGCCGTTGCTGAGCACGTCGTTGACGTTGCCCGTGTTCAGGCCCTCCCAATCGGTGCCAAACACGCCGTCCAGGTCCCACGGCACGTAGAAGTACGGCTCGTTCTTCTTGTACTTGGCGATGTAGAGGTTTTTGCCGGTGTTGTCGGTAGCCCGGGCCAGGTTCAGCAGGATGTAATAATCTACGGCGCTGCTCAGCTTAAACTTCTGCTGGTACGTGCTGTAGAACGTCGCATCAGAGCTGTGCATCACGAAGTCCACGAAGTTGTAGAGGTTGTTCCAGTCGATTTGCTCATCCGGGTGCTTGTACTCGAAGCCGCCCCACGTGTCGCTGGTGTTGTCGAAGGGGGGTAGGCCGGTAAAGGTTACGGCGCCGCCCCAGTCGCTGCCTTTGTACAGCTCGCCCAGGATTTCGTTGTTATACTTCTTCAGCTTCAGTTGCTTACGGTCCACCCGTTCGCTCAGCGCGTATATGCCCTTGTACTGCTCGTTTACAAACACCTCCACGTACTGCATCGAAATGCCGGCTTTAGCATCCGACTCCTGAGCCTGGTAGTAGAGCTGGTGCATCTCCAACCACAGCTCGTTGGTCACTTTGCTGCGGAAGCGTAGCGGCTCGTTGTACAAAGCCTGCAGGTTGTACTTGTTGTCGTTGCGCATGTTCAGCAGCCGCACATCGCGCGAGGTAGCCCCCACCGTATCGGCCCAGAAGCTCAACTCGTACGACTTCTTCGGGTAGGTCTGCGAGTAACCACCGCGGATTTCAATACCTAAGTTGGATTGCGTAACCGTGCCGTTGGGCTCCGTCAGCGTAAGCTGCGCCAGCACGCTGGGGCTGTCCACTATCTCATAACGCGTATCGATGCGCACGATGGGCAGTTGCGTGAAGTACAGCTTGTAGGTGGTGCCGGCGTTCTGAACTTCGTAAAAAGTGTTGGTTTCTACCTGCTGCACCGGCTGCGTAAAGGTGTACGCCTCGCCCAAATCCAGGGTAGACGTGAAGGCCTGCAGGCTGGTGTTGATGTCAGCGGTTCTTTGATTGATCAGAATCAAGCGGTTTACCCGGTCGATGTGGTAATAGCGCGGGGCAATAGCCAAGGTGTCGCCGGCCGTGGCGCGCCCCGTTAGTAGCACGAAACAGGCAAGGAAGAGTAATTGACGCGTAATGTTTTTGGGCATGATGTGGTAAGAAGTGTTGTCTAGAAAGCAGGGAATCAGTTGCCCGCTTGGGCCGAGGCGCAGCGAAAGGCTATGCCCATGCTGGCGGCACAAAACGGGAATGAGGTCAGCTAGGCGCTTAAGGACCTGACAAGCACCTAGATTACATCGACCGGCGTGGTCGGGGGCCTGCGTCGTCAGATTCGGCTACCAATCCTGGACGGCTAGCGCAGGCGCTGAAAAGTCACTAGCAGCTGGGCAGTAGAATAGCTTGCCTGGAAAGGTACAGGGGCTGGGAATGCGGGCATAATGCCGTTAATTGGAAGGTCGGTAACTGATAAGAGCGGATGCAATGGCTGCGTAGGTAGCAATCGGGTCGTGATAGGTAGCCGGCCGAAACAGGCCCCGATTCCGTAAAAGGGGCGCGAATCTCGTACTAAAAGTCTACCGATGATGCGCGAAGGATAAAATCCCTCAAGCGTTTCTATTTATCATAACTCAAGTACAATGTTTGGCGCTGGCTCCCTCTGGCAACGGTTGTTTTTGCTTTCAGTGCTGTGGGTGCTGGCCTTTACTGGTCACGCGCAGCGCTTCGCCGTCATCGGTGACTACGGCTACGCTGGGCCCGCCGAGCGTGACGTGGCCAACCTGGTGAAAAGCTGGGATCCAGAATTCATCCTGACGCTGGGCGACAACAACTACGACCTGGGCGACTCCACCACCATCGACCAGAACATCGGCCAGTATTACCACGAATACATCGGCAACTATAAGGGCCGCTACGGCCCCCGGGCCTCTACCAACCGCTTCTTTCCTTCGCTCGGCAACCACGACTATTACACCCGCAACGGCGAGGCCTACCGTCATTATTTTACCCTGCCCGGCAACGGCCGCTATTACGACTTCGTGCGCGGCAACGTGCACTTCTTCGCCCTCGACAGCGACCCGGCCGAGCCCGATGGCATAAGTGCTACTTCGGCGCAGGCCCAATGGCTCCGCAGCAAGCTGGCCAGCTCGCGGGAACGGTGGAGGGTGGTGTATTTCCACCACGCACCGCACTCATCGGGCTGGCACGGCAACACCCCCGTGATGCAGTGGCCCTTCAAAGAATGGGGCGCTTCCATGGTGCTGACTGGGCACGACCACATCTACGAGCGCCTCAACGTAGGCGGGCTGCCCTATTTCGTCAACGGCCTCGGCGGCCGCAGCATCTACGGCATCCGCCCGACTCGTTCTCCGCATAGCCAAGTAACTTTTGCCGGGGACTACGGCGCCATGCTGCTCAATGCCACCGCTGATAGCCTGACGCTGCAGTTCTACACGCGCCGCCGCGTGCTGATCGATACTTATGTGCTGCACCGCACCTCCAGTCCTGAGCCCAGGCTGTACCCTGTCACGCCTAATCCCATCCAGGAATCCGCCACGGTGGAGTTCTTTCTGCCCGCTGCAGCAGCCGTGCATCTGCGCGTGCTAAACGGACTGGGGCAGCAGGTAGCTACCCTGCATCAAGGCCCAACCCTGGTCGGTTGGCACCGCGTCGATTGGGCGCGCAATGCCCTGCCTGCGGGTGTGTACTTCGTGCAGCTCAGCGGCAGCGGCTTTTCGCTGGTAACGCGGGCCGAGATACTGTGAGCCTGCTCAGGATAACTGCTTTTACTTCCACGCGGAGGCAAAGCAGTTGCCCAATTGCCACGTATTTTGGGTCGTAAGCCAGGGGAAAGCCAAACGGACTCGCTCTTGCGCCCACGCCGTCCCCAGCTCCACCGCTCGGTCGATCAGTCCACCGAACTGCTGACAGCCAACTCATAGGCTTGCGTAGCGAACTGATACACCGCAAAGCCAAACTCAGCTTGGTGAGTAACCGCCTTGGTGCCGTTCTAAGCCTGGGTGGCGAGCTAAAGCGGTGTTGGTCTGAGCCAAG